>JACNJD010000380.1 GCA_014382715.1 Candidatus Desulfacyla euxinica | reverse complement strand
CTTTTTCGTGTCCGGTGAAAATCGTTGCAGAGTCATGTAGTTCAGAAACTGGGTCCTTAGTTTGGTGCTCATGATGATACCTCCTTTAGTAAAAAATTAATAAGAAATAAAAAGGTTACTTGGGAGGTATTGTAAGTGATTTTCGCCTAAATCAGGAGATTATAATTCGATAGGAAGATAGGTAAGATATGGTGAGTGGTCTTCGGTAACATTCCGCGAAGCGGTTCAGTTCGTGCATGATACTTGCATAGCACATACGTCAAAACTAATCAAGAGTGGGAAATCAAGTCTTCACTTTTTTCACAAATTCCCTGCAACAACAAATATAGGAAAGCCAGCATCATGTGAAGATAGCCAATCAGGGAACCGACCACAAGATATAGCAGAATTGGACAATGAGCAAGGTGGCAAATTTAGCCATACTCAGATTAGCCTTTGAGCTCACACATCAAAAGGATAGCGAACTGATGTATGAAAAATATTTACAGGTTTCGGTTCATCCGGGAAATCATGAGGGCCCTGAAGATCTCGTCCCATGATAGGGCCGTCTGAATGATGATGTCATACCATTTGCATTGGTTGAGGTACATAGTAATTATTCCCAATATTATGGAAACTGTCCCTCTCAATCCCATACACTGTCGCGCCCGAATCCCGCTTCAGCCGCTTACAGGGCTCGCTCCGTGGACCCTGAGAAGTCCGGCTGGATCAGCTGATCTAAACAGGATCGGTCCAGGCTCTTTTCGGGGTCTTCAAAGAACTGAAGGGCAAGTTCCATGGCGCAAGTGTTGATCTTGTCGTGATAATCGGCCTGTATCCTTGATTCAAAAATAGCGCCGTGGGGCACACCGGACAGGACCACAAGCTTCTGATGCGGTTTGTCATAAGCCTGAGCGGCAAAGCGGGCCAGGTCCACATGGGTATTGGGGTCCAGGTTACCGTTGAGGATCAGAATGGGAAGGTCCGTATTCGGAAATCGATCAACACAACCATCCAGCGGGTAGGGAGGCCAGCCGCCATCCTCCCGAGCATATGTCCCATAGACGGTGACATCGGTGCTGAAGAAGGATTGTTCCGCATAAGCCAGAGCCGCATCAAAATTGATGCCCGGCCCCCGGTTTATGATAGCTCATGATTGTCCTGACCCGGTCAATATCCACCGTATCGCCTTCCCTATCGTCAAATGATGGGAGATTTGGCCGCAACATTATCAGTATTTTCCCAGCTTTTTTCCCAGTTCCTCTGCTGTTTTCAATAGCTCAGTATTCCGGCTGATATCCCCGGCGTTCAATGCACTGCCATATACTATTCCGGAAATCTTAGCCCCAACATATCTGAAGCTGTCCTGGAAGGATCGTATGGCATTTATACAGCCCGAGGTAAACGGGTCGGTGTCGCCAAAGCTCATGGCAATACCGATCTTTTTTCGAAAAGGATTTTCTCCGTATTTTTGCAGGGCAAAACAACGATCTATCCACAGCTTAGTCTGGGTTGACATGTTAAACCAGTGAACCGGGCTGGCAATGACCCAGGAGTCCGCTTCGATCAGTTTATGATAGATAGTCTGCATGTCATCTTCAATAGGGCAGCCTTTGCTCCCTTCCTCCTGGCAGGTCCAGCATCCCTGGCACGCCTTGATATCCATACCGTTTATGTACAAAGTTTCGACGACGGCTCCGACTGATTCGGCGCCCTTGGTTATTTCCTGGGCCAGAATAGTGCTGTTTCCTTTCTTGCGGGGACTCCCAAGCAGTACAAGAACCTTCTTTTTTGTTTCATTGTCATTTTTCATGTTTCTACCTCCTGTTTGTTGTTGTCTTGTTGGTTACCTATTATCGATCCAGTAAATCTCGTAAATCCTGTCAAAAGAAAGTATCGCGAACGTTATTTGTTGGCGGCGGAAGTAAGGCCAAAATCACTGAAAATGGTGTAGAGCGCAGGGATGACCACAAGGACCATGACCGTAGAGGCGAGGAGCCCGAATACTAAGCTTGTCGCCATGGGGATAAGTATCTGGGCCTGGAGACTGCGCTCGGCCAAGAGAGGCAAAAGCCCCATTATGGTGGTCAATGAGGTCAGGAGGACGGCCCGGAAGCGCTGTCTGCTGGCGGTTTGGGCAGCTTCGGAGATGTCCTTCCCCTCTTTAAACCGCAGTTTGATAAACTCCACAAGGAGGATGGAGTCATTGACCACCACTCCTGCCAAAGAAACAAACCCCATGATGCTCGGCATGGAGAGTTCCAGACCCATAATGATGTGACCCCAGATTACACCGATGAAGGCCAGTGGTATGGCTGCAATGACCACCAATGGCTCTATATAGCTCTTAAATTGAAAGCTCAGGAGAACAAAGACCGCGAATATGCCAACCAGCAGGGCCTTTCCCATGGAGCGGCCGGTTTTCCGACTTTCTTTAGCCTGACCCTCCAATGTGAAGGCTATGTCCGGGTAGCGTTTTTGGAGCTCGGGCAAGAAAAGTGTTTTTGTCTCTTCTATGATTTCAGCGGCATTGGTAATCAAGGTGTCCACATCTCCCTGGATAGTAACGGTGCGGACAGAATTGATTCGCAGGATGCGGCCATATCCGCGGCCCTCCTCTAAGGTGGCCACCGATCCCATGGGGATCTCTTTTCCCGACTGAGCCGTGATATGGAAGCCTTCCAGATCACCCAGACTGTTTTGGTCAAAAGGGGCGAGGCGTACGTCCACCTCATATGATTCCGATCCCACCTGAATATCGCCTGCCTTTTGCCCATGGAAGGCCGAGCGAAGCTGGTTAGCGATGGTGGCCGCATCAACACCCAAAGCCATTGCTCCGCTCTTGAGTGCGACACGTATTTCGGGTTTGCCGGGACGAAGATCATCGTTTAAGTCCAGGACGCCTTCATAGGAGTTGAGCCAATCCATCAACTCTAATGAGGCCTGTTTCAACCGATCGAGGTCGTCACCTTTGAGGCGGATGTCGATAGCAAGTCCACCAGGGCCGATTACCGGCTCCTTGTAGGTTATGTTTATGACATCCGGGACGTTTCCGACTTCCTTGCGCCAGCGGGTGGCCACGTCATCTATGCGTGCGTTGCGCTTTTCTGCGCTTAGAAGGTCTGCGGACACTGTGGCAACATGGGGACCGGATTCAAAAGAGTCAACATTATAGTTGAATTGGACATTGACGTTTTCCACTAAAGGCATTTTTCCTGGTTGCATCGGAGTAAGATCTTCATCGACCTTTTCCAATGCCTTAACGACCCTGTTTACAACTATCTCGGTGCGGGAGAGGGGGGTGCCCTGGGGAAGGAGTATGCGGGCCTGGAGCACATCCCCATCAATCTCGGGAAAGGCCTGCATTTTCAGAAATCCCCCGGCCAGCATTCCCACGGATATGAGAAAAATGCTCAGAACCAAACCTATAAAAAGGTAACGCCACGACACTGCCCAATCTACAATCCGGCCCAGGATCTTCTCCCGAATCCACTCAATAAAGGTGTCAAAGCGTTGTCTAAATCTGGTAGGCGCGTCTTCTTTGATGCCTTTCAGGGAATGGGCCAAGTGGTTGGGAAGGATACAGAACGCTTCAACAAGACTGACACTAAGGGTCAGGATGAGGACAACGGGCATAACCCACATCACCTTACCTATATCACCTTCTATGAAGACGGCGAGAGAGCCGAAAATGAAAAGGGTGGTCAGGAAAGAGGAGATAACACCTGCTTTCACCTCGGTCACCCCGTCAACAACTGCAGCAAGAGGGGTTTTACCTTTCTTGAGTTGTGTGGCCACATTTTCGGAAATGACAATGGCATCGTCCATCAAAAGCCCGACAGCGAGGAGAAGACCCACCATTGTGAATAAATTGAGGGAAAAACCTATCATTTCCATGAAAAAAAGCGCGCCGAGAAAAGAAATCGGCAGACCCATGGAAACCCAGAATGAAAAGCGGAAGGAGAAAAACAGCCACATGGTCAGGAACACAAGACCCAGCCCCTGGATGCCGTTGATCGCTAACATATTCAACCGGTCCCGCACCACCTCAGAGACATTTTGCGTAATAATAAAGCTGACCCCCGGTGGCGCCATTTTTCGTTCCTGCTTTAGAAAGGTCTCCACCGCATCCATGATCCTGAGGGCGTCTTCGGTCTTGGTTTTAGAGATTTGCAGTATACCGGCGCGTTTGCCGTTGAACATGATCTTCTCTTCATCAAGTTCAAAACGATCCGTGATCGTAGCAATGTCACCGAGACGAATTTCAGCGCCTGTATCTCCGGAGACAACAATCAGATCTTCGAATTCCGGCACTGACCTCCGTTCATCGGCGAATCTGATGAGCAGGTCGGCGTCTTTGGTTTCAACAATCCCTGAAGGGAGGTCCACACTCTGCCGGGCTATCGTATCAGCCACGTTGGAGACACTCAAACCCAACTGCATTAATGTGACGGCAGGGATCTCTATCCTGATTTGATGGTCAGAGAACCCGAGGACCTTGACCCGTGAGATCAGCTCGGTGCGAAGCAAGCGATCTTTGACCTGTTCGCAAAATGCCTTCAAATGCGGTACTGACATGGGCCCGGTTATGGCCACGGATACCACCAGGTCAGTTTTGCCAAGTTGTTTGACCACCGGTTTTTCCATCTTGTCCGGGAAGTCATCAATGGCCTCAACAGAGGTCTTGACGTCATTTAAAAACTGAACCATGTCGCCGCCGTCCCGCATCTCCACCACTATCCTTCCCTGGTTTTCACGGGCCTCGCTCCGGATCTCGTAGATATCGGTGACATCGTCCAATGCCTCTTCTATCCGCTGACAGACAGCACTTTCTACATCTTCTGCTGTTGCGCCTGGGTATTCTGCTGTGATCTGGACTTCAGTCGGAGCAAAGTCCGGAAAGGTTTCCCTGCGAAGATCTCTAATGGTGAGAAGCCCTAAAAAGATAAAGATAATCATAAGGAGATTGGCAGCAGTGGGGTGGGACGCAAAGTAGTGAATCAGGGAGACCTTGCTCTTCATTTTACCGGCGCCTCCCCGGTGGCATGGGCAATAAGCGACGCAAGGAGATCGTTGTCGGTCTGCGGGGCGAGCAGCATCCCTTCTATGGCAGGGATTACATCAGTTACAACGACTTTTTCACCGGGAGCTATTCCTTTTTTTATAGAGACCAGATTGCCCTGGGAGTAGTCCACAACGACATTCCGTCTCTCTAAACGGTCTTTCGGTCCCACGATGTACACTATTCCCTTATGCAGGGCGGAACGCGGGATGACCACGGTTTCTGGTCTGGGCTTCCCCCGTAACTCTACTTCACAGTACATGTTTTTTATTAATGGCGGCCTGACCCCGAACCTGGCCTGTTTGTATGTGTCATCAACCACCACGTACATGCCCACGGTTCCTGTCTGGGGGTCCAGGGTTTCGCTGGGACGGGAAAAGCGAGCCTTCCACTCGATGGTTTCTCCACCTATATTCAGACGGACAACTACGCTGAGTCCGAGTGCCTTTCTGATTATTTCCGTGTCCACTTCTGTAGCCATAGGTTTCTCCTTACCCTGTTTTATAAGAGGTTTCATAACAGAAAGCGGCATCTGAGCAAGGATCTCCGAAGAGACGATGTTGTAGGCTTTAGCCAGGACCTTGCCGGGCTGAGCATATTGAGCCAATTCCACGTTTACCTCACTGATGCGGCAGTTAAAAGGGGCCCTGATGGTCGTCTTCCCGAGGTCTAACCGGGTATCCTTGACCCGTGACCTGGCAGAGGAAATTTTTGCAGAGAGGGCCTGTTTTTGAGCAGGGATACGATCGAAGGTATTTTGAAGATCCTGCACCCTTGCCTGCTGGGTAAGAAATCGTTTTTCTTCCTGATCAACCTCTGATCTCGAAATGATCTTTGACTTGGCCAGTTTGAGCCTTCTATCAAGCTCCTTTTTGCTCAGTTCAAGCGAGCTTTTTTCTACTTTCAATGAACGGCTTATATTTTTTTCCTTCTGCTCAAGCTCACTGAACTGGGCCTGCAGTCCTTTTACATCAGCCTCACCTCTAGATTGTGCAAGGCCGTAAGAAGAGGGATCGATACGCAAAAGAATATCTCCTTTTGCGAGAAGGGAGCCTCTCTTCAAATCAGGATGCATTTCAACGATTGTGCCACCCACTTCAGCCACGGCCTCCCATACCTGACCCGGCTGGACCTTGCCGTAACCGATTGCCCTCGGCACAACAGCGACAAGGGGGGCCGGTATGACCCTGATAGCGCGAGGCTGTTCAGAGATCTGGGCACGTTTCGGTTTCTGGCTTGACCTGACCAGTAGAATTAATATGGCTACGCCAAGGGCAATGGCAGGGATGATCAGGAGCGTTCTGAATTTTTTAGAAGAGCTCATGGGTATTCTCCGTGAAGACCTTTGAAAAAAATCTTCCGTCATTGTCATTTGTCTTCGGTGTCAACATAGGCAAAAAGCGTTTGTGTGTCAATGCAGAGACCGTTAAATAGTTGAGTCCTGCCGTGGCAGGATTGAGTTGAAAAAAAGCAGATTAAATCAGTATATTAGAACTTCAGCTATCAAGCATTCCCGCTTAAGAACGGGATCTTCGACAAGTTTCCAGCCTTCTCCCGCAAGATGGGCAGAAGCGGAATTTTGATTCTACAGGTTGGGTGCAATAGGGACATGTGCTATTTGTATCCGTAGATTGTCGATTCCAGATATCTCCTGACTCACCTGAAAGGCTTCCACAACTCTGGCACTGTAAGAACGACTCCCCTTTCTTGACCCGGAAAATGGGTAGGAAGAAGAGGGACAGGTAGTGGTCAACCCTTTTGAGGCGCGACTGATAAAGCCCACACGCCTGGCACATCCTGGGATGCTCTTCCAGGGTCACGGTCTTTGGCTGTATTCCGGCTATGAAAAAAAACATTGTTACTCTAACCCGGATAAAGCGAAAAAGTGCCTAAAGTGACTAAAGTGCCTAAAGTGAGCTAAAGTTTATCGCGTTAAATGCGAATCCCTATTTAACTGGGATGCCTAAAGCTGATGTTTGATTTTTATTCGATGTCGGAGTCTTCGCTTACCTCGACGTTCATCCTTTATCCTTCGTATTTACCCATTCAAAATTCGATGTTGGACGTTCGATGTTCGATGTTCATCTTTTACAACCCCATCCATTTTATTGCGGAATCCGATTTGAATCAAGTAGCATCTTGATATTATCTAATTTCTGGATGGACACTAAAGAGACGATCGGCTATGGTGGGCTGAAAATTATCCAGGGAGAAAAACATGAAACAAATCAGAGAAGATCTCTATTTTATCCAGGGTCAGGACGATATGATACCCGATTCCCATTGCTATCTGATCGGCACTCCATCTTCCAAAGACGTGAGTCTTGTTGATGCCGGGTTGATGGGTAAGGGAAATTACAAGATTGAATCAATCCAGGAATTTGGATTCCAGCTTGCCGATATCAAAAGGGTAATCATGACCCACACCCATCTGGACCATATCGGCTGTCTC
>JACNJD010000377.1 GCA_014382715.1 Candidatus Desulfacyla euxinica | reverse complement strand
TCCTGCCATCTCAGGCGAAAAATAGAAGAGAACGGCAATGATCGTATAGAGGACGAGCATCTGCAATCCATTGAGCCAGTTGGATTTCCCATCGAGACAGATCTGGGTTGTCAAAAGAACTGCACCTGCAACTGCAACGATTTCATGGTATCCAAAATGAAGGGTAAAGGGATTACCGAAAATATAGGAGGCAAAGACAAGCAGCGGTACCACGAGCAAGGCCACTTGAGAACTCGCGTTGACTGCAACCTCGATACACAGATCCATCTTGTTTTTAATGGCCATCCGGACCGCAGTGGTCTGGGCCGCAACATTTCCGATAATTGCAATGACAACGACACCCATGAATAGATGTGTCAATCCAAAAGCGTTTTCAACAACTGTCACTGAATTGGCTACATAGTCGGAAATAACAGCGATGAGAAAACTGGACACTCCGAGAACGATGCCGGACTTCTTTTTGCTCCAGGGCTTCTCTCCCTTGGGCTCTTCAGCAGGCTCATCCTCTCTTTCTTCCGTAACCGGGTCCGCCTTTGCAAAGAGTGTATAAATGAGGCTCCCAATATACGAGAGGAAGAGCATGACGGCGATCCAGAGGGAGATGGCCATGGTTTCATCATGGGACAAACCGTCAACAGCCCCCCTTGCTACCTCCTGATAGACGGTGGGAATAAACAGGGCAAGCGAAGCAATGATGAGTCCGGTCGAAAAGTCGCTTACGCGGGTTACAGAGAAACGCTGTGGGCCGTTTTTCAGCCCGCCTGCCAGCATAGAGTGCCCGAGAACAAACAGGAGGTTCCCTATGATGGCGCCGGTCATGGCGGCCTTGACCAACTCAATGAGACCGTGATAAAGGGCCACTGTGCCAAAGATGATTTCAGGCAGATTGCTGAACGTGGCGTTGAGCAACCCGCCGATTTTTGCTCCTATTCGTGCGGCGAGATGTTCCGTAGCCGTACTGATGAGGCTCGAAAGCACGACCATGGCCATGCAGGAACAGATAAACAGAGCGATATCATTCTTTAGGGCAGGCACATAGTTGATGAGAACAGATATGGGGATAAAAATGATGAGCCAGTTTATGCCGGGCTTGAGCAGTGTTTTCATTTTTCCCTCCTCAGATTTGACACCCATGTAAAAAGTCAGATTTCTCGCAGAGCCCGCAGAGAACACAGGGATAATATATTGACATTATTCATCTTGTCTTGGCGTTCTTTGGGCCTTTGCGTGAGAAAAGAGTGTTTTTACGAGACTATCAAGTTTGATAAACTCGTGAAAAGTCACTCACCCGCATTGTCATTCCCGCGAAAGCGGGAATCCAGGGAAATCATCCCGCCGCGGCGGGACTGGACTCCCGCGTTCGCGGGAGTGACGGCCTTGAAGATTTTTTACGAAACTATCAGGTTTGATGAATTCGCAAAAAACCACTGCCGGTAAGATCTTGCAAGGCCCTTTCATTAATGATAAGATTTATACTGGTGCGATACTTTTTTTATTGATATCAGATTCGCCACGTTTATTCAAGTTTTTTCAATATGATACTCAAAGGGCGTTTAAGTTCAGGCAGGAGGGATTATGGGGCAAGGAATGTTGGTCTGGATAGGCGATGAGGCATTGTTACATAATCTTGTAGCGGGATTTCCCACCTATGTTTTGTTCATTATAATAGCTTTTTGTCTGCTGTTGCTGGTCAAAGGGGCCGACTGGATGATTGACGGTGCTGTTGCCCTGGCCCTCAGGACCGGCCTCCCAAGAATAGTCATAGGTGCTACCATCATTTCATTGGGGACCACTACCCCGGAAGCGGTCGTGTCGGTCATGGCGGCCTGGATGGGCAACCCGGGCCTGGCCCTGGGCAATGGCGTAGGTTCTATTATTGCAGATACAGGTCTGATCTTCGGGTTGACATGCCTGCTGACAGCCGTACCCGCAAATCGGTTTATCCTCAACCGGACAGGCTGGGTGCAGGTAGGGGCAGCCACTCTGCTTGTTGTCATATCCGTTATCACCCTGATTACTACGACCGGCGAAGCTACCCTGGGCAGGTGGGTGGGGTTCTCTTTTCTGGCCCTGTTAGTCTGCTATATGTACATAACATATGTTTGGGCCAAGAAAGGGGAAGGTCTTGCCACAGAAGATGAAGATAGTGATGACAGCGAATTAATCAGTTTGGGAAAATGTTTTCTGCTGGTCTTTGGGGGCCTGTTTCTGGTTGTTCTCGGTGCAAGAATCCTGGTGCCGAGCGCCTCGGAGATTGCAGGCAGATTCGGTGTACCCGAAGACATCATTGCCTGCACGATGGTGGCATTTGGCACATCCCTTCCGGAATTGATGACAGCCATCGCCTCTGTCAGGAAGGGGCATCCCGAAATCATGGTGGGTAATGTGGTGGGTGCCGATGTCCTGAATTGTCTCTTTGTGATCGGTGCTGCCGCTGTGGCCAGTCCTTTAGCGATCCCCGCCAACTTTTTCATATTTCACTTCCCGGCCATGCTTATCATCCTCTATTCCTTCAGGGCCTTCATATTCATGAGCAGGGATGGTCATTTCAGGAGATGGCATGGGGCCTGGCTCTTAGGACTGTATCTGGTCTATGTGGGGCTCCAGTATTACCTCAATGTGGGTATTTCGGAGGCCTATTGAGGATGTCCGGGTATTCTACCCGAGATAGATGAGCAGCGGAACCAGGGCCAGCATTATCAGGAGAAAAATGATACCGACCGGCAGCAGGAATGCTATGAATACCCTGAGATATGAGATGTTATGCATTTCGCGAAGCCCTATCACCTGAATGATCAGCTGCCAGATACCTCCTATCCAGCTGCCAACAACAGGTATCAGGTCTAATGCCTGGGCAGCCTGGGAATATGCCACTACCCTGAAAGTAGCCTCGAATTTATTCTTCCCACCCCCTACAATCATAAGCAACAGGTGTATAATAGCGCTGTAGATAAACATACTGAGTGTTACGCAGACAGGAACGGCCACTACCATAATTAAAAAGATCAGACCCACAGTCAGATGGCCAAAGATTGCCTCACCAAAGGGAAACAGACCGCCGGACATCATTAACACTGGCCAGAAAATCCCAAACATACTTCCCACAGCGCCAATTAGGAGACCGAAGGCAAACGGCTCTCTGATCCCACCTTTAAAGGTCAACCCCCTGAAAAATGTGGAGGGAGAAAAAAGAGCCTCTTTAAAAGTGAGATAAGTTCCCTTTGTAAAACCTGTTTCAGAACGGTTTTCCCACGGGGCCCCATTTCTAATGGGTTCTTTCCCGGATTTCATGCCAACTTCATTCAAATCTCTGTTTAAACCCTCTTCTTCGGCAAAGGGACGGGTTTTGCTGTTTGACAGTGAGATTTCAAACTTTTGTTTGCATTGAGGACAGATGGCCCATTTTGCACTGACGGGTATGGTTTTTTCAGGAATTTTCTTTGAAAAATGGCAGAAGGGGCAGGTGATTTCCGTAGTCACTTTTTTTCACCTCTGTGCAGTTTGTTGAGCTGGCTGAGTTTCTTTTTTTCAGACCACCGCCTGAGTTTACCTGCGAAACCGTTAGCAGGAGAACGGTCAAGAATCTCGCTCCTGAGGCGAAAGCCTTCCTCGGTTTTTAAAGCCACCTGCAGGCAGGCTTTCTTCTCCGGGCACTCGAAACATGTTGGTACGATTTCCCGAAAGCCCTCTTTTCCCATGGGAAAGACACTCTCTAAAATACCGAAACAATCTTTTTTGGGGGTAGTCATTATCTAAAACTCTATAGAATATGGATCGAAAATACTTGAGATGGAGTATACATGATTGTCCCCCCTGAATAAACCCCGATATTGAAAAAACCTTACACTTGTAGAAATTGTCCAATCTTTTGAGCAAAATTTTGGAAGCAGGTTTTGCCAAGACTAAATGTCAAATTCGTTGACATGGAAATCTTGGACACCTATAATTCTATCTTATGAAGAGAGAGAATAGAATCTACCTTATACGACACGGTCAGGTAGAAGGGTATGAGAATTTCCCTGTATATGGCCAGACCGATGTGGATCTTACAGAGGTGGGGGTCGTCCAGATGGAACAGATGGCAGACCGCCTTAGTCTGACTGAGCCCGGGGCAATTTACTCAAGCGATCTTAAGAGATCTGCAATCGGAGCACGCCTGATAGCTCGCCATCACGATGTGCCTCTATATTTCCTGCCCGAACTCCGGGAAATTGATTTTGGTGACTGGGAAGGTCTTACCTTGTCCGAGATCCGACGTGATTTTCCGGAAGAACTGGAAAAGCGGCAGAAAGACCTGATTAACTACAAGGCCCCCGGAAAGGGTGAGTCTGTTGCTGCTTTGTCGGAGAGAGTCGAAGCAGTTTTTGAACGTATCCGTGCTGAACAACAGGGCAACGACATTATTATAACAGCCCACGGTGCGGTAAACAGGGTCATTCTTTGTAAAGCACTTGGTCTGGATCTTGACAGGATGTTCAATATTCACCAGGGTTATGGTTGCCTTAATATCATTGACTATTTTGCTGAATCCACATTAGTCCGGTTAATCAGCGGTTAACAAATAAATTAGAAGAAAAGCATAGCCGTCGGCTATAAGAAAGGATAACTAATAAGCATGGGAAGGTGATAGAATGGGTCTTTCAAAATTAACTCCCGCCTCAAGATATGATTACCTCCTTAATAAGGGTTTAGCAACACCCGAGCAGTTGCAGAAGGCCCTGTCTGTCTCCAAGAGCACAAAGAAAAGCGTTGAGCTCATCCTCACGCAGCAATTCAAATTGAAAAAGGCCGATATTGGGAAATCCCTTTCGCTTTTCTACGGGTGCCCTTTCAAGGAGTTCGATCCCAAGGCTCCGGTTCCCATTGAACTCATAACCAACTTGAAGAAAACTTTTTTGCTGCACGATCTCTGGGTACCGTTGAGCTGGCGAAAGGATGGTGTCGATATACTTATCGATGACCCATGGGATCTCAGGAAAACGGGACTGATCAGTGGGCTCACAAAAACCAGGAAGATAAACTTTTGTGTCGGGATTAAAGAGGATATAGAAAAGTTCATCTCGCTCTTTTTCGAGAAAAAGACTGAAAAAGCCACACAGGCTATGATTGCAGAGTTAGACATGATTCCGGATATCTCTTTTGAAGAAGAGGAAGAGGAAGAAGACCTGGAGATGTCTGAGGAAACCGACGAGCCTTCAAGTCAGGTGGTAAGGCTTGTGGACCAGGTTATTGTTGCTGCCCTTAGAAAGAATGCATCCGATATACATGTTGAGCCCTCGCCCATTACCCATAAGACCACGATCCGCTTCCGTTTGGACGGAGTGTGTCAGGAGTATATGCAGGTCCCTAACTCTTTGACAAGAGGTGTACTCTCAAGACTCAAGATAATGGCAGGTATAGATATTGCCGAAAGACGTCTCCCGCAGGATGGCAAAATCAAGTTCAGACGAAGAGGGATACCGCCGCTTGACCTCAGGTTGGCAACCCTGCCCACAGCAGGCGGGCATGAGGATGCAGTGATGAGACTCCTGGTTGCGTCCGGGGCCTTGAAATTAGATGAAATGGGATTGAGCGAACGGAATTTGCGGGTCATGAAGAGGATTCTTGTTCAGCCCTATGGACTGATATTGGCCGTGGGCCCCACAGGGTCAGGGAAGACAACTACCCTGCACTCTGCATTAGGATATATCAACAAGCCTGGTGTGAAGATATGGACGGCAGAAGACCCTGTGGAGATTACACAGCCTGGACTCAGACAGGTGGAGGTTAAACCGAAGATAGGTCTTGATTTCGCCAAGGTCATGCGTTCCTTTTTGAGGGCCGATCCGGATGTGATCATGATAGGGGAGATGCGCGACAATGAGACCGCCTCCATTGGGATAGAGGCGTCACTAACCGGTCATCTCGTTCTTTCCACCCTGCACACCAACAGTGCCTCGGAGACTATAACCAGACTTTTGGATATGGGGTTGAATCCGCTCAATTTTTCAGATGCCCTTTTGGGTGTATTGGCGCAGAGATTGATCAGGAAGTTGTGCTCCAATTGCCGGAAGAAATACCATCCCTCTTTGGAAGAATTTGAAGCCCTCGCCGCCGAATACGGAAAAGAGGCGTTTCAGTCTGCCAATATTGAATATAGCCCCAAACTTGTTCTTTATCGTCCATCGGGCTGTGATGCATGTTCGGGAACCGGGTACCGAGGGAGAATGGGGATACATGAGCTATTGGAAGGGACTCCCGAAATAAAGAGGCTTATAAAAAAGGAGGGAGTCGTAGAGGAGCTCTTTGCTCAAGGCGTAAAAGACGGGATGACTACATTGAAACAGGACGGTATTGATAAGGTCTTCTCAGGATTAACAGATATCAGTGAAGTGCGCAGGGTGTGTATTGATTGATGATCGTTGATTGAAGGTAAACGGGGGGTGAAACAGATGCCAAAAAAGGCCCTGGTTGTAGATAATGATTTTTTCTTTGTGGAATTTCTTGGAGAACTCCTTGAAAAAAGAGGGTATACGGTCATAAAGGCCTATGACGGTAAAGAGGGGGTATCAAATTTTGAAGAGGGACCTTTTAATCTCTTCTTTGTGGATCTAATAATGCCCAAGATAGATGGGACCCAGTTGATCAAGATTGCCCGCCGGAAATTCTCCGATGCCCCTTTCCAGATTATAGCCATATCTGGGACCATTATAGAGCAAATGGAGGATATTGATGATATGGGGGCCGACTATTATGTTGCAAAAGGACCTCTGGAACAGATGACAGGCGATCTCAATGCCCTCATAGACCGGATTGAAGCCTCAGGAATTTCCTCCGAGAAAAACAAGAGCAACATTCAGTTAGGCGACTTATATCCCAGGCAGGCCACGACGGAATTAATCAAGGAGCTGAATTTCCAGAAGGCGATTATTGAAAGTATCGGGTTGGGTATAGTCGTGGTTGACAAGGATGCAAGGGTCATGGGTGCCAATTCTCAGGCTCTTGAGATATCAAAAAAAACTCTTGAAGAGATATTGAATGAACCCGTTACATCTTTGTTCTCCAAAGACGAGAGAGTTCCACTGATCGATGCCTTAAAAGGTGTTGCGCGGAATTCCGGGCTGAGAAAAATCAGCTTTAACATGATTGTCAAGTCTCAAGAAATACGATTAACGGTATCTCTTTTAAGAATTAGCGGAGATGTTATTGGCTGGGTCATTGCCATGGAGGGGGTAGATCAATGAAAAGAACGAGCATAAATAACAAACTTATCCTCAGCTTTTTGGGGTTGCTCTTGATTGTTATGCTGGTTGTGGGGATAGCCAACCGGGTAACAAATGATTTCATTACTGCTCAAGCAATTTCTGTTGCATTGGGCTTAGCCGCTGCAATTATTCTCGGAGGCATTTTTTCCAAATCCATTGTGAGGAGGCTAACCAGCCTGAGCAATGTTGCAAAGGAGATCAGTCGTGGTGATCTTTCAAAGGAGATACCTTTTTTATCTCAGGACGAAATCCG
>JACNJD010000260.1 GCA_014382715.1 Candidatus Desulfacyla euxinica | reverse complement strand
TACTCGTGGGCTGATTCCACATAGGGGAGTGTACTGGCGTATTCGGCCACCTCATTCACGTCCACTTTACCCGCTATGTTTGTTCCGCAGTGACAGATAAAAACGCCAACCTTTGGTATAGAGTCGCTCATAAATTATTCTCTCGAGGAAATTCGGTGCAGGTTGTTCATTACCTTTTATTTGTTCATCAGTTATTCACCACTCAACCCCCCCAAACAGCCATTTTGAAAGGCACCAATAGCTTTTTGAGTTGCAAATCTTTCTCTTCCAGCCCAAAGGCCAGGCCCATGAGCTGGGTAAAGTAGAGAACCGGTATGTCGGGCAGATCGAGTGCGGACTGAGGCGCATCCACATTGAACTGGCATAAAGGGCACAGCGTGCTGATGGCCTGAGCCCCCTTAGCATGGGCATCACTTACAATCCTCCTGATCTGGGGCAGACAGTTCTTCTCGTAAGGCATCATATGGGAGGCCCCACAGCAAACCGTCTTGGCCGAGTAATTGGTTGCCACACTGGCACCCAGAGTTTCGATGAGACGGTCCATCATAACCGGATGCTGGAGGTCGTCAATATCTCCCCAGGGCCGGTTCAACTGGCATCCGTAATAGGGGGCGATGGTCAGATGCTTCAGGTTGACTTTTATATGTTTCTTAATTTCCTCCGGATCAAGGTCGTTGACCACAACCTCCATATAGTGCCGAATCTTTGTGCTACCCGTATAGCTCAAGGTCTCTTCTGCCAGGGCTTCATTGACCTGCTCCATCAGCCTTTCATCTTCAGCCAGCTTGTCCTGGGCCTTTCTTAAGGTGGAGTAGCAGGCATTGCAGACATTCACCACTTCTTTGAAATTATGCTTTTCGGCCAGGGCCATCACTCTTGCCGGTAGTATCAGGGCTGGAAGATCTTCTAAACTCCAGTAGGAGGTGGCCCCACAGCAGTTCCAATCTTCAATTTCCACCAGTTCTGTTTGGAGTATTTGAGAAACGGCCTCTGTTGATTCCTTGTATCCTGCAGCCCCTTTAAAAGTGCATCCTGGAAAAAATCCGTATTTCATGATGTCTTCTCCAATTCCCTGGCCTTTTTCATCACCTTTTTGAATCCGGCTAAATTCTTTACAGGGTGCACCTTATATTCCAAACGCTTACGCCTTGCCAGTTTGAGGGCCAGGAAAGCATTTCCCATCACATCCATAGGCTGGCGAAAGGCGTACCGATTCATGACTGATATGTCTGTAATCTTCCCATACCGTTCCACTGATCCCATGAAGGATTTGTATAAGGCAGGCAACTTGGTGGTTGGCGCCTGAATACCTTCCTGGAGGGCTATCTTTTTCAATGTATACATGTGGTCAGTAATGACAATATCGCGTGGGCACTTGACCGTGCAATTGTAGCACGAGACGCACAACCACATGGTGTTGGCTTTGAGAATCTCTTCCATGTCACCCTCTCTGGCCAATTGGAATAGCTGCCTTGGGCCATAGTCCATATATGGGGCCAGGGGGCAGGAACCACTACACGTTCCGCACTGAATACAATTCTGAAGTTCCTCCCCGTGGTATTTTTCAAAAAACTTTTCCTTTAAGGCCGCGTTATCCATGCGACATAAACCTCCTCTTTAGCCTGGCAAAGCTGCCAGGCTACCACAACGGTATCGGGGCCTCGACACGTAGCTTCTTCATTCAGACGGCCATTCAGCATCAAGTATCCAGTTTCAAGCCTCGAACGACTCTCAAGGCTTCTTGCTGCCTTACATCCTGAACCACTCTTGTCGGGGTCCCGAAGATTAAGGCTCCTGTCGGGCACTTGAGGGCACAGGCAGGCCAGAGGCCTTGCTCCACCCGAACCATGCACCCATCGCACTTGGCAATCTTGCCTGTTGTAGGATTGAGCTGAGGGACGCCAAAAGGACAGGCGATGGCGCATGTCTGGCAACCAATGCAGAGCTCCGGGTCAGAAAAGACGATCCCGTCCGCTCTTTTTTGCATCGCCCCGGTAGGGCATGCCAAAACACAGGCTGGCCTGTCGCAATGTAAGCAGGTAGCGGCCTGGAAGCTCATGACCAACTCCTCACCTTCTCCCAAAGGGCCCACCTGAATCACCTTGATGGGCAGAGGACCTGCTGGCAAGTCATGTTCCATTTTACAGGCTACCTCACAACTAAAGCACCCTATGCAACGGGATGAATCCACCAGCAGGACATTTTTATCCTTCTCTGTTTCCTGTTCTGGTATCATTGAAAAACTCTCCCAGAATATGAATCGCTTCTTCGCTCGTTTGCCCTCTCTTGTGGACCAGAACCCGCCTTTCCCCCAGGTGCCCTGGAGACCAGACCATCCATCTGGGAACCATCCGGCTGATCCAGGCGCGGCCCTCCATCTTTCCCTCGGCTCCCGAAACCAGAACCTCATCTCCATTTTCAATGCCGAGGACCTGTGCAGTCTCTGGATTGATCTGGACAGCGTTTTCAAGTTCGAGCTCTTGGGTCCAGGGCCACCACCGGCTGGAATCCCCAGAACGAGAAATGATGCGAGTGGCTTGAAAGCAGAGGGGATAGCTCTTCTCCTCCTCTTGTTCCTGAATCAGAGGTTCTATGGCAGCTGGCGCATGGGTAGGTTTTATCTTTGCCCTATCCGCAGTACCTTCATGAAAAGGCCAGAAGACCAGCTTCGATCCATCACCCGAGCCCCTTAAACGATCCACATCACATCCTGCCGTATCAGGGCTCTGATCAAGTAGCCAATTGTAGAAAGCTACATGATCAGTCAGGCCATCTTCTTTCTTCCAGGGGAAGTAAGGCTCCCATTGAAGATGTTTGACGTCTCCAAAGCGCCGGGCCAGCCCCATCCAAAAGTCCAGGCCCGACCGACACCCGTCGACAGGGTCGATAATTTTTTCAGACCACTGTATTGCTCGATCGTTGCTAAAGCACAGGCCATTTCTTTCAGCCCAGAGAGTCGCCGGAAAAACCATGTGGGAGAAATCCCAGGTGGCATTGGGAAAAGAGCCAAAATAAAGGACCAGATCCATACCTTTCACAATGTTACGGATCGGGGTTAAGAAATCATTTAAACAGTTCCCTGAACAAATGATAGCCTTAACAGGGGACTCCGGGTCTTGAGCTATTACTGCAAGTTCTTTCAAAAGACCGTTCGGATCACCTTCTTCTTCGAAAGAAACCACTAATGAGTCCCGGTCTTGAATGTCAGCATTCTGAGTGATCCTTGGGACTCCCGAATCCAGTGGGTACCACCCACCTCCGGAAACATTGATCCAACCCATGGCCATAGCCATGGTGAGCCAGATGGAATAATTCAGCCGGTTTGCCAGCCTTTTCCCTGTAATCAGTGTCACCGGGCTCTTGTTTCCCATGAGGCCGCTGAGCGCTTTCACTTTTTCGAGGGTGAGATTGGTGGTCTTCTCAAAGCCGTTCAAAGACATGGTTTCAAAGGAGGCTTTCCACTGGCCTGGATCTGCGAACGCTTCTTCTAAAAAGGCCGAGTCATGGAGATCTTCTTCCAGCATCATCTTCATCAGGGCCAGTCCAAGTACGTTGCCGGTTTCGGGCCTGATTCTTACGGCCATATCCGCTTTGCTCATGGTAGCGGTAAAACGTGTGTCCGCGGCAATTATTTTGGTTCCCCGGCTCTGGGCATCTAAGACCCAGCTAAACGCCACCGGATGGGTTGTAGCCAGATCCGCCTCTACCAGAAAAAGGCATTGACTGTTAACCCAGTCAGAACAAGGCCGAGTTCGGATCTTAACCCCTGGGGGTATAGATAGGTCTCCAGGAGATCTCATTAGATGAAAAACAAATGGTGTATCCCAGAGCTTGGCAAAGCGCATGGCCCCAATGTAATAATCCAGACCAGCTTCTGGATCGCAAGCGATTATTAGAGACCTGGGTCCGTATTTGCCGTTTATCTTTCTAAGATCTTCTGCCAATAAATCCAGGGCCTTTTCCCAATCATCCAGGACCTTAAATTGGTCATGGGGGCCCTCTCGGGTTGCCGGGCGCGTGATCCGATCAGGATTCTCCAGCCCCTGTACAAAAGCCATTCCCTTAGCGCATAGTCTCCCTCTGCTTATAGGATGGTCTTCATCTCCCTGAACATCAACAATACGGGCTTCCTTGACATAGGCCAAAAGACCGCAACCTACAGAGCATTCCTGGCAGATCGTTCTGACTACGCGATCGTGGTCTTTTCGAGTCCCAGGAAATCGATTCAATGAACGGTAATCAATCATGGGATGGGATTCCTTTGTATTTTGTATATCATATATGTTAAAAATAAAGTAAATCAAAAATCAGCAATGTTTATGCCAGAAAAAAAAATCTGAAAAAAGGACTGATTTTTGGTAACATATGGTAAAATTTAATTTCATCAGCATAGCCAAACATTGGCAGGGGCATAAGCGTTTGGGGAGAAAAAACCCATTCTTACTATTTTGTTCCGAGTTAACTATTTGATATAATAAATAAAATGCTACTTCGGGGTCACGTGGGGTGAAAAGGGGACTTTTATTCATCCGGGGCACCTGAACAGTCCATATGCCTAAGCCACGCTGGAGAACCAAAATCTCCATATTGCGATGATTACTCAATATCTTCGGGTAATTACCCGAAGATAGTATTTCGGGAGCCTTTTGATTCGATTTCATTTTGCTTCAGAAAAGATGGTACGTATTTTGCAATAATAGTTTAGTTTAAAGAATAATCCTGCTTGATCGAATCATTGTAACTCTTCAAGCATTCATATGACTTCATAAAGAACTTCTGCAAGCCTATTGTTGGCTGTAAGCATAGATTCCTAATGATCGAAATACTAAACACATGTGATTCACCGTCACTGATTGCCATGATTCATCTGTAGCAAAAAATAACAACAAGGCATCCTCATGTAGCAATCGGATGAGCACCAGTGCCTGCGCTATATGCCCAGAATTGTAGGCTATATGCCCAGAATTGGAGAATGAAAGGGCTAAGCATACGTATTATTAACCGAAAGGAAGGACTATAAAGAAAGGAGGTTGAAGATTTAATCAGGTTTGCCCCATTTATTCAGAAGGCGCTAATGGGGGAGCAAATTCATCTAATCATAAGGAAGGAGGTAGAAAATGACATTAGCAGTTCTTGTAGCAATTAGCGTTATGTGGGTGCCTCTGGCGATTTTTTTATTGGGTAAAGGAGAGGGCAAGAGTACCGGTGTCGTCTGCGGCATAGTGGGAACACTCGTGATCATTGGTGCGATGCTTCAAGCAGCCGTTTTCAAGGATGGCTTCGTTGCCGGGCTGCTCTTTGCGCATGGTCTCCTGTACTTGACCACGTCCTATGCCCTGGTAAGTGGCGTGGAGGATGGCCTCAAAACCAATGGCAACGTCAGTTTGACAGTGGCTTTTATATCCCTCATCTACGCAATTCTCTTCTTCACCGGCGGGCCGGTCTTGGAAGGCGGCAAGAGATTGCTGGAATCCAGTAACTACTTTGCATTTGCCTGCTTGGGTTACGTCGTCCTTACAATCGAGGTATGGCTCTTCGGTTACGGCAAGTGTTCAGCCAAGCTTTTGGCCTGGTCTCTCATCCTGTGGGCATTTTTCGGTCTGTGGATCCCTGCCTTCTGGCTGTTTACTTCTGGTACACTGCCGTTTTAGGGCATTTCGAGGATATAACCCTTGTTTCTCCGGGGCAAGGGTTATCTCCCCAGATTAATAAGTAGTGTCCGAACGAAAACTAAGATTTTTCGTTCAGATCAAGTCGAAGATCCCGCACTTTGAGCGGGGGAAGGCGATCCCGCCGTAGGCGGGATTGAGTCTGACGTCCCGCCGAAGCGGGAGGCGAAAAAGACAGTTTTCGTTCAGGCACTAAGAAGGCACTGGCCGCTATCCTAATGAATTGACACGTGTCGTTCTTATTTGTAGTTTATATAATAAGGCGGCCGATCTCTTATCAGAAATTGCTCTGCGTGAAATTACTTTCATAGAAAAACTCCCCAAGACCCGCCCTGGTAAATTGCTTCGCCAGGCTATGAGGGCGAACGAGCGGGGCATACCCCTATTGGTAACTCCTTGAAAATGGAGGGTTATTAGGTTGATATCCCCCGCATTGAGGATAGATACATAACTCTTTTAACTTTGGTCGAGTCCACAACTCGGCCAAGAAGGATTTTGGATGACCAGGATGAAAGAACACCCATCCTACCTCGGTTTTTCTCCTCTCCCTGAGAAGGAGGATATAGTTGAGGCCCTGGTTCACGATCCACCTGACACCCGATGGCGGGTGGTCAGGAGTCTTTTTCGCATCGGAGACCCGGAAGATCGTGAAGAATTGATAGAAGAACTTCGCCCATACCTCGATCAAGTAGATGATTTCAGGGTGAAGTACCGCATCACCTTGGCCCTTCAGGCGCTGCATATTCCCTTCCGAGTAAGTGATTACGTGCTGGTTAAAGGCAAGGGGGCCTTCAAACCCTCCGAATTGGAATCTTCTGAAATGCGAGGGACTTCGGGGCCATCAAGGCCAAATTTCCTTCCCGTGGTGGACTTCCACATCCATCCAAAGTCGCCGGATCTTAAATTCTTTGCTGACATGAGGGAGGCCGGGGTGACACACGGGGTCATTTTAGCCACAGACACCGATCCCTCGGATGTGGATCGCCCGGAGATCAAGGAAAAACTTAAGAAGGCCTATTCCAGTTCTCCCCAGTCCCATCGTGTGCCCTTTGAAAGTGTGTTGAAGCACATCCGGGCCAGCCTTTATTCGCATACACATGTCACCGATCAGGATGTTGCAGATTGGGTCAAGGACTATCCGGATATCCTCTTTGGTTTCGGATCAGTGAATCTCTCCAAAGACAGGGCGTATGTTAAGCAGAAGCTTGAAGAGATAGACCGTTTGAAGCTGAGGGGGATCAAACTGCTCCCCCACTCCCAGTTTTTCAACCCATCCGACAATGAACATATGGACCTTCTCTTTGAATATTGTCGTCAGACCGGATCTATCATCCTCTCCCATTCCGGTTGTGGCCCCGGTCCTTTCGAGGTCCCGGAACTCAGCGGGAATTCACATCCTGGTCTCTGGGAGCCCCTTGTGAAAAAATTTCCCGACGTGCCGTTGGTCCTGGCACACTTCGGGGCCTACAGCACCGAAATTCCGGGAATCTGGCTCTCTGATGTGCTCCGATTGGGTAAAGAATACAGGAACATCTATGCAGACCTGGCTGCGGTAAACTGGCTTCTGGATAGGGAAGTGGTGGCGAAGGAGATCCGAAAGACCATTGGTTTTGACCGGGTTCTGTTTGCCACCGATTACCCTGCTTCGCTGGCATCAGGAATGAGCCTGACATACATGGTCAGTGGACTGAAGGCGAACACAAACCTCAGCGAAAAGGAAAAGCGAAAGGTCCTCGGCGAAAATGCAGCACGATTGTTGGGTATCGTATGAAATGGGCATATATACCTAAAAGGTGCGATTATTGGATGATTTGGAAGGTATACGGAAAAGGTTCTCCAAAATGGCCAGGCTTCCGGATGACAGAAT
>JACNJD010000218.1 GCA_014382715.1 Candidatus Desulfacyla euxinica | reverse complement strand
CGCAATGCTTTTCACAAAAAAAGAAGAAGACGCATGACCATTCACGG
Organism: Candidatus Desulfacyla euxinica; assembly: GCA_014382715.1. GTDB lineage: Bacteria > Desulfobacterota > DSM-4660 > Desulfatiglandales > Desulfatiglandaceae > Desulfacyla > Desulfacyla euxinica. Next base: position 7,564 of record JACNJD010000218.1, on the reverse strand, counting down.
GTTCAAAGGTTCAGGTTTCAGTAAAAAATAACTGACCCCTTTTCGTCACTCCCGCGAACGCGGGAATCCAGTAAGTTCAAGCAGTTATAGACTCCCGCTTTCGCGGGAGTGACGTGCAAAATGACTTTTTACGAGACCATCAACCTTTGAACGACTACAAAGCATTAATCCGGGAGGAGTTTCCATGAGAGTCAAGATATTTCGATTCTGGTTCTTGATCCCCGCAATTCTTGCGGTCTTTGCGACAACTGTTCCTGCTGCCGATGTTTCAGACAGCGCCGTGCAAGATGAAATCAAGGCCCTCAAAAAGATGGTTCTGGAGCTGCAGAAACGGGTACGCGATCTTGAAGCGGACAGGATGAAACCCGGGGCAGGAGTTTCCCCGACAGTTAAGACAGCGGAACCTGAGCCATCGAAAAGGATCCCTGCCAAGACATCCCGGCCTAAGATCAAGGCCGTGGTCAAGGCCCCCCCCAAGGCAGAGGAACCGATTGTGGCAAAGGCCGGCGCCAAAGCCCCGGCACCCCTTGAGATCGGCGGACACCAGGTCCGGGTGGGGATCGCGGGGGCCATCCAGACCGACGTGATCCACGATTTCAATGCGGTTGGACTGAAACCCGGCGGGAGCGTGGAGCGGGAGTTCATCACCGCGGACATTCCCGTAGGCGGACCGGCCGCCGATATAACTAACCGCACCGGTTTCAGCCCCAACCAGAGCTATCTGAGCGGCTGGGCCGAAACCGACACGCCCTGGGGTCCTTTCAGGGTTTACGCGGATGTGAACCTCATGGGGTCCACCACGGATGCTGAACTCCAGATTTACAAGGCCTACGGGCAATGGGGCTGGCTCAAGGCGGGTCTCGACTACACCCTCTGGCTCAACCAGGCCACCATACCGAATACCCTGGATTTTGAGGGACCCAATGCCGCCCCCGAGGTGCGTTTCACCCAGGCGAGCATCAAGATTCCCCTGCAGCCGGGTTCGGAAAAGCGAGGGCTTTTTTTTACCGTGGGTGTGGAGGATGCTGCAGGGGACATAACCCTGCCTTCCGGGGTTGCCGATGTTACCTCGGTGAATCAGTTTCCATCGGTCATTGGAAAGCTCTCTTATGAGCCTGACTGGGCCCATATGGAGTTAGGCGGGCTGTATCGCCGGCTGAAAGCCGAGGGAACGGGATACGACCAGTCTATAGACGGATGGGGCGTGACCTTCAGCGGCAACGTCACCACCTGGGGAAATGACAATTTCATCTGGGGCCTTGAGTATGGGGATGCTCTCGGGGCCTATATGCAGGATACAGCCGGTCTCGGACTGGACGCGGCCCCGACATCCGCGACTAATTCCACACTGAAGGCTATTTCGGCTTTCGGCGCGTGGGCGGCCTACCAGCACTGGTGGTCAAAATCCCTTCGGTCAACGGCCACCTACGGTCTTGTGCGTCTGGACAGCGATTTTGACCTACAGCCCCAAACTGCCGACCAGGGAACTTACAAACAGACCCAGTACGCCTCCATGAACCTGATATGGAGTCCCTGGCCCCCATTTGACGTGGGCCTGGAATACATGTTCGGTCATCGTACCATTACGGACCGTACGGCGGTGTACGGTAGCACCACGGGCCAGAATCACCGCCTTCAGTTCACTATGCGGTGGAATTTCGACTGGGAGCGGTGAGCAAGGTAAAGTGCCTAAAATGCCTAAAGTGACTAAAGTTGATGGTCTCGTAAAAAGTCTCCAAGGCCGTCACTCCCGCGAAAGCGGGAGTCCAGTCCCGCGGCGGGATGACTTTCCCTGGATTCCCGCGTTCGCGGGAATGACAAAACAGGTGATTTTTGACTTTTTACGAATTCATCAAAGTTTAAGGACATTAAAACAAAAGGTGTAAATATGGAGAAGCCTGTAAACGCGGGATCTCAAGAAGTTTCCGGCCAAAGGGAGCGCGGGATGTCTGTAACAGCCGGCAAAGGGACCATCGGGTGGGTCTCCCTGGCAATGATCAACCTGGCCATCATCTACTCTGTAAGGGGGCTTCCCCTCATGGCGGAAGAGGGGTTTCGCGCCATTACCTTTATGGCCATTTCCGCAGCGTTTTTTCTCATTCCCATTTCCCTTGTCACCGCGGAACTGTCCTCCACATGGCCGCCCAAAGGAGACGGGGGCGTCTATATCTGGGTTAATGAAGCCCTGGGAAAACGGTGGGCCTTCCTGGCTATCTGGCTCCAATGGAGCGAGAATGTCATCTGGTTTCCCACGGTGCTCTCCTTTATTGCGGCCACCTTAGCCTATGCCTTTTCACCAGAACTGGCCAACAATAAAGTCTACACCCTTACGGTGGTGTTGGTGGTTTACTGGGGCGGCACCTTCGCCAATCTGTATGGTATGAAAACCTCCTCCTGGATCAGTACTCTGGGTGTGATCAGCACCCTTATCATCACGGGTCTGATCATTTTTATGGGATTCAGCTGGATCCTGGACGGCAATGCCTCCCAGATCCATTTTTCAGTGGCTTCCCTCATTCCGGATTTCAGCCGTATGGACAGCTTTGTCTTCCTTGCCGGGGCCCTGGTCATTGTCTCCGGTATTGAGGTCTCCGCTGCGCATGCCTCACAGGTAAAAAACCCCAAACGCTCTTTTCCACAGGCCATTTTCCTTTCCGTATTTGTTTCAATTGTCGCCATCATACTGGGTTCCCTGGCTATTGCCTTTGTGGTGCCCCAGAAGGAGATCAGTCTGGTGGCCGGACTCATGGAGGCCTTTGATAAGTTTTTTGCCGCCTATCACCTGCTCTGGCTGATGCCCATTGTCGCCCTGTTTGTTGTGGCAGGCTCCCTCGGAGAGGTGGCTGCCTGGATTATCGGGCCCAGCAAGGGGCTGCTGGTGTCGGCACGGCACGGTCTGCTGCCGCCCATTCTGCAGCGCCAGATCCGTGGCGATGTCCCCGTGAACATCCTGTTCCTCCAGGCCCTGGTGGTGACGGCCCTGGTTTTTGTATTCCTGCTCATGCCCACGGTGAGCAGCGCCTACTGGATTCTCACCGCCCTCACGGCCCAGCTTTACCTGATCATGTATTTGCTCATGTTTCTGTCCGCTCTGGTCTTGCGATACAAGCGGCCCGACGTCCATCGCCCCTACCGGATCCCCTGGGGCAATTTCGGCATGTGGCTGGTTGCCGCATTGGGGTTATCTGGCGGGTTGTTTACCCTGTTCATCGGTTTTTTCCCCCCGTCTCAATTAGAGACGGGGAATCTTCTATTCTATGAATCATTCCTGATCCTCGGCATCCTGGTCATGTGCGGTGCGGCCTTTGTGATCTACGGGTTGAGAAAACCCAGCTGGGTCAAGGCCCCCGGTAAAGAAGAACCCTTAGTGAAATAAGAGAGTGAAAAACAAGATAAAGGAATGGATCAAGCGATACCTGCTGGCCGAGATTCTGTGCACCGCGTTGTCTCTCGCCACGGCATGGGTTATTCACCGAACTACAGGAGACAATGTGTTAGCGGCTTTTGGGGGGTCGGCCATGGCGTCCATCAGTTTTTACGGCATCATCGCATACAACGATGTGAGAAAGAGTCTGAAGCACCATAGAAAACATGACCTGGGCTATGACTTTGTTGCTTATTTCAAAGATTTGCGAAACCTGATTATCGAATTTGGCCCATCCGAGATTCTTGATGTCCTGGCGGTTCGGCCGTTTTTCATGTATCTGATGCCGAAGATCATTGGACAATTCGTTCTGGGGACCTTTATTGGAAAGATGATGGCCGATGTGGTCTTTTTCATTCCCGCCATCGTGATGTACGAGGTCAGGAAAAAACATCTGTAGCCATTCGTGGATTTATGGCTTCAGCTGCGGTGGATATTTTTTTTGCTTTTATCGCTTGAAAGTAGCACGATCTAATGTTATTCATACAGACCTTGTTAAGTGGTTGAGTTCTGCCTCCTATCGGGCCATATGACATACTTTTAAGTCTTTATACAATATATGGTATATGGCATAAAATGGATATCGATATCTGGTAATATCTGAAGCGGGATGGAGTTTCTAAGTTTTATTGCAGGGACTGTTTTCGACTCAATCCCGCCCTAGGCGGGACTCAACTATTTGACCATCCCAACAATTAGAGGATATCAGCCTAATGTCCCTTGCCCTTGAAAATATCACCAAAAAAGTTGGACGCGAGACCCATCTCTACGACATCAGCCTGGAGTTTGAGACGGGCTCCCGCAATGTGCTCCTTGGCCGCACCTTGGCCGGAAAGACCTCACTTCTAAGATTGATGGCAGGGCTCGATAGACCGACTACCGGGCGGGTACTGGTAAACGGAGAAGACGTTACCGGCAAATCAGTCCGAAAACGGAGTGTTGCCATGGTCTATCAGCAGTTCATCAACTACCCTTCTTTGACTGTCTATAAGAATATCGCCTCGCCTTTGAAAATTGCCGGAGTCAAAAGGGGAGAAATTGATCGGCGCGTACGCGGCACCGCTGAGATGCTGCATATCGAGGACATGCTGGATCGTCTACCCACCGAGCTTTCCGGTGGACAGCAGCAGCGCGTTGCCATTGCCAGGGCATTGATCGGAGAAGCCGATTTGCTTTTATTAGACGAGCCCTTAGTGAACTTAGACTATAAACTTCGTGAAGAGTTACGGGTTGAGCTTCATGATATTTTCGAGGAGCGCAAGGCGATTGTCGTCTACACCACCACGGAACCTACCGAGGCTCTGATGTTAGGGGGAAATATTTTTGTTATGGATGAGGGCCGCATCCTGCAAACCGGCTCCACTCCAGAAGTCTATCATAACCCGGCGACAACCAAAGTGGCTGAGGTCTTTAGTGATCCGCCCATAAACTTCCTGAGAGGCACGATTCAAGAGGGTTCTATTAGAATGGGGCGGAATATTGAAATGCCATTGGAAGACTATATGAAGCCGCTGTCTGACGGGGATTACGGCTTCGGGGTAAGGTCCAATCATCTTTTCTTATCAAGAAACGACAGGGAAGATGCGGAAATTCCGGCGAGAGTCGAATTAGCAGAGATTAACGGGTCCGAAACGTTCATTCATGCCTACTATGAAGGGTTCCGTCTGGTGGTTCAGGAGAACGGGGTTCGTACTGTCCGGACCGGAGCCGAAATAACCATATATGTCAGCCCGTGTTGTTTTTTTGTGTACGATGAGGCAGGGGCGCTGGTTGCGTCACCCTCTCGTGAGGCTCTTCAAAGCGGACTGACATAGGAGACTGTCATGGCTCGTATCGAGTTGAATGAAGTTGCTCACAGCTATCTGCGCAAACCCAAAAACGACTTGGATTATGCCCTGAAGCGCATCCATAATGTATGGGATGACGGGGCTGCATGTGCCTTGTTAGGGCCCTCGGGCTGTGGGAAAACCACCTTGCTCAACATCGTTTCCGGTCTGCTTACCCCCAGCAGGGGGCGGGTTCTATATGATGGGAAGGTTGTCACAGAATTGCCGCCGGAAAAACGTAACATCGCCCAGGTCTTTCAGTTTCCGGTGCTCTACGACACAATGTCGGTATTCAACAATCTGGCATTTCCCTTGCGCAATCGAGGGCTTAGCGAAATTAAAATAAAAGAACGTGTTTTGGAAGTAGCCGAAATCCTTGATCTGACCCCTTTTCTCAACAAGAGAGCAGAAGGATTGGCTGCCGATGCCAAGCAGAAAATCTCATTGGGCCGTGGGCTGGTTCGAAGTGATGTGGCGGCCATACTTTTCGATGAGCCGTTGACGGTCATTGATCCGCAAATGAAATGGTATTTGCGGCGCAAACTAAAAGAGATCCATGAGGAATTGAAGCTGACCTTTATTTATGTGACCCATGATCAGGTGGAAGCGTTAACCTTTGCCGATCAGGTGGCGGTGATGTTCGAAGGAGAAATCGTACAGATCGGTTCTCCCCAGGACCTATTTGAAAACCCGGAACATAAATTTGTGGGTTATTTCATAGGTAGCCCGGGAATGAACTTTCTGGAATGTACCATAGAGGGAAATGAGGCAAGGGTCGATGGGGCCGGTATTGTTTTAGACGAGGAAACAGCAGCAAAGGGACGTAAAGCGGGTGGAAAGCTGGAGCTCGGGATACGGCCCATGTATTTAGAGGTACATGAAGGGTCCGGTGACGGCATGGTGAAGGCCAGAGTCAAGGGGGTTGAGGATCTGGGCAGTTACAGGATTATGGCCCTTACGTTAGCGGGTCAAACCTTGAAGGCCAGGCTGTCTGAAGACCAACCGGTTTCCGGGGACGAGGTTTGGCTTGCCTTCCCGCCACAATGGATTAGGCTGTTTGCAGACGGGCGGTTGATTAGGTAGGGCGGGTTGCGTGTTGCGAGTTACGGGTTGTTGAAAAGATGAACATCGAACATCGAACGCTCAACATCGAATATCGAATGGAAAACCAGAAAGACCTTGACCTTTGGAAATGAAGGTTACGGGTTAATAGATTTCAGATTGAAACTGATCGAAGATTAGGGCTTTTCAATCATCAATCCCAAGGGGTTTTCTCATGGAAAAATGGCCAAATAACAGGGCCTGGTTTCTGGTGCTGCCAGCTTTTGTCATTGTAATCTTCAGTGCCATCATTCCCTTGATGACCGTGATCAATTATTCGGTCCAGGATATCTTTGGGCCGGGCCAGGCCGTTTTCGTCGGACTCGAGTGGTTCCAGGAGATGTTAGCCGACAAGCGTCTGCATGGTGCCTTGTGGCGTCAGTTCCTCTTCTCCGGGCTCGTGCTGTTGATCGAAATGCCCCTTGGCATACTCATTGCCCTCGCCATGCCGAAAAAAGGCTGGGGAGTGCCGGTCTGTCTGATTACCATAGCGTTGCCCCTGCTGATCCCGTGGAACACCATCGGGACTATCTGGATGATCTTTACCCGGCCGGATATCGGTCTGTTTGGCGCCGGGATGAACAACCTGATGGGTATTCCCTTTGATCACACGGATAATTGGCTCGATGCCTGGATCACCGTGATGTTGATGGAAGTCTGGCACTGGACCCCGCTGGTTGTTTTGTTAGCTTATGCGGGTCTGCGGGCGATCCCGGAGGCCTATTACCAGGCTGCACGGATTGACGGTGCATCGGCCTGGGCGACTTTTCTCTATATCCAACTGCCCAAGATGCGCGGTGTGCTCACCATCGCCTTCCTGCTCCGTTTTATGGATAGTTTCCTGATCTATGCGGAGCCCTTTGTGCTGACAGGGGGAGGTCCGGGGAATTCGACCACGTTCCTCTCCATTTACCTGGTCAAGATCGCCCTCCTGCAATTCGACCTGGGGCCGGGCGGGGCCTTTTCGCTCATCTACTTTGTCATCGTACTCCTCTTCAGTTTTATATTTTACCAGGCGCTTCAGAGAATCGGAAAAGGAGAGAAGGTATGAAAGGAAAGAAAAAAATCATCGGCCTTATCATATACTTAATACTTCTGATGATGCCGATCTACTGGATGCTCAGCATGTCCCTGCGGTCCAACGCCGACATCCTCGCATCCTTTGCCCTGTACCCGAAAGATATCACATTTATGAATTACATGAAGATATTTA
>JACNJD010000360.1 GCA_014382715.1 Candidatus Desulfacyla euxinica | reverse complement strand
CCAGTGGTATTTTTTTGAATATGAGTCCTATTGAAGCCTGTCAATTTCCTTTTTTACTATGGCTAAATGAGATTTCAGCTTTTGATTTAGAGGCGATGACGGGTATTTATCGATGAGGGTATTGAGTATTTCATAGGACGATTTGAGAAGTTCCTTCTTTCTGAAAGGGTCTTTGGTCTTCTTTGCTGCGAGGAAGATCTCTGCCGCCCGATTCCTCTCCTGGTTGATGTGGTTTTCAACGGCACGCTTCCTTAAGGCCGCAGATTCAGCGGTAAAATCCTGCGCGTCTTTAATCTCATCGAGCTTGTTGACAGCCTCTTCAAACTTCTCTTCTTCGATCAGTCTTTTTGCCGCATCAAAAGTTTCTTTCAGGTAAGCATCTCTGACGAACTTCTGCTCTTCAAATTCGTCCTCTCTCTGCTCAATTCGTGCCAGTGTCCTGTCAATTATTTCGCTCTCAGGCCCCTCTTCCATCTTGATCCTCTCTCTCAATAACAGAATCCTTGCCTCCCTGTACTCATGTTTCTGGACCAGAGCGCTAACCTTCTCAAGAAGCTGGTCAGTGCTATACTCGCCCTGTCTAACATCAGTATCAGATGCAGGTCTGGGATCGGGGGGTCTGCTAATATCACTTCTATCGTATTTCATGGCCTGGCTAATCTGCCTGTTGAGGTTCTGAATAAGGGCCATCCTTTCATCCTGATTGTCGGTTAGCTTTTCATAGGTATGAAGCGCCTTTTCTTTATTCCCCAGCTTAAGCTGCCATTGGGCGATTCTTGAACGTAGCTGGATGATATCAGGAAGCTGGTCAAGCTCGCTGGCGATCCCCTCTCCGATCTCGATTGCCTGCTTCAATTTCCCTTCCTTTGCCAGGGATAAAGCAAACAGGAGACCGATTTCAGTTGTCAGGGCTTCAGGACCGAAGATCTCTTTCAGCGAGAGAGCTCGTTTTATGACAGCTCTGAAGTTTCCCTGTAAGTAAGAATCTATGATTTCATCTCTCTTGTTGACGAAAAGTGTAACTGCTCTTGAATAGTCAAGAGGAGTCTTTTCTTCCTCAAAATATCTTTCATCCACCTGGGCCAATGATTTGAAAAGAGAACGGGTAAGGCTTTGATATTCTTTTCTTGTCAGATGAGCAGGGGCCAGCTTTCTTGTCAGTTTATAAGTAGCCAGAAGATCTGTGGCTATTCTTCTTTCTTCTTTAGACAGGGTTTTTTTTGCTACGACACCCTCAAGAAAACTTATCTTTTTATCGATGGTATGGGTGGAAAGCAGGGGGGCAGTTTGGGCTCTCACACCTTGCCTCGGTACAGGTGTTACCTCCATTTTTGGAGGGGTAGTGCATCCTGAAGCATATAATAAGAAAAGTATCAGTAGAAGCGTTGATAACTGTTTCATTAAATTCCTCTTTGATCACTTTGGTTTTATAAATTTTGTGAGTTTTGTGCCTTTTTGCGGCTACATATTCCCTAAAACGGCTCAAAATGCCTTTTGAGTGTTACCTTTTCTCCCTGCTCATCTGTCTCGGAGAGCACTGTTACGTCAGAGGACTCGGCGGACTGATTAGATGGCCTCTTTGGAAGACCGGTGACAGGAGAGACCGGAATCCTCCGGAATCCTTTCTGGTCGACCCCGGGCCGCACCAGAGGACTGAATACAAGATCTGCGGGCTGCACCCCTTCCTTGAAATCAGTGGTGCCGATTATGGCATTCGCCGTATCGATCCATAGAGGGAGGGCACCAGAGGAGCCGTATATGGATATATGCTTACCCTTCATGGGACGATTGTCATCATAACCTGTATAGGTGGCAATCACATATCCGTTCTCCAGATCAAACTGGCCAGTCCTGGAATCCGGACCCGGTATAAGACCTACAAAGCTGGAATTGGTGAACCGGTTTGCCGTCCCTGTCTTACCGAAAGTTGGAACAGGAATGTCAAAAAGCCTGATAGCATCCTTGGCCTTCTTTCCTGTCCCTCTCTCCATCACTTTCCCCAAGATTTCGCTGATAAGGGTAGAAACCCTCCGGGACAAGACTCTTTCGGGCTTAGGACTATATTCCCATATGACCTCACCCTCCCTGTCAACGATTTTCTTAATAATAGGGACCATGGCAGACCCGCCTCCCGGAGAAAGAGGGTAGGCCCTGCCCGTAGCGAGGGTCTCATAGGCCAGGGCAGCCTCCATTATACTTATTGAATTTGGCCCCAGGGGAAAAGAAAGAACCGGATCGAGGGGAGTGGATATCCCGATTTTTTTTGAAAGATATACCACAAAAGAGAGATTGACAAGGGTCCGGAAGTCCCTGACCTTGGATAGGACTTCAAAACTATATCTCTCATGGGTGAGAAGCTTCTTGTAATTAGCCTTGATATGGGTCTCAATGGAATCCAATATCCCGGCGGGGATCAGATTGTCAATCCATACCTTTTTTTCGATGTCTGGACCTTGAGCCTTTTCAATCAACCATTTCGGGGTGATTGGGATTAGGTCGTCCCGGGCTAAATATTCAGGGTGATCTGTGTAGATGATCCTGAGCCCCCGTCCTGCTTTTACAGCCCTGTAAAAACGACCGTGGCTCTGGGGGACGGCTCTTTGAAACTGCTCTCTCATTTCACGGTTAAGGGTACTAAGCCTCTTGAAGTCGTATCTCATGATCTGATGATTTTTCAGCCCCGCCATTTCCGCTGTGCTTTCAGATAGATCAAAATGGAGCCTGTGAAGATCGTCTAAGATACTCTCGCGTCCTTCAAAGATGATGTCTGTCTCGATCTGGTCTTTGGCCTCGTCAAAAGCAGCCGCCATCAGGGCTTCTCTGTTTACTATTACCCCGTCTCGATCCCTTATTCGGCCTTTGTAGGCCTGATACGATTCACTTTCCTTTCTGCCAAGCCCCACAAGGTCTGCAACTTGCCTGAACTCGCTCAAATTAAGATGATCCGTAAGGTGGTAAAGAAGCCAGACTGTTGCCAGGTTTTCCGATTTGGCACCGGCCCAGACCATGGAAACCGTGTCGCTTTTCGGTTCATGATCAGGCCGGGGCAGATATGACGTGCCCTCGAATTGGAAGATCTCTCTTCTGTTCTTTAGAGGGTCAAGGATATTCCATTTGAGTTGAAGCGCTGCTGCATAGACAATCGGTTTGAAAATTGACCCCAGTTGCCGTTTTGCGTCAACGGCCCGATTGAAATAACGGTCAAAAAACCCGCCCACCATCGCCTTTATCATACCGCTCTGAAGGGCAACGATCCCGCCTTCCAACTCAGGTATCGCAGAGAGCATTAACTTTGCATCCCGGTCTTTATTGGGGGGCATCTTGTCAGGTATCATTAACTGCACCGGCACCAGATCTCCCACATGGAATTTCTTTAAGAGGATCGGGGCATGCTCCCTGTCAAATTTTGCCCAGTTCCCTATATTAGCCTTTAGCCAGGCCGCCCCAACAGGTTTGAGCCCTTCAAAGTCAATAACCCCTCCACCGTTATCCCACTCCACAATCAGGTGGCACTTATCCCTGTCTGTCTCCACAGACGTGATCCGGGCGAGAAAGGGGATGTTCTCTTTGGGTTTTTTAAGCCCCTTTTCAAGCAATCCTTTCCATTTTTCTTTATTTTGCCAGGGCCTGTAACCATTCAGCTTGATATCCATCAACGGAAGATGCCTTCGCAGACTCATCAAAGCGGCATACTGAACCTCCTTGTCTACCGATGTATAGATGCTGATCCCCGATGTGGCAATGTTGTCCACGCCCTGCTCCCGCAGGATTTCCCTGAAATAATCGGATTCGAGCTGATTTCGTATATAGTCCAAAACAACATTTAAGCGATATGTGATTTTTCCCTCTTTGAACGGGACCTCTCTCTCTTTTGCCTCCTCATAATCGGTCTTTGAGATGAAATTCAGACTCAGCATCCTGCCCAGCACATAGTCCTTGCGTTCCTTGGCTAATTGCTTTGCCTCATCCTTTTGGGCTTTGGTTTTCTTGATAAACGGGTTGTATCTGTTAGGCCCCTTTAAGGAACCGACGATAAATGCTGCCTCAACCAGGTCAAGGTTCTTGGTATCCTTTCCAAAGAAATACTGGGCCGCAATCCTGAGCCCCTTCCCATAACCGGTTACAAAGAACTGGTTGGCATACATCTCAAGGATCTCTTCTTTGGTGTATCTCCTTTCCAAAAGGAAGGCCTGCATCATCTCCTTTAGTTTTGTCTTATATGTCCTCTTTTCTCGCTTGAATATGTTCTTGGCTGTTTGCTGGGTGATGGTGCTTCCACCCTGGACCACCTTCCCTGTTTTGATATTGGCCACAAAGGCCCTGACAATTGCCTTGATGTCAAACCCCATATGATCAAAAAAATTCCTGTCTTCGGCCGCGATCAGGGCCTTCACAAATACCTTTGGAATAGCTTCATATGCTATGTGTTTACTGTGGGTCATTTCAAAGAAAACACCAATGGGGGTATGTCCGTCCCCATAATACACCGGGCTTTCAGACGCAATGACCCGATCAATGGCACCCCTCTCAATACGAGTTGCCGCCTCCCGGGTCACCATATAATAAAAATACCCCAAGAAAGCGGATGGGAGTACGATCAGGAGAATAAAAAGAAAAATAAAGATACGTTTCATGCTGGGTGCTCGGTATTGGGTACTGGGTACTTGGTATTGGGTATTGGGTACTTGATACTGGTTACGAGTTACGGGTTACGGGTTGCGCGTTACGGGCTACGGGTTGCGCGTTACGGGCTATTAGAAACTTGTTGAAAATCCCGTTTTTAAGCGGGGAAACTGGATACTTGATCCTGGATGCTGGATGTGCGAAACGTGATGGTTTTCAATTCCCCAATCCGAAATCCCCAATCCCCAATCGAATATTGCTGCCTAAAAAAGTTCCCCGGAGAGCAGTTTTCCCCTGAGGATTTCTTTAAGATCAAGTCCCTTCATTTTCAATCCTTGACGCCCGTACTTCATGTTGGCTTCAATAGCATACCATCGACCCTGGAAGTTGATAAGATCGATTCCTACGTCATTCAGTTTGCACTTCCGAGCAATGTTTTGAGCTGTCTCCACGCCTTGCCTCGGGATATGGTCAAAGCTGATCTTACCTCCCTGTGACACATTCGTCCTGAAATCTCCCGGCGAACTGATGCGCCAGTAGGACAGCACAGACTCATAATTAATAAGCACCACCCTCAGATCCCGTTTATGCGGCAGGTATTCCTGAATATAAGCAACTCTGACAAGCGATAGATACTCCTCAAGTTCATTTTTGTTATCAATCCTAAATACCCCTCTGCCCCGGGCGGAGCACCTCGGTATCTTGGCCACAAAGGGAAATGTGAAATCCTTGAGGATATCCTGATGATGTAGATGATAATAAATCTTTGTACGCGGGTGAGAAATCCCCAACATCTGAAACAGGGTCGTCTGTTTGATTTTTTCGTCGGCATAGAGATATGTCTCCAGACTGGGAAAGATTCTTTTGCCTAAGGTAGTTAGAAACTGGGCATAGTTGAGGGTGGGGAACAGAATAATCCCGGCCCCCAGAATCAACCCTCGCTCCTTGAGGGTATATTCCAGAAAGTTGGGCTTCACCCCAAGGGTCTGCACTTCAGGAATACCCCTGAGCCTGCTGCCCAATGCCACAAAGCTATTTTCTTTGCCAATCATCTCAGATCTCGGGCTCAAAACTTGTCCGGCATCCACACTAAATCACTAACTCGGAAAACTCGGAAAAGGGCCTAAAGTCTCAAAATTGATGTTTGTTTTTTCATTCGATGTTCGATGTTGGACGTTCGATGTTGGACGTTCATCTTTTATTGTATGGTAACCACCAACGTAAATATGATTTCCCCGCAACATCAACCGGCAATATTCAATTTTCAATCCCGCACCCATCCCCTAACCGCCATCGATTTTTCTTTGGCCTGTTCCATAACATCTTTGATATCAATGGTAAGCAGCTTTCGATCCTCCATTACAAGCCGGCCGTTGATTATGGAGTGGCTGACATCGTTTCCACGGGCAGCGTAAACGAGATGAGAAACGGGGTTGTACATCGGTGTCAGATGGGGTTTATTCGTATCAATAATGATAACATCAGCCCTTTTCCCTTCTTCAAGTGAGCCGGTTATGCCGGCCAGCCCGAGGGCCTTGGCTCCTTCAATGGTGGCCATCCTGAGCACTGTAACGGCGTCCATTACCGTTGGATCCATGGCCTTGACCTTATGGAGCTTGGCAGCCATATCCATCTCGGTAAAGAGGTCAAGGTTATTATTGGATGCGCATCCGTCTGTCCCTATCCCCACGGTCACGCCGCACGATTGCAGGTCAGGTATGGGGGCTATACCGGAGGCCAGTTTCATATTGCTCTCCGGATTATGAATAATCCTAACACCCTTTTCGGCGATCAGTCGTATCTCTTCTTCATTCAGATGAACAGCGTGATCTGCAATCAGATGGGGCCCTAAAAGACCTAAGGAATCGAGGTGTTCAATCGGCGTTTTGCCATAGCTCTTTTTTACCTCGGCTATTTCATACAAGGTCTCTGCAACATGGATAATGAGCGGTACATTATGGTGTAAGGCCAACTCATTTGCCCGGGTTAGCAGATCAGGGCTGCAGGTGAATAGCGAATGAGGCTCAACAGCTATGGAAACGAGAGGATTACCCCTCCATTTCAGGATCAGCGATTCCGTGTATTCAAAACCTTTTTCGATTTCTCCATAATTGGGAGAGGTAAAATCATAAAGGACCTCACCCGCAAGACACCTCATGCCCGACAGAAATGCCGCCTGTGCCACCTGATCTTCAAAAAGATACATATCGCAAAAGGTAGTCGTGCCGGACATGATCATTTCTGCGCAGGCAAGGAGGGTGCCGGTGTAGACAAAATCGGCATCCATCCTCCCTTCTGCAGGGAAAATGTAGTTGTTCAGCCAATTCATAAGGGGGAGGTCGTCGGCAAGGCCCCTGAAGAGACTCATGGCAGCATGGGTATGACCATTCACTAAGCCGGGTAGGATCAGACCACCTTTAGCGTCGATCAATTTCCTGGCTTCAAAAGATCCATGGTCCAGAGCACCGACCCTATCTATAATATCGCCCTGCACGCACAACTGACCACTCTCAATTACCGAGTTCCTGCTGTCCATTGTCAGGATAGTGCCGTTTTTTATTATAATATCATACTGTTGCATAATCAAATTCCGGTTACTGTTTGCTCGTTACTGGTTTTATGATTTCTGGCCTCTGTCCTCTAATTGATAGGGTGGATGCCATATCGCCCGTTTTCACGAAGTAACTTTCCAAACGCTTCCATATATGGTAAAGGTCATTGAACAATAGGTCAAGCGTAACCGTTCGTCTGTTCATAAAGAGGTATTGGGTATTAGGTGCTGGATGCAGGATGGACGATGCACGATGATTCGGATAGTCCGTTTGAATAATCTGCGTTAATCTGCGTAATCTGCGGATGGGTATTCGGTATTGGTTGATTGTTAGGGGTTACAGGTTACGGGTTAAAGCTTGAAGGGGTAGAATCCAGTAACCAGTAACGAGTAACCAGCATCCAGTTTCAAGTTGTAGAGGTTCAAGCCACTTTGGTCTTTCAATCAACAATCATCAATC
>JACNJD010000162.1 GCA_014382715.1 Candidatus Desulfacyla euxinica | reverse complement strand
TCCGTTATTATTAATTGTGATAATAACTCTCCCGATAACACAAAGCAGGTATTTCTCGATACCCCGACTAAGGCACCAAAAATCTATCTTTCTACCGATCCCGGTATAAAAGGAAAGGGAAATAATTTCAGGAACCTCTTCAAAAAGGTGGTTGACCTGGGAGCGAAAGCGGTGGTGGTAGTTGACGCAGATCTGAAGAGCATCACACCCGAATGGATCAAGCACCTGGGTGAACCTCTGTTTGAGGGATTTTCCTATGTGGCTCCACTTTACGTAAGACATAAATATGACGGGACCATTACAAACGGGATCGCCTATCCCATGACAAGGGCCTTGTACGGAAGAAGGGTTCGACAGCCCATTGGCGGAGACTTCGGTTTCGCCGGTGAATTGAGCAATGTGTATCTGAAGAGCAGGACATGGGACGAGGCAGTAGCCAATTTCGGGATTGATATCTGGATGACCACCCTGGCCATCAACCAGAGGGTCCAGGTATGCCAAGCATTTATGGGACGACCCAAGATTCATCGGACCAAGGATCCGGGGGGTGATTTGGGACCCATGTTCAGACAGGTAGTCGGGACCATCTTTGCCATGATGAAGGAGTTTGAATCGTTTTGGACAAAAGTCAAATACAGTCGGCCCACCGCCATATACGGGTTTGGCCTTGGTGAAGTGGAAATGCCTCCCAAGGTTGACGTTAACACAGACAATTTACTTCAGCAGTTTCACATGGGATTTGATAAATTCAGCCATATATGGAAAGAGATTCTCACGGCAGATGTTTACAGGAAACTCCAAGAGATTAAAGGTTTGAAGGAGATGGAATTCAATTTTCCCACCGATCTTTGGGCAAGACTCCTGTTTGATACCGCTGTTTCATACGGAGAAGCAAGCGTTGAACCGGACGAGATCATGGATTCACTGATTCCCCTATATTTCGGAAGAACCCTTTCTTTTGTGAAAAGGACAAAAAAGATGTCCATCAAACAGGCTGAAGAGGCCATTGAAAATGACTGCGAGACCTTTGAAATGACAAAGCCGTATCTCCTTCAGCGCTGGAAGAAGAGATCGCGAAATAGTTGAGTGGTTGAGTCGTTGAGTGGTTAACGAGGTCTGTAGGTACAAATAATGGGACTCATCTTCGACGAAAACAGCGCCGCGTTTTATGAATCTTGGCGCCGGTCATCGCAGAGCAGGACGATAGAGAGGTCCTTGGAACAGTTGGTCATCTCTCTTATGGATCCCGAGCCGGGAGAAAGAATCCTCGATATCGGCTGCGGCACCGGAAATCACCTTCTCATGTTCAACAAGTTGGGCCTGAACGTCAGCGGTGTGGACGCTTCACCACACATGATGCAAGAGGCGAAGTCACGGTTAGGGCACCGCTCTGCTATCAAGATGGGAATGGCAGAAGACCTTCCCTTTGATGATAATGAATTTGACCTGGCCGTTCTTGTCAATACTTTAGAATTTTTGGACAAGCCCCTGTTAGCCCTGCGAGAAGCAGGACGAGTTGCCAGCAGAAAGGTGTTCATAGGTGTCTTAAACAGTCTTTCCTGGAACGGCATTTTGAAAAGGATCCAGGGTTATTTCGGCGATCCCCTTTTCGGTCAGACCACCTTCTACAACCTCTGGCAAATCAAATCCCTCCTGCAACTGGCCTATGGCAATGTCCCCATTTCCTGGCAATGCATAAAAATAGTCCCTTCATTTATTGAAGAAACAATCCCTTTGAGTAAGGACTTCTTAGGCCGAAAGCACTCCCCCTTTGGTTTTTTCCTGGGTCTTGCTGCCACTATGGTCTACAGGGTCAAGACAAATAACCTCCCCCTCAAAGCAAAACTCAAGACGGCAAGCCAATCGTTAATCGCAGCAAGGACGATAAAAGAGCTGAACCGAAACAAGGGATGAGTACAGAGTGATGAAAGAAGCCTATCTTTATGAAAAACTGGAAGATGAAAAAGTGCGTTGCGTCCTGTGCAATCACCGGTGTCTGATAAAGAAGGACGGCAGAGGGCTCTGTGGGGTCAGGGAAAATCGTGCGGGAACGTTAATCAGTCTTGTATACAATAAGATAATTGCCGGCCATTGCGACCCTATCGAAAAAAAACCCCTGTTCCACTTCCTTCCAGGAACCAGCTCCTACTCCATCGCAACCGTGGGATGCAACTTCAAATGCGGATTCTGCCAAAACGCGGACATCTCCCAGATGCCTCAGGACCAGAACAGGATCATGGGGGAAGATATGAGCCCTGAAAAGGTCGTTAAGCTTGCTCAGGAGAGTCGGGCTGCATCCATATCCTATACATACACCGAACCAACTATTTATTTTGAGACAGCGCTTAACACAGCACGGCTCGCAGCCTCTCAAGGGATAAAAAACGTATTTGTGTCCAATGGCTACATGACCAGGGAGTGTCTTCAGAAAATATATCCGGACCTGCATGCTGCCAATGTGGATCTAAAGGCATTCAGTGAGAGATTTTATAAAGACCAGTGCGGCGCAAAACTGAAGCCAGTCCTTAAAACCATCGAAACCATGAAAGAGATGGGGATATGGCTCGAAGTAACCACGCTCCTGATTCCCGGGCTCAATGATTCCTTTGAAGAGCTCAGAGACCTCGCCCGGTTCCTATCGGATATTGACCCGGGCATACCATGGCATATAAGCCGGTTTCATCCCACCTACCATCTGACCAACACATCCTCCACACCGGTTGAAACTATCCGGCGGGCCAGGGATCTCGGCTACGAAACCGGATTGCAGTATGTTTACACCGGAAATATACCTGGGGATAAGGGCGAAAACACTTTCTGTCACAGCTGCAGAGAGCCTCTAATAGACCGTATCGGTTTTCATGTCACCGAGAGCAGAATAATAAAAAACCGATGTCCTCAGTGTGACACCGGGATCCCCGGCGTCTGGCGTTAGTACCTGATGTGATATCCTATGATTACAAAAGGCAAGAGTGAAATATCGGGCGATATCCGGCGTATCTTATTGGTACAGCTTGGGGATATCGGGGATGTGGTTCTTTCCTTTCCATGCATATTGGCATTACGTGAGAGGTTTCCTCGCGCTGACATCTTTGTCGCTGTAAGGGAGAAAGCCGCTGAATTAATAGAAGACTGCCCGTGGGCAACAGACGTTATTGCTATCAAGACTGGAAAAGGAACCCGGTATCAAAAGGACTTTTTTTGCTGGCTGAGAAAACAACATTTTGATTTGGCTGTAGATTTAAGAACAGGGACACGGGGAGCCATTCTTGCCTTCCTTTCACGAGCCGGACAGAGGGTCGGGTTCAATGACCAGGGCGGACCCTTTTGGAGAAAATGGGTATTTACCCACCTCGCTGCTCCCTATGAACGGCCAGATAAGCATATGGCGGAAACATATACAAATCTTATGGGGGAGTATCAAATTCTATCCTCCAGGGCATGGCCCGAAATCCATGTTCCCGATTATAAACAGGAGATGGCGAAGAGACTGTTTGATAGCGAAAGCATTCCTCCAGTGCCATCGATCATTGCCGTACAGCCGTTTTCCCTCTGGCGATATAAGGAATGGAGCACAGAAAAATATTCTCGGTTGATTCGGCGAATCAACACTGAATTTAACTTGACTGTGATTATCGTCGGTTCGCCCGATGAGATGGAACGTGCAGAACAAATAAAAAACAACTGTGGCGCGGGTGTTTATAATATCGCAGGGAAAACCTCTTTAGGAGTTCTATCCGCAGTTCTAAAGACATGCCGCCTTTTTATCGGCGGTGATAGTGGAGGCATGCATATCGCTGCGGGTGTCGGCACACCGACAATCACCATTTTCGGTCCTTCATCCTCTTCGGATTGGGCACCTCGGGGGAGCAATCATCAAGTGGTTAAGAAGGATTATCCATGCCTGCCATGCCACCAAAAGGGGTGTGACGGCAATGGATCCAGCCGCTGTCTTGAAGAACTGACCGTAGATGAGGTGTTTTTTGCTGTAAGTACCCAGATGGAAAGGAAATGAAATATCATTTACCTGGGATTCAATATTGACACCCATGTAAAAAGTCCTTTTTACATGGATTGAGGAATTCAGGAATTGGGAATTATTATAATGAAATAGCCTTAGATGACTACTGCAAATTTTGCACTTTTTGATTTTTTACGAGACTATCAATATTGAGGGTCTCGTAAAAAATCACCCACCTATTTTTGTCATTCCCGCGAACGCGGGAATCCAGGAAAATCATACCGCGGCGGGACTGGACTCCCGCGTTCGCGGGAGTGACAGCCTTGGAAACTTTTTACATGGGTGTCAATATCGCGAACCAAACTCCGGTAACTCACTCATACCAATGCGCCACAGGATCGTCATCATGGCAAGTATAGTGTAAAACACAATGGCCTGTAAGGCAAAGGCGGCGTCACCTAACATAGATTGAGCAAAAAAGCCTGCAAAACATGCGGTAAAGCATATTCCCCAATCTCTGAAAAAGTCCTCCTCAGCCTTCCAGATCAGTCTATATCCCATCCGGATGTAACAGAACATGATGTAAATGAGCAGGCAAAACCCCACAATTCCGGTTCGTACGGCGGTGTCTGCGAGGAAATTGTGTGGGGAACGGAGTATGTTCTCGTGTCGGTATTTCTCCGGGATGCTGCGATGATAGCTTTCAAGGTCGATATACTCCCTGTCTCCGTATGTCTGCATCCCGAACCCGATACCAAAGACAGGATAATCCTTTATAATTTCCAAGTTAATTAAACCCGTGGAAATCCTGTCGCTATGCAGTATTTTCTCCGGGGCGAAGCGTTTCATCAACACCGGCGAAAACACCATTCCAATAATAACGATAAACACTGACAGGATAATTACCTTTTTTGATCTTAAAGAATAGACCAACAGACCCACAATGACTGCGAGAAGGGCATTTCTAGTCTGTGACAGGATAATCGCTGCCATCGTTGAAAAAATACAGATGAGAGGAATTATTCTAATGAGCCATCTTTTCTGAATCAAAAACATTTGAATTGAGAGGAGAAAGGCTACAACATAGATATAATCCCTGTAGGGGAAAATGATCAATCTATCTGAAAGGTTATGGCCGAGGTAGAGGTAAAAGTATGACATGTACCATATGGTGTACACCATGCCGGACGCGATCATCACCCATATAAGAGTTGAAAGTTTTTGCCTGGAAGAAAAGAAATTGACCAAGATATAATAAATGGCCAGATATTTTAATAGATGTGCGTAAATATCATGGATTGTATTTGGTCCATTCAAGGCAAAAGGCCAACCGATGAACGTCCATATGATAAACAGAATAAAACCGGCGGTCAGGGGGGTTTTAAAGGAGAAATCGAACTGACGGGATAGACTTAAGAATAAAACAAAAACAATCGATGAATAGATACAGATCTCCTTAATGGACGTATCCTGGGTGAATGGGCTGAGAAAGAGAAAAATTAACATCAGAACCGGGACCGCTCTCTGTAAGAAAGCAATAAACTTTAAATAATTAGGGTGTTTTTTGATTCCAATGTCAGTTTTATTCATCATTTCGGTTACCATCTGCGCGGAAAGGTCTTTGTTTTATCCCGGTCCATATTCAAAACAGCTAATTACCATACCTGCAATAGGGCGTATTTAAATGGAAAATTTACGGATCTATACAAAATAAGATGGCCATTATCAACCTAAATTATGATGAACTCGTAAAAAGTCAAAAATCTTCAGTTTTCGTCACCCTCCCCGAACGCGGGAATCCAGGAAAATTAGGCATTTATTGATTTTTTAGTCCTACAATGATACGCTTTCAGATCTAAGGAGGGCTCAAGAGGTTCTTCTTAAACTCCCCCGTTGAATCGATTAACTGGCCTTCTTCTGTTCAGCGGGGGTTTAATCTTTTTCGCTATCTGTTATAATAGGAGATTCGGTATGAAGAAAGAAGATGAGCTATCCCTCAAGGTCACAAAAGAGATTGTAGTAAAATTTATTGAAGTGGGTAGGCTAACCGTCAATTCCTTTGAGGAAGTATGGAGCAATATCCACAATACGGTCAGAAACTCTATAAAAGAAGATGACGCAAAAGATTAATATCTTACTTTTACCAAGAACAAGCCCTGAGGAGGGGCTTTTACACCGGCCAACTGCCGGTTCCGCAAATCTATAATCTCTTTGAACCGTTCCTGGTTGATTTTACCGAGACCTGCCTCTACCACCGTTCCCACAATGTTTCGCACCATGTGTCTTAGAAAGCCGTCCGCCTCAATAACAATACGCACAACTCCGGATTCAAACCCGTTGATTTCCGCCAGAAGGACAGATCTTACGGGATCGGTGGTTCCGCTTCCTGTGGATTTGAAGCTGGAAAAATCGTGTGTACCCTTTAGCTGAGAAACACAGACCCCCATCTCTTTTATGTCCAGGGCCGGCCGGATATGCCACTGGAAACTCCGCCGGAAAACATCAGGCGCTTCCCTGTTTAATATCCTGTATTCATAGATCTTACTCTTTGCGTTATACCTGGAGTGAAATTCGGCCGGAACATATTCGGCCTCTTTGACGAAAATATCATCAGGCAGAAGGGAATTAAGCCCTTTCTGGATCGACTTGAGCGGAATGGTTGATCGGGTCATGAAATTACAGACCTGATTTAATGCATGGACCCCTGCATCGGTTCTACCCGATGAGACAAGATTCACAGGTTCCCCTGTCATAACCTGAAGACGTTCTTCAATGACCCCCTGGATTGTAATCTCATTTCTTTGCCTCTGCCACCCGTGGTAGTGAGTGCCATCATAAGCCAAGATGAATTTGATATTCTTATCATCCATGATATCAAAAGAAAGGGGAATCCAGTCCGGATTCCCCTTTTGTATGTTGCATAACCTGGGCTGAACTTACCGCTTCGAATACTGAAATCTGGCCCGCGCACCGGGCTGGCCATATTTTTTTCGTTCCTTCATTCTCGAGTCTCTCGTCAGGAATCCTGCCTTCTTGAGTGCATCCCGCAGCCCCGGGTCTAAATTCACTAAGGCCCGGGTTATACCATGCCTGATAGCCCCGGCCTGCCCGGAAATACCACCGCCTTTTACGTTGACATAAATGTCGAATTTATCTCGAAGTTCTGTGAGGACAAGTGGTTCCATGACAAGCATCCTGTCCGTTTCCTTGTGTAAATACTCGCCTGAAGGCTTTTTGTTAATTGTCATCTCGCCAGTACCCGGCCTCATCCAGACCCTGGCCACGGCGGTTTTTCTCTTCCCGGTGGCGTAAAATAGTTCCTCTGCCATTTAAATCTCCAATGCCTCTAATTGTTGCGCCTGATGCGGGTGATCTGAACCAGTATATATCTTCAATTTTTTTAACTGACGTCGTCCCAGGCTGTTTTTGGGGAGCATGCCTCTGACTGCAAAACGCAAGACATCCTCCGGTTTTTTTTCAAGCAACTTCTTGGCCGAAATTTCTTTCAAACCACCTACGTAGCCACTATGCCGGTAATAAATCTTCTTATCCCATTTCTTACCTGTGAGGGATACCTTCTCAGCATTGATGACTACAATAAAGTCTCCCGTGTCAGCGTGTGGGGTGAAAATAGGTTTATGCTTCCCCCTCAATCGCATGGCTATCTGGGTTGCGAGTCTTCCTAAGATCTTGTTTTCGGCATTAACAAGGTACCA
>JACNJD010000263.1 GCA_014382715.1 Candidatus Desulfacyla euxinica | reverse complement strand
GTGCTCCTTCCCGAAAGGCGATCCCCAGCACATGCTGGAGGGAAGTCCCTGATTCCTCCCGCCAAGACCCTTTCCCCGGATAGTCACCGTGGTCTCACCCCCTGAGATGACGCAGGCAGGAGGAGGGATCGGCCGACCCGTTTTTACTATCTCTTTGGCAATTGCGGTGTGAACACGTGCAACCTCCCTTGTTTCACCTTCCACCATAGAGGAGAGGATCAGGGTGTTGTATCCAAGATCCCGGGCCTTATCTTCCGCAGCTTTCAGGGCTAAGATATTACTTCCGATGATATAATTATGTACGGAATCGAATATGGGATCATCTGCCTTTGGCGTTTCAGGGATCAGGCCTTCCCCCCCTTTCTCCAGGTAAGATTGAATTGCTGCGGGGACATCCCTTAAATCATATTTTCTGAGTATACCCAATGCATCTTCAAATGTGGATGAGTCAGGGACAAAGGGGCCTGAGGCAATTACGTCCATACTGTCCCCCACCACATCCGATAACATCAGGTTGATGGTGGTTGCCGGCATTGCGACCCTTGCCATCTGCCCCCCCTTTGAGGATGATATATGCTTCCTCACGGTATTCATTTCATCGATACTCGCCCCGCATTCGAGCAGGCTCTGTGTAAGATCCTGCATCTCTGAGAGGGTAATTCCCCCGGCAGGCTGAACAAGTAAAGCAGAACCGCCCCCCGATATAAGAGAAAATATCAGGTCCTCTTTCCCGGCGGTTTGAAGTAAATCGAGGATCTTGGTAGTCCCCTTTACACCGCTCAGGTCCGGCAGAGGATGGCTCGCTTCGGTAATCTCAGTTAAGGCGAGATCTGCTCCAAACCCGTACTTGACATTGATCAGCCCCTTGTTGATCCTCTCGCCAAGAAGCTCTTCCATTGCCTTGGCCATGGGGGCCGTCGCCTTTCCTCCCCCAACAAGCAAGATACGATCATACCCGCTTAATTCAAGCTCAACCGTGGCCTGGACTTCTGTCCCTACAACCAGCCTTTCTCCCTCCACGCGAACAAAGCGCTTGACGGCGTGATAGGGATTGACAGCCTCAACAGAACTCTTAAATATATCCGCAGCCTCGAAACGTATCTGTTTGATAATCTCATTTTCCATGAGTGGTCTCCTTTCTTTCACAACAAACCTGCTCCATATTCCTTCAATTCGCTGTCTAACGATTTTTGGTCGGCCACAAACCGTCCCAACTCGGCGTAAAATTTCTTGCCGTGGTTTTTGACGCGGGTATGAACCAGTTCGTGGAGAATGATATAATCCATCAACTTTTCGGGTAATTTGACAAGTTTTGCATTGAGGCTGATATTGTTCTTGGATGAGCAACTCCCCCACCGTGTCTTTTGATTCCTGACAAAAACCCGGTTATATTTCAACCCATGTTTATTTGCCAGTTCATCCAGCCTCTGAACAAGGATCTTTCTGGCATCTGTCCTGTTTATATTTTTGAAGTTTTGGGAGAGGATCTGATGACTCTGCTCCACCTGTCTCATCTTTGTTAGATGCTTTTGTATCCAGTCTCTCTTGGAACAGGCAAACTCCCTGGCCTTTTTAAAAGAAACGCCAAAGGGGACCGCCACTCTGACGCCATAGAAGGGCCTTACAGAAATATTGATGTTTTTTGCGCGACCGCTTCGCTCAAACAAGATCCGGCCAACGCCCTCTAATTGAATGGTCTCGGATTTCACAAATGAACTACCTCGCAGCAATCTATGGGGTATCGCGTGTCTGATTTTCATCCCGCCTATCGGCGGGATTGCTCATAAGTTTCAAGCATCATTTTAGAGCAAAACAGCCAACAGCAGACCCCTTACATCTGTCTGCCCCTGTTTGACCACCTGACATGGTTTTGGTGAGCATAATGGGAGAAATTACTGGATGTTTTGAGAAAATTCAAGGGGTTTGATTTTGGATTTGAGGATTTTTATCTTCTCGGCGCATATCATCCGATTTTTGTGGAAATCAGCAGAGGAAAAATGAACCGGAGCTTTCAGGTCTGAGTTGGTCAAGTTAGATTGAACTTTACGATGATAAGGCACGTTTTATTTACAGGGACGAGTTGTATCACAAGGGGGAGGAAACCCAACCGAATAATGTTGTCAAGTCATTTTGGAACCAACGTTTTACGTGAACTGTCAGCTTTTGGGTTTTAGTGGGAACTATGCCGAAAGAGGGTATTATTTGCCTGGCCCCTTTATCATTTTTTCACAACCCACGGCCAGCACCTTGACACCAGGCCATCTCTGTTTTATACTGCGTTCATCTCGAAGAGTCTGCAGCCAGATTGACGCTGACACTCGACACTTACGTCTGGTGTTTTTTTACTTAACCCTGTCAGGGAAGTTGAATTGCCATGCTGGACTCGTTTCTCTTCATCCTGATTCTCGGGCCGTTTATTGCCGCCGCCCTCTGTTATATTGTAAGAATTCCTCACATCCGTTCCCTCGTCGTTCTCACAACGGGCTGCCTGCTGGCCGTCACCTCGGTTCTCTTGTTCCTCAACGGCCCCTTTTCCCACACACCCCCTCCAATCCTGGGAGTACCGACCCACTGGTGGGTCTTATGGGCCGACGACGTTCTTCTCCTGACCATGCTGTATTACGGCTTCAAACGCCGTCACCTCTTTTCCAAAATCCTCGTCATCTTCCAAATCGTCTGTCTCGATTATTTTGAGCTTTTCATGGTCGACCACGACAAGGTCTTTCCCCCATTTGTCGCCGACAACCTCTCCCTCGTTATGGTCCTTGTCATTTCGATAGTGGGGTCGCTTATCTGTGTGTTCGCCATCCCTTACATGAACAAACACGAGGCACACCAGAAACTTGAAAAATCCAGGCAGCCCCTATTTTTCACCTTTCTTGTAGTGATAATAGGGGCCATGAACGGCCTTGTCCTCTCCAACAATATTATCTTTATGTACATGTTCTTCGAGGTGACCACCCTGGGCTCCTTTATGCTGATCAGTCATGACCAAACCGAGACCGCGCTCAGGAATTCGGTTCGGGCCCTGTGGATGAATTGCCTTGCCGGAGCGGCCTTTATCGTGGCCATGATCTGGGCCTATATAACCCAGAATACCGTTGACGCTCAGAAACTCATTGCAGCGGGCCACATGGGCGGGATCATGTTGACGCCGCTGGCCCTGCTGTGCTTCGCCGGTATGGTCAAGGCCGCCCAGCTTCCCTTCCAGAGCTGGCTACTGGGGGCCATGGTAGCCCCCACCCCCACGTCGGCCCTGCTCCACTCAAGCACCATGGTCAAGGCCGGGGTGTACATCGCGCTCCGGTTTGCCCCGGGCTACGCCGGGACATTTCTCAGCCAGTGCCTGACCGCGTGCGGCGCCTTCACCTTCCTGGCCGCCTCGGCCATGGCCGTGAGCCAGAGCAACGGAAAGAAGGTCCTGGCATACTCCACCATCGGTAACCTGGGGCTCATCTTTGCCTGCGCCGGCATAAATACCCCTGAGGCCATCACCGCCGCCATCCTCCTTATCATATTCCACGCGTTCTCAAAGGCCCTGCTCTTTCTCTGCGTGGGAGATATCGAGCAGCACATCGGGAGCCGCGACATCGAGGTCATGCGCGGGCTCTACGCCAGGATGCCCCGGACGGCGCTCATCGCCGTGCTCGGGATCGTTACCATGATGCTCCCCCCATTCGGCGTCCTCCTGAGCAAGTGGATGGCCATAGAGGCGGCATCCAAACACCTCTTCGTGATCGTCTTGCTGGCCGTGGGGAGCGCCCTCATGGTCGTGTACTGGTCCAGGTGGGCCGGGGTCCTGTTGAGTGCCCCATACGAACCGCGCGTTGAGCCTGAACAACAGGACGTGCTGACGCGCCTTCCGCTTCTGGTACTCGCCGGCGGTGCGGTGGTGCTCGGCCTGTGCGCCCCATTCCTTTACTCTGAACTGGTCGTTCCATTCCTACCGGCCCCTCCCTTTACGATTCAGGCGGGGATATTCGAAAACCCGACCGGGGCCTTTGTCCTGTATCCGATTATCCTGGTACTCGCCCTGGGATTCGTCTGTGCCGTTTACGCAGCCGGTAGGGCCCGAAGAGCGCGTTTCTCCGGCCCCTATCTGAGCGGCGCGCAAACAGCGGACACTGAGTCCTTTGAAGGACCGATGAGGAAGCCGGTGGCCGTTTCCTCCGGGATTTATTGCTTTGAATCCATCTTCGGTGAGGAAAGACTGACCGTCTGGTTCAACATCTGCGGGGGGATACTTCTGGCACTCCTGATAGGAGGGGCGGTGTGATGAGAGGTGTGATCCTGGTAATCATCGGTGTTGTTGCGGCCCCCCTCCTGGGGGGTCTGATTGCCGGTGTCGACAGACGGTTGACTGCCTGGTTTCAATCGCGTTACGGCCCGCCCGTCTGGCAACCCTTTTTCGATGTGGCGAAGCTCTTTGCAAAGGAGAGGCTGCTGGTCAACACCTGGCAGGTGTTCTGCGCCTATATCTATATCACGGCGGCCATGCTCTCAGTTGTTCTTTTTTTTCTCCAGTCCGACCTGCTCCTTATCCTGTTTGTCCAGGCCGTGGGCGCGATCTTCCTGGTCATCGGCGCCTTCTCGACCACATCCCCTTTCAGTCAGGTGGGGGCAAATCGCGAACTCATCCAGATCCTGACCTACGAGCCCCTGATTGTCCTGGTATTCGTGGGCATCTACCTTGCGACAGGGAGCTTTAAGATCTCTGAAGTCTATTCCCATACCAGCCCCCTCTTGAAAAGTCTCCCGCTCCTCTATATTGTCCTCTGTTATGCCTTGACCATCAAACTCCGCAAGTCCCCCTTTGATTTTTCCACCTCTCATCATGCCCACCAGGAGCTGGTAAAGGGGTTCTTGACAGAATATTCGGGGCCCTACCTGGCCCTGGTGGAAATAGGCCACTGGTATGAGGTGGTCCTGATTCTGGGCCTGTGCTCGCTTTTCTGGGCCACCAGCTGGACCGGAATAATCGTCCTTGTGGGGCTTACCTATCTGTGCGAAATCCTCATAGACAACGTCATGGCCCGCATGACCTGGCGGTGGATGCTTGGCTCTGTCTGGACCATGGGACTGTCCATGAGTTTTGTTAACCTCATCTGGCTCCACGGGGGATAAGGGCCTGCCATGGACTATCTAAAGGTATTCATCACGAAATCCCGGATCAAGTCCCCGTGGCTGCTGCACTTTGACTGCGGCAGTTGCAATGGCTGTGACATCGAGGTCCTTGCGTGCCTGACCCCGGTGTACGACATCGAGCGTTTCGGCATTATCAATGTGGGTAATCCCAAACATGCCGATCTCTTCCTGGTGACCGGCACCGTAAACCACCGTAACAAGAAGGTCCTGGCCAATCTGGTCGCGCAGATGCCCGACCCAAAAGTCGTGGTGGCCCTCGGTTCCTGTGGTCTGACCGGGGGCGTCTTCCGGGAGGCCTATAATGTGATAGGTGGTGTGGATAAAGTTGTTCCTGTCGATGTCTATGTCCCGGGTTGCCCCCCCAAACCGGAGGCCATTATCGACGGGGTGGTCACGGGGCTGGAGAAATTTGCCCGGAAAAAGGATGACAGGCCGTGAAAGAGAAAGTGATTTCCGTAACTCCGGAGACCGTTGTAAGTCAAACCCTGGACATGAAAAAGAAGGGGTATCGACTTGTCACCTTATCCTGCGTGGAACTGGACGCGGACACCCTGGACATCCTCTACCACTTTGACAAGGACCTGGACCTCATGCACCTGCGGCTCACGGCACCCAAAAACAAGGCGGTGCCGAGCATCTCGTCGGTTTACTTCGCCTCCTTTCTGGTGGAAAACGAAATCCAGGACCAGTTCGGCATCCGTTTTGAGGGCCTTGTCCTTGACTACGACCGCACGCTCTATCTTGAAGAGGAGGTCCGGGACGCGCCCTGCTGCAGAATCGCGGTCTCCGAAGAGGAAAAGAATAAGGGAGAATAGGTTTATCAATGGCTCGAACAATCATACCCTTCGGACCTCAGCATCCGGTCTTTCCCGAACCGCTTCATCTGAAGCTTGTCCTTGAAGATGAAATCGTTAAGGAAGTCGTACCCGCCCTCGGATTTGTCCACCGGGGACTCGAGAGACTCGTTGAGATCCGGGATTTCCACCAGATGATCCAGATCTGCGAGCGTGTTTGCGGCATTTGTTCCACCGTACACGCCCAGTGCTACTGTCAGGGGATCGAGGAGTTGATGGGCGTCGAGGTCCCCGACAGGGCTAAGTTCCTGCGCGTCATCTGGGGGGAAATAAGCCGTATCCAGAGCCATCTCCTGTGGCTGGGGCTTTTTGCCGATGCCTTTGGATTTGAAAGCCTGTTTATGCAGTGCTGGAGGATCCGGGAAAGGATCATGGATATCAACGAGGCCACCGGCGGAAACAGGGTGATCGTCTCGGTCAATGTCATCGGGGGCGTAAGACGTGACCTGGACCCCGACATGACACGCTGGACCCTCACACAATTGGATTTGGTGGAAAAGGAGGTCAGACAGCTGGAAAAGGTCCTGCTTGACGACTATACGGTGAGGAAGCGGACCGTGGGCAAAGGGGTCCTGACAAGGGACCAGGCTCTGGAACTGGGCGCGGCCGGCCCCACCCTGCGCGGCAGCGGGGTGGCGCAGGACATGCGCCAGCTCGGGTATGCCGCTTACGGCGAACTCTCCTATGAGCCCGTGACGGCCGGGGATGGGGATGCCTACTCCCGAAACAGGGTCAGGTTTTTGGAGACCTATCAGGCCGTGGAACTGGTGAGAGAGGCCATATCCAAACTCCCCTCGGGCGAGATCAATGTGAAGGTCAAGGGGAAACCCGAGGGAGAAGTTGTCACCAGGGTTGAACAGCCCCGGGGTGAAGTGATGTACTATATAAAGGGAAATGGTAGTAAAAACCTGGACAGACTGCGGATCAGGACACCGACGTTTGCCAATATTCCGCCTCTGCTGAGCATGCTCCCGGGGATGGAACTGGCCGACGTCCCGGTGATTACCCTGTCCATTGACCCGTGCATCAGTTGCACGGAAAGATAGCGGGGGGTAGCGCTGTGTTCAGCATGACGCCCAATGTGCTCCGAAATCTCTTCACCAAAAGCGCCACCAGGCTTTACCCGAAAGAGACCCGGGAGACCTTTGAGCGTGCACGCGGGGAATTTTACAACGAAATCAAGGACTGCATCTTTTGCAAGACCTGTGCCCGCAAGTGCCCGTCCCAATGTATTACCGTGGATACCATAGAGGCCACCTGGCAGTACGACCCGTTTGCCTGCATATACTGCGGTGTCTGTGTTGAAAACTGCCCCGAGAAGTGCTTGCGTCAAAAACAGGACTACCGGAAACCGTCAAGCGGAAAGGAAGTCGTTTTCATGAAGGGGGAGATCAAGAAGAAGAAAAAGAAGACCGAAGACGAGCAATCGTAAGACCCCCTCATCCACTGACTAAGGTCTTCTCCTGGTGATCCGGTTGCAATCACCCTCCCGGCTTCACAGGGTTATCCGGTAGTGGTTGTTTCAACAATCGGTCATAGGTATTTGGCAACTCATCCCGGTTCTTTTCGGATATCTCAACAACCAGGACATCGCTCCGGCCTTTGATTCTATTGATGAACCGGTCGCTTCTCAACGAAATCGTACCAATCACAACATTAGACAGTTAACAACTAAATCTTGTGTAAAAAGCACAAGAAATATCAAGAAGAA
>JACNJD010000247.1:3905-36554 GCA_014382715.1 Candidatus Desulfacyla euxinica | reverse complement strand
TCTTAATTAAGCTGTAATTCAAGACCCTGTGTCAACAACGAGATTTATGCCTGATTATTAATATTGGGCGGTGTGGCACGAAAACATTATAGATTTACACTCTATCCGCGTCAGGAGATGAAAAATGAATACAGAAGATTTGGGGAATTCAAAGATTCTGAATTTGCTTTTCAAACCGGCAGGTGTAATTATGGGGAGCAAGTTTCGAAAGTGGCTCTTGAACCCCGTGAAAACCCTGCGAGGTGCTGGCATTCAGCCAGGGCAGACCGTTCTCGAGGTGGGGTGCGGTACGGGTTTTTTCACTATGCCTGCAGCACAGCTGATTGGCGATCAGGGTTGCCTGGTGGCGATGGACGTTTTATCGGAATATATCGAATGCGTATCAAGAAAAGTACAGGCTGCCGATTTAAAAAACGTCCGCGTGGTAAAACGTGATGCCCTGGATACGGGATTGGGTGCCGCAAGCATAGACACGGTGCTGTTGTTTGGTGTGATCCCTTTTCCTTCATTACCTTTGAACCGGCTTTTGCCCGAAATGCACCGCGTTTTAAAACCAGAGGGGAACTTGGCAGTCTGGTTGTTTCCGGTTTCCGGTTGGGTACCAAAGTGGATCCTTCAATCCGGGTTATTCACATATATCAGCAAACAAAACGGGGTTTATAATTACAGACGATTTTAAATGAGTTGAAATAAATTGCCCCCTCAAGGATACGGATCTCCAAACTATCTCAGACTCGGTTTCAAATGAAAAGATGAGTGAAATCATTCAAAAAGAAGAGGTTGACCGGGCTGAATTAGCTGTTGACAAAGCTATCCGAAAATATATTCAGTCGCGAAAAGAAAAAGTACCCGGATTCGTCAAAAAGCATTTTTCGTTCCCGGGTGTCTTGGAGCTGAACAAAAAGGCTATCGGATCTGACCTCTATAAGGCTCCTGTAAATATGATCTGGCTTCTTCCCTACACTGGTCTGAAAGCCTCATCCTCATTATTAAGAAGAGTGGGCTTGCAGAGAATTCCATCCAGTATAGAAAACCTGCCAGTCGGATTTACCACCGATGTACAAAAAGAAGTAACCTGGCTTATATTCACAGAACTTCTTCAAATATCATACCTTCAGGGAAAACGAAAATCAGGAAAAGACGCTTTGCTCGAAGAAATTCTGGATCAACCGGAAATATCCTCCATCTTCGCCGCAGCCCTTTCCAAAATATATTCCAAGTCCAGAAATCCTGAATTTCGTCATGCTTTAGAAATAAATTTATTGGAGTACTCCAAGAGCAGAACAGCAGCGGCTGATTTAGCCGGCAGTCTGATATCACTGTCTGTCGGAGCCGCTATGTTTAACAAAATGACACCCGGGGCATTTACTGCCGGCGGAGCCCTTGCAGCAGCCATTGCCCAACAAGCGGCCATATCCAATTTTGTTTTAGGACCAACTCTGGGCAGCCTCTATTACGGTATTTTCCCCGCGTCTACATCGGTGGCTTTACTCACCGCATCCACCGGCACCATACTGGCAGCCCTTGCAATACTATCATCGTTTTCGGGAGTCATCACGGACCCGATACAGTCGAAGCTGGGTATCCATGGAAGGAGGTTGAACCGTCTGATTGATTCCCTCGAAAAGGAGTTGAAGGGGCTGGGTGATTCCAGTTTCAAGATCAGGGATCAATATATTGCCCGAGTATTTGATTTACTCGACCTGGTCATGAAAGCTGCAAGAACAGCAGTATAGGGTATAGATTACCAGGCTCTGGGCGAGCCGTTTTCCTATGGACTATTCAGATTCATGATCCTTAACCAACCCTAATTGAGCAGAAGCCTCACAACATGAGCTCTATTCTACACGACCTCAATATTATAACTCCATGTAATTCACTTTTTTCAATCCTTATATCGGATTTCAGAGCAAGAGAAAAAGACACTTGACATTTAATTTAGTATGGGCCTATTGTTGACAGCTTAATTTATGGACAATGCGGGGTCGTTTTAACGAATTATTGCTGTTAATGTGCATGAAAAAGTCGAAAAATGTTGCCAATCTAAAATAACATTTTGGGAAGCGCTCATTTTGCAAATTTTGGAATGACCAGAGACAAACACCACACAGCCCGTTGAAAGGAGGTGGTTTTGCAGACAGACTTTTAGTAAGCAGGATTTCATGATGACAACATTAATCTGAACAGGAGAAAATATCATTTTTTTCTCAGATTCTTTACGGATCGTTACTGGCAGAGACAATGTTTGCAATTACGGAATACTGTTGTGGCTGAAGTGAAACGCATACCCTAGATCTTTCATGAAAAGGAGACAAGTGAATGAAAAAAATTAGACTATTTACAGTTGCAGCTATTTTGCTCAGCATGTTCGCTCTCGGCACGGCTAATGCAGATGACAAGTTCATCACCCTGGGATGGGCTGCCTGGGACCCGGCAAATGCATTGGTTGAATTGTCCAAGGATTTCACAAAGCAAACCGGAATTAAAGTCAAATTTGAATTCGTTCCCTGGCCGAATTTTGCCGACAGGATGTTAAATGAACTGAACCAGGGGGGTAAGACATTTGATGTTTTGATCGGGGATAGTCAATGGATCGGCGGTGGTGCCGTATATGGGCATTATGTGAAATTGAATGATTTCTTTGATAAGGAAGGTATTTCCATGGATAACTTCCTTGCGCCCACTGTTTACGGCTATTCGACCTGGCCTAAAGGTACTCCGAACTATTATGCTCTACCTGCTTTTGGCGATGCCAATGCCTGGACCTATCGAAAGGACTGGTTTGAAAAACCGGAACTTAAGAAAGCATTTAAGAAAAAATATGGCTACCCGCTGGCTCCGCCAAAGACATGGACGGAATTAAAGGATGTTGCCAAATTTTTTCAGGGGCGGGTGATTGACGGCAAGAAACGGTATGGGGTAGCGATCTTTACAGAAAGAGGTTCGGAAGGGATTACCATGGGTGTTACCTCCGCGATGTATGCCTGGGGGTTTCAATATCAGGACCCCAATAAGCCGTACCATATGGAAGGATATGTAAACAGTCCAAACGCTGTGGAAGCCTTGGAATTCTATAAGGACCTTTACGATTGCTGTACTCCCCCAGGGCATTCCGATGCTTATATGTCGGCGGACCTTGATGCATATACCTCCGGTCAGGTTGCCATGCAGATGAACTGGTACGCCTTTTTTCCTGGCATCAACAAGAATGAAAACGTTGGCTTTGGAAAAACCGGTTTCTTTTCCAACCCCGACCAATTGTCCCCCGGGGCAACGTTGGGCGGCCAGGGTATGTCAGTAGTCGCCTATTCCGATAAGAAGGATTTGGCGCTTCAGTATATCAAATGGTTTGCTCAACCCGAGGTTCAGAAAAAATGGTGGAAGCTGGGTGGTTATTCATGTCATAAAGCGGTTCTTCTTGACCCTAAATTCGCAGAATCACAGCCTTACGCACAGGGTTTTCTCGACTCGATGGAAAAAGTCAAAGACTTCTGGCAGGAACCCTTTTTCGTGGAATTGATGCTGCCCATGCAGAAACGTGTTCACGATTATGTTGTTGGCAACAAGGGTACCGCAAAACAAGCCTTGGATAAACTCAAGGCCGACTGGGAAGAAGTTTTTATAGAAGAGGGAAAACTCAAGAAATAGACCTTCTATCCAGCATTTTCCAGAAAAGTCTGAAATAGTTCATACTTTATTTGCAGGTTCGGATTCAGCCGTACGACCATCAACACCGTGCGGCTGAAGCCGCGCCTGCATCTAAGCATTGTATTGAAATGTCAAGAGTATGGCGGGAAATGGGAGATGCTTTCTTGTTTTTTCATACAAGAATGATGGTCTCGTAAAAAGTCTCCAAGGCCGTCCACGCCGGCGGCAGGATGATTTCCCTGGATTCCCGCGTACGCGGGAATGACGAAAACGGGTCAGTGACTTTTACGATTTTATCAAAACACAACAAACTGAAATATGCTAAAAACAATCAATAGGAAACTGTTAAACATGTCTGACCGTACTATGGCATGGCTCTTCACTCTCCCAACTATAATATTATTGCTGTTTATCAATATTTATCCTCTCATATGGACGGTTTATTTATCTTTCACCAACTATAAGGCCAATAGACGCGGCGTTGAAATTGCGTGGGTTGGGTTGAAGTGGTACGAAAAAATATTAACCGACGAAGATGTATGGCTTAATCTGCAGGCCACGGCACATTTTTTGTTCTGGACCATTTTTTTTCAAGCACTCCTCGGCCTCATTTTAGCATTGCTATTGAACAAGAAGTTCAAAGGTCATGAAGTATTGACGACAATCGTTGTTTTGCCGATGATGCTTTCTCCGGCGGTCGTGGGTGTTTTTTGGAAATACATATACCAGCCTCAGGCAGGTCTCTTCAATCATATCGTGAACGCTATTCATAATTTCGGTGAATTTACGATGATTGGAAATGTCTCTCTGGCTCCCTGGAGTATTATTATCGTTGATACATGGATGTGGACACCGTTTGTAATGCTCATGTGTCTGGCCGGTTTACGGTCTATCCCTGATTATCTTTACGAAGCCGCGGAAGTTGACCGGGCCAGTAAATGGCAGCAGTTTATACATATCACCCTCCCTTCCGTACTGCCGTTTCTAATGCTGGCGGTATTGCTCAGAGGCATAGAGAATTTCAAGATGTTTGATTTGGTCAATGAACTGACGGGCGGCGGGCCCGGATCTATTACGGAACTGGCTTCCATACACCTCAAGAGGGCGGCCTTTGAAAAATGGAGAACCGGCTATAGCTCTGCTTTTGCTGTCATTCTTTTTGTGACGGTACTGGGAGCAGGAAACATCTACGTTAAGCTTCTGAATAAACTCAAAGAGAAATAACAATCATGTCAGCATCTCGAGATACAACCAGATCCCCATTGGAGCCCTCTGCAACCAGCCGGAGGATTGCTGCCTTCTTGATTATACTTTATGCATCCATAGCATTCATCCCAATGGTATTGATTGTATCGACAGCGTTTAAGAGCGTTACAGATGCCATTTCATATCCACCAAAGATAATTTCCGAGCCATCGCTGGAAGGGTTCGTCAATTTGTTCACGCAAAGAACCCGGCAATCTGCGGAGTATTTAGAAACATTGCCGCCCCCTAAAACATGGTATGAAGAAATTGTCCGTAAAAGAAATATGGTCATAGCCGGGCCTTCCCGATTTATTCAGCGGTTCGTCAATTCGATCATTATCGGTTTCGGCGCCACATTTTTTTCGGTGTTTTTTGGGACCATTGCGGCATATGCCTTTTCCAGATTTCGAATACCCTTGAAAAACGACCTTCTGTTTTTTGTCCTGTCAACACGCATGTTCCCTCCCATTGCAGCAGCGGTTCCGATCTTTTTAATGTACAGGAAACTTGGCTTAAGTGATTCACATCTCGGGATGATTATGCTTTATACCGTCGTGAATCTAAGCCTGTCGGTATGGTTATTGAAGGGTTTTATAGATGAAATCCCAAAGGAATATGAGGACGCGGCTATGGTGGACGGTTACTCAAGGATGAGCGCCTTTTTTAAAATCATTTTACCCCAGGCGGCAACCGGTATTGCCGCCACTGCCATTTTCTGTTTGATTTTCGCTTGGAATGAATACGCCTTCGCCATTTTGCTTACGTTCAGAGAAGCACAGACGCTGCCCCCTTTCATTCCGACAATCATCGGGGAGGGAGGCCTGGATTGGCCGGCCATCTCAGCGGCTACCATGATATTTTTGCTGCCGGTGGTTGTCTTTACGGTTTTATTAAAGAAACACTTGTTACGAGGCATCACGTTTGGAGCTGTTAAACGATGAAAACTACAAAGGACCGCGGGTTTAATATACTGGGCAGGAATTCATTAGAAAATATTGCATCATTAATTATCGGTTTGGGGGTTTTCATGTTCATGCAACCATTTTCTTTGTTGGTGTACTCCCATTCTTTCAAGTTCATATTGTTTGGCACAATTGCATTCATTGTCGTGAGTCATTTTCCGGAATAAAGCGAGTTATTATGGCTGAGATTGTAATAGAGGATTTAAAGAAGCAGTTTGGGGATTTTGTAGCCGTAACCAACTCCAGTCTCACAATCAGAAATGGGGATTTTTTCGTGTTGCTTGGGCCGTCGGGATGTGGGAAAACAACGACCTTGCGGATGATAGCCGGCCTGGAGTTTCCAACGCATGGGAAAATATTTTTAGACACGGAAGACATAACCTTTTTGCGGGCATCTCAAAGAAATATAGCTTTTGTATTTCAAATGTTTGCTCTATACCCACACATGAATGTGGAAAAAAACATTGGTTTCCCTTTGAAAACCCAGGGAACAGGTAGATCCGAAATCAGGAAAAGGGTCCGGGAAGTTGGGAAATTACTGCATCTTGACAATCTATTGAAATCAAAAGTCTCTGCTTTATCGGGTGGGGACAAACAGAGAGTTGCCCTGGGAAGGGCAATTATCCGGAGACCGAAAGCCTTTCTAATGGACGAACCTCTCGGATCGTTAGATGCCGAATTCAGAGAATCCATGTCTTTTGAACTCAAAAAAATGCATAATGATATTGACGCAACAACCGTTTATGTCACACATGACCAGAATGAAGCCATGGCCATGGGGGACCGGATCGGGATTATGGATAAGGGCGTTATGCTTCAGGCAGATGATCCGTTGACCATCTACAATAAACCACGCGCAAAATTCGTAGGGAGTTTTATCGGAAGCCCTGCAATGAATTTTATTGACGTTAATGCCTTTGTGCAAAAGGGGAGTACATCCGTGAAAATAAACGGTTCAAATCTAACCATCCCCGAATGTCATGAAGACAGCAATATCGATTTTAACTATCTGGGA
Organism: Candidatus Desulfacyla euxinica; assembly: GCA_014382715.1. Classification (GTDB taxonomy): domain Bacteria; phylum Desulfobacterota; class DSM-4660; order Desulfatiglandales; family Desulfatiglandaceae; genus Desulfacyla; species Desulfacyla euxinica. The sequence goes on along the minus strand of JACNJD010000247.1, from coordinate 29,684 downwards.
ATACGGCCGGAAAACATAAAGATAGTAAACAAAGGTGATATCAGGGGTAAAGTATATGGCGTTGAGTATCTTGGCGCCAACAAAATTATAACCGTTGACACCGAATTCGGAAGGATCAAAGTAAGGGCTCCAAGTGTAATTAATGCAAAATTTGGTGATAATGTTGGTTTGGAATTTGATTCTAACAGCATTATTATTTTTAACGGGGATGACGAAACTGCAATAAAAAGTCAATTCATCAATTGAAGATTGAAGAGTGTAAATGTCTGAAGTCAAAATAGAAAACGTATCGAAACAATTTGGGGAGATAAATGCCGTTTCCAATCTTTCGTTTACTGTCAACGACGGTGAATTTGTAGTTTTGTTAGGCCCCACAGGCGCAGGTAAAACGACAACCTTAAGATTGATAGCAGGTTTGGAACAGGCCGACGAGGGCAAGATCTTTATAGGCAATGAAGACGTAACCCAAGCCCAGCCGGCCAAAAGAGATGTTGCCTTTGTATTTCAGCAATACTCTTTATACCCGAATTATACGGTCTATAATAATCTGGCGTTTCCTCTCAGATCACCATTAAGATCTTTAAGCAAAGATCAGATTGACAAAACTGTTCGTGATATTGCAAAAACCCTGCATATTGAAGATAAATTAAAAAACAAGGCAACACATCTTTCCGGTGGAGAAATGCAGAGGGTCGCACTCGGAAGGGCTTTGGTCAGAGAACCCAATATTTTTTTGATGGACGAGCCTCTATCTTCACTTGACGCCAAGCTAAGGGAAGAACTGAGGCTGGAATTAAAAAATATTCAGGTCCAGCTTGGAGCCACTCTGCTGTTTGTAACCCACGATCATGTTGAAGCCACGACTATGGCCGATCGAATTGGCATTATAAAGGAGGGGACGCTCATACAAATTGATCCACCCGAAAAGATATATAATGATCCCAACTCCGTCTATGTGGCCACCAAACTGGGTTCACCCAAGATAAATGTGATTCCATCCAGGTTACTAAATATGGAACTTCCTGCCAATGTTGAATATACCGCTTTTCGGCCTGAAAAGGTGTCATTGAATTCTAAGGGTACCTTGGATGCGCGGATCGAAACCATACAGAATCTCGGGGTCGAAGAGATAGTTTCAATGAGCTTTATGGGTGAAATAATACGGGCGGTTGTGAAACCGGAGTCCATTTCAAAATCAGATAAGGATATAAAGATTACTATCCGGAAAGATGATATGCTGTTTTTTGATAAGGAATCTCAGAGGGTGTATTTATGAGCAGTGAAATGATCATCCAAATAATAAAGGAAGTGCAAAAGGCGTATGAAGCCAATGCCTCTGAAATTGAAAAACTAGATCAGGCTATTGGAGATGGCGATCATGTGATTAATATGAGAAGGGGCATGAAAGCAATTCTTGAAATAGAAGAAGAATTGGGTTCTTTAAAACCCGCGGATGCCCTGAATAAGATCGGAATGACATTATTGGCCTCCATCGGTGGTGCAGCAGGTCCTTTATTTGCAAGTATGTTCATGGGCATGGCCAAAGTCCCGGGTTCAGATGATATTCATAACAGCAAGACGATTGCCAAAATGTTTTCTTCCGGCGTCGAATTAGTCAAGCAAAGGGGAAAAGCGGACGTAGGGGACAAAACCATGATGGACGTCCTGATACCGGTCTCAAACCTATTCAGCGAACTCGTTGAAACAGACAATTTGTCAAAAAATGAGATGTTAGGCCAGTTGATGGCCGAGGCAGAACGCGGTATGCTGTCTACCAAAGATATCGCAGCAACCAAAGGGAGAGCCTCTTATCTGGGAGAGAGAGCAAAGGGGCACATCGACCCGGGGGCAAAATCCTGTCAGCTGATTATTTTTACGATCTGCAATTACCTGATTAATCGGGGGGAATCCAAATGAAAAAATTCATCAATAACGTGGATGATGTTCTTACCGAAAGTTTGACCGGGTTTGGTTTAGCACATAGCGATATCCTTAAAATTCACTTAAACCCTAATTTTATTATAAGGGCAGATAAATCGAAAGAAGGCAAAGTCTCCCTCATATCGGGAGGAGGATCAGGCCACGAACCGCTTCATGGCGGTTTTGTTGGCTATGGCATGCTGGATGCGGCTTGTCCCGGACAGGTATTTACTTCCCCCACCCCCGATCAAATGATTTCGGCTTCACAGGCAGTGGATAATGGCGGCGGTACTTTATTTATCGTCAAAAATTATTCCGGTGATCTCATGAATTTTGAAATGGCCTCAGAAATGCTTGGAATCGAAAATATGACCGTTCTTGTAAATGATGATGTTGCAGTGGAAGACTCGTCGTTTACGACGGGACGCAGAGGCGTGGCCGGAACAATGATCGTTGAAAAAATCGTGGGGAGTGCTGCTGAAGCCGGTATATCACTTGCCGAATGTAAGGAATTGGGAGATCATGTAAATAAAATGACGGCTTCCATGGGCGTTGCCTTTACAAGCTGCACTGTGCCTGCCGCAGGTAAGCCTACATTCGAAATCGCCCCTGATGAAATGGAAATCGGTGTGGGTATTCATGGAGAGCCCGGCAGAAAAAGGGAGAAAACAAAGAGTGCGGATGAAATTACCCGAGACCTGGTAGACACCATATTGGAAGATCTTAAACCCGATAATAACGCTGAGGTATTGTTACATGTCAACGGGTTTGGCGGAACGCCCTTAATGGAGCTGTATCTACTTTTTAACAGCGCCGCAAAAGAATTGGAAAAGAATAAAGTAAAAATCAGTCGTTCCCTTGTGGGCAATTATACCACATCGCTTGAGATGGCAGGCGCATCCATAACCCTATGTAAACTTGACGACAAAATCCTTCATCATTGGGACAGCCCCGTGCATACCGCCGCATTAAGATGGGGCATGTGATACGCGCATACAACTCGCTGAGCTTTCGGCTCCTTTATACCGATGTACCTTTCAACTTTTGCCCAAGATAAAAACGGACCTTGATCTTCGTCTCTACCAGGTTCCATCAACCGCAGCGCTTGGTTCTATGATGCTTCAGATTCACCCGAACACCGGGATGCTGTTGCAACACCGCAACTTTCCAGATCGCCTGAAAAGACATATCTTGTTCCAGCAGCTTTCATAATTTTGACACATGTGACACAGAAGTTTCATACAAGTAAGATTCTCCCTCGAAAAGATGAGGGTTAATTGATCGACCCCTAAATGAAGGCAAAAAGCCAACCACGTTAAAAGGAGTTTTATAGATGGATGATGACAAAGCTAAAGATAACTGGTTTGGAGATTGGGCGGCCGAATATGATGAAACAATCGGTAAAGTAGAAAGGCATCACAATTTATTAGACCTAGTCGTTGAATCATCATATGTCAAAGACAATGACAATATACTTGATATCGGATGTGGTACAGGGCTATTAGCCTTAAAATTCTTACAAAAAAGTAATTGCCATATCACAGGAGTTGATAGTTCTCAAGAAATGCTTGACGTATTTGAAGGTAAAATAAATAATTTTGGTCTTAATGGAAAAATTGTATATAAGCATGAAGATTTAGAAAATATGGAGTTTGGAGAAAAACAGTTCGATATTATTTCCAGCACGTTCACATTACATCATATCAAAGACAAGTATACAATGATCAAAAAAATTTATAAAATGCTCAAAATTGGTGGCAGACTTATCATTGGAGAAATTGATTTGGACACTACTGGTGATATAAGAGATCCAAAACGATTAATGAGAATCATGGAATATCTGAAAATAGAGTTTTCTCTCGCACTTGAAGAAGGTGGTGTCAATGCTTTTAGCAGGATGTATGATAATGGTAAAAAACATATTTTAAACGATGGGGAATATTGTGTGAGTTTTACACAATGGGAAAAGATATGTCAAAAGGCAAATTTTAATACTATTAATATCAAAGCCGTTCCAGATTTTGAATGGTTTAAAGTATTAGTCGCGAACAAATAGCTTCACTCTCATGGACTAGACCGGGTCGGGCTTTGACCCATTATTTCCAAAAAGTTGAACCCTTCGGTAGCGCCTCTTTTTGGTTACAGATAATATCGCTGGATCCCATCACGCTGTTCCTCATAAGAACGTCTGAGTTCTTTCACCTCCGGATCCTTGGACACCATTGGCGGTGCAATATCCCAGAAGCTGTTTTTGGTTCCAACAGACATTTCATAAGGATCCACTTCAATGACGACGACGGAAAGGCCCTCCTCGCTTTTCGCCTGGTTGAGAGATAAGCCCAACTCTTCCCCTGTGGAAGCCTTATGGACCTTAGCGCCGAGGCTTTCGGCATGTTTTGCAAAATCAATTGCGATAAAATCGCCTTTGCTTTGCCCCTGTTCGTCCCGCTCGCGGAACTCCACATCAAAGCCGCTGCCGGTAGTCGCGACCTGTAATTCCCTGATAATCTGGTATCCATGATTGACAAACACACACACGGTCATATTGATCCCTTCCCGGGCGGCGACAATCAAATCGCTGGGATTCATCAGGTAGGTACCGTCTCCAATACATACGAAAACGTTTTTTTCACCCGCCATGCAAAGACCGATGCCCCCCGGGATTTCGTAGGTCATGCAGGAGTACCCGAAATCCAGATGGCATTTTTTATCGCCCCTGGTATCCCAGAGCTTGTGCACATCACCGGGCAGGCTTCCCGCCACAGCCACCACATAAGAGTTTTCAGGGATCGTATCATTTACGATTTTCAGCGCCTGGGCCTGGGTCATGGGCTCTCCGTCCTTTACGATGAGGGTCGGCAAAGCCAGATCGTGCCATTCTTTTTTCACCTTTTCCGTTGTTGCAATCCACTGCTCATTGGGTGTGACCCCGATTTCTTCAGCGGCTGCAGCCAGTTTCGAGATCCCTTCCCTTGCGTCGGCAAGAATCGGTTCAGCAGCAAATTTAAAGGCGTCCTTACCCAGAATATTGATGGAAGCAAATCGTACATCCGGGTTTTGAAAGGCTGTCTGAGCACAGGTCGAAACGTCTAACATACGTGTCCCGATGGCAAGCACCAGATCAGCTTGTTCGGCAAGGGTGTTCGCCGCGGAATTGCCTGCCACCCCCATACCGCCGACCGCCATCGGCAGAGCATCACCCATTGTACTCCGCCCCGCAATGGTTTCCACTACAGGAATACCAAAAGCCTCCGCAAAACTGCGCAGCTCGGCTTCCGCTTCAGAATAATATACCCCTCCTCCACTGATGATCAGCGGTTTGCTTGCATCCTTGAGCAACTGCACAACCCTGGCCACCTGTGCATCCGCAGGGGGTCGCCGATCCACATGCCAGACACGCTTTTCAAACAATTTGACGGGAAAGTCACCGGCTTCGCCTTGAACCCCCTGGCAGATTGAAAGGGTTACCGCACCGGCTTCATCAGGGCTTGTCAGGACGCGCGTCGCTTCCATGAGCGAAGCCGCAAGCTGTTCGGGGCGCACAATTTTATCGAAAAAAACGCTGACCGGCCGCAATCCATCGGCAATGCTGAAATCATATTCGATCGCATGTTCAAGCTGCTGCATCACGATTCCCTGGCGCCGCGTACCGTAATGATCGGAGGGCAGAAGCAGGACAGGAATCTTGGTGATGGTGGCGCCGGCTGCCCCGGTGTACATGTTGGCTGTTCCCGGCCCGATCGAAGACGTACATGCCATGGTTGAAAGACGCCTTTTGGCCCGGGCATACCCTACAGCCATATGCACCATGCTCTGCTCGTGAAAGGGCTGGTGAAATTCTATCTCCTCGCCGCATTCGACAAAACCCTGCCCCAGACCCGACAAATTGCCGTGACCGTATATTCCGCAGGCTTTAGGAATAAGCCGCTGTTCTATTCCATCACGTTCGGTCCATTGATTTTGTAAAAATAGAGCCACTGCCTGTCCAACGGTAAGCCGGATTGTTCTATCCATGAGTCTCTCCTCTTTTAATTCTCCTGCAAATTGAGCCCGTTTCTTTTCATTTGTATTTTGCGATTGTCTGCAGATGCGTAATTAACTGATGCTGTTCGGTTTTTCTGTTGCATATATAACCACAACATTTTATGTTTAACAACTCAAAAATCTTTATCCGGAAAGAATTTTGCGGGATTAAACAATGAATCTCTCATCATAATTATGAAAATGGGCGTAATTTTGATGGTCTCGTAAAAAGTCTCCAAGGCCCTGGATTCCCGCGTTCGCGGGAATGACAAAAACAGGTGAGTGACTTTTTACGAATTCATCAATTTTAAATTCCAACATTATTGAAATGCGAAGGAGGTAAACATGAAAATTGGTTTTAATATGTTTCTGTGGACAGGGCACGTCACGGAAGAGCACCACCCGATTATGGCCGCCCTTAAAGAACAGGGGTATGACGGTGTTCAAATACCGGTATTGGAAGGAGATCCATCACATTACAGCAGTTTAAAGAAAACGCTTGATGATATGGGTCTTGAGTGCACCGCCCTGACAATTATTCCGGAAGTCGAGATGAACCCGCTTTCGGATAACCCCGACAGTCGGCAAAAAGGTCTGGATTATCTCAAATGGAGCCTTGACTGCACTGCTGCTTTGGGTGCAGATCAACTATGCGGCCCCCTCCACCAGCCCTTAGGGTATTTCAGCGGAACCGGCCCTACAGAAAAAGAGGTGGATCATGCCGTAAAATTTCACCGCCAGGTGGGTGATTATGCGCAGAGTGCGGGTATTACAGTGAATATGGAAGCGATCAATCGTTTTGAATGTTATTTTGTCAACACCATGGCAGACCTCTGTGCGTATTTGACAAAAGTCAACCACCCTGCAATCAGCGGTATGTATGATACATTCCATGCCAATCTTGAAGAAAAGCATGTTACCGACTGTATTGGTCCGTCCGCCCAATGGATCAACCATGTTCATATTTCTGAAAATGACCGAGGCACTCCCGGCAAAGGCCACATCGACTGGACCTCAGTATTTCGGGAATTGAAATCAGTCGGATACAACGGGTGGTTTACCATCGAAGCGTTTAGTCGCGCCTTGCCGCAACTCGCTGCCGCGACCATGATCTGGAGGGATTTATCACCATCTCTCGATGAAGTCTGGAAAGACGGCTTCACATTGATCCGCAATGGTTGGGACACAGCCTGACGTTGCGAAAAGGATTTCAGTCAAAATTCGATTTAGGACCTATTGTTCAAATCACATCATGTTTTCGCATGATTTATGCCGAGGAATTTGAACAGTTACCAAAAACGGCAGAAATGCTTTCCGTTGTATCTCTTGCTTTGAGTTTTTAGCCCTTTGCGGCTTTGCGCCTTTGCGTGAGACCTTTTCTATTCTGTGGCAAAAGCATCGTCGAACCCACGACTGGAAGGCGGAAAATCTATCTCTTTTACAAAATCAACTGCCTCCTGCGCCCCGGCTTCACGATCCATGGCAGCGTCTTCCCACTCCACCGAAAGCGGTCCATCATATGCTATTTCATTTAATGCCCGAATAATTTCTTCAAAATTAACCTGACCCCTACCGAGAGATCGAAAATCCCATCCGCGTCCCGGCTGACCAAAATCTAAGCAGCTGCTGAGAATACCGGAGGTGCCGTCAAGATTCACCGTCGCGTCCTTCATGTGGACATGGTAGATACGATCAGGAAAGGTTCGTATGAATTTTTCAGGATCAACCCCCTGCCACAGCAGATGGCTCGGATCAAAATTGAAACCAAAAGCCTCCCTCCGTCCTATGGCTTCAAGAGCACGCTCAGCCGTAATGATGTCAAAGGCGATCTCGGTAGGGTGGACTTCCAGAGCAAACTTAACCCCGTTCTCGTCAAAAACATCGAGGATCGGATTCCACATGTCACTGAAATATTTAAACCCATCTTCAATCTGGTTCTCGCCCAGCGGTGGAAAAGAATAGATAAGATGCCATATGGAAGATCCAGTAAATCCGTTCACGACGTTTAAGCCCATATTTTTGGCCGCGATGGCAGTCTGTTTCATGGTTTCCACTGCCCAGGCCCTTTTCTTCTCCGCATCGCCTGCACAGTCCTGGGGGGCAAAGGCATCGGACCTGACATCATTGTTGAGATCACAGACCAGCTGTCCGGCAAGGTGATGAGAAACGGCATATACATTTAGCTTGTTTTCCTCAAGAATTCTTTTCTGGTTTTCACAGTAGGCAGGGTCTACAGCACCTGTTGCAGGGTCAAAATGATCCCCCCAGCAGGCCAATTCAAGTCCATCATATCCCCACCCGCTTGCTTTTTCAGCTAATTCGGTCAGTGGAAGATCCGCCCACTGGCCGGTGAACAAGGTTACTGGTCTCGCCATTATTATACCTCCTTTTAGATTGGTTAGAAAATCATCGATAACTTTTCATGGCATACCATTTCTGATCGCTTTTGCTGCTCTCTACTGCAGATTCGATAAAGGCCATTCCTCTGGCCCCGTCAATAACGGTAGCAAAATCCAGTTCCAACTCTGTGGGCTCATTACCGAGCAGCCTTGCCCGGATGGTATCGGTCGCATTGACATAGATATTGGCAAAGGCCTCAATAAAGGCCTCAGGGTGACCAGGCGGAAGACGTGTTGCCCTTTGGGCAGCCTCACATAGATAACCGTTCCCCCTTCTATAAAGCTGTGCGGGCCCATCATTGGTCCTGAACCATAGATCATTCGGGTCCTCCTGGTGCCATTCCAGGGCTCCTTCAGTTCCGTATACACGAATATTTAAATTGTTTTCATCTCCGGCCGAGAACTGGGAGGCATAAAGGATTCCACAGGCATCATTCTCAAGGTGAAGCAGTATATTTCCGTCATTATCGAGGGGGCGATCCAGGATGCTTTTTAGATCAGCACACATCTCTTTTATCTCAAGACCTCCTATATAGTGGGCTAAATTCTCGCAGTGAGAGCCTATGTCGCCCATGCAATTTGAAACTCCTGACTGTTCGGGGTCTGTTCTCCAGCATGCCTGCTTTTGATCTTCTTTTTCAAGGGGTGTCAGCAGCCATCCCTGGGGATATTCAACGACAAATTTTAAAATATCACCGATTTCACCGCTCCTGACCATATGACGCGCCTGTTTTACCATAGGATAACCGATATAATTATGGGTCAGGGCAAAGACAATTCCGGATTTGCTGACAACTTGAACAAGCTCTTTTGCCTGCGCAAGTGAATAGGTCATCGGTTTATCGCAAATAACATGAATCCCAGCCTCAGCAAAGGCTTTAGCTACAGGAAAGTGCATATGGTTGGGGGTAACGATGGAAACGAAATCGATTTTTTCTCCTTCGGGCAATTTAGACTCTTTTTCCAACATCTCCTGCCAGGTACCATATGATCTTTCCTCCGGAAGAAAGAGAGTGCATGCAGACTCCTTGGCTTTTTCAGGACTGGAGGAAAGGGCACCGGCAACAAAGTCAATCTGCCCGTCCATCAATGCGGCACTTCGATGAACACCGCCAATAAACGCATCATTTCCTCCGCCTACCATACCCATTTTTAGTTTTCTGCTGAGTCCCATATCTTCTCCTTTCTGTAAATGCTATCCGCCATATTGCTAAAATCATATTAGCAATGAATCTTCGTTACTTACCTTCAAACAAGGATTTCATCTCATTATTTATTTCCATATAGCGTTGATAAATATCGGCATATTGAGAAACATTGGAAGTCTCTGGTTGAGACCTTGTGGATTCATCTAATGAAATAAAATCATCCGTAAGTTCCTTTAGAGAAGCACCACCTTCCTTTTCGTTGAGATAACACCACATGGCCTGGAGCGCAGCTCCCACCGCTCCCGCCTCGTCAGATTTCGGACAGATCACTGGGCAATCAAATATATCTGCCACCATCTGACGCCAGACCCGGCTCTTGGCACCACCGCCCACAAGACGGATTTCCGTGGGGTCTATTCCCTGCTTAATTAGCACTTCAAGCCCGTAGCGCAATCCCAGTGTTGCGCCCTCCATGGAAGCACGACAAAGGTTCTCCGGGGTATAGTTTGTGCTCGTCAGACCGAAAAAAGAGGCCTTGGCTTTCGGCAATGAGGGTGTCCGCTCCCCATTGAAATAGGGGAGCAAAATAATTCCTCCGGAGCCAATGGGTGCTGATGAAACCTTTTCATTCAGATCCTTCAGATTAAGACCGAGCACTGCTCTTGTGAGTTCGGTTGCAACAGTCACATTCATCGTACATGCCAGTGGCAGCCATCCACCGCTGCTGGAACAGAAGGCAGCCAGTTCCCCATTTGGGTCAACAACCGGATGGTTTGTGAAGGAGTAAATGGTTCCGGAGGTCCCGAGACTCATGGTAATTATACCGGGACTAACGTTCCCTGTTCCGATGGCAGCCACCATGTTGTCCCCCCCTCCGGAAGAGACAAGAACATCGGGCGATAGCTGGAAACGTTCGGCAATGGAGGATCTAATCGTCCCCACCGGGATGTCGGACGATATCAGTTCAGGCAGGCAGCGGGCCAGTTTCCCTGAATCATCGATGGCCTCAAGGATAGTTGTAGACCATGATCTTGTTCTTACATCAAAATAGGCGGTGCCTGAAGCATCTCCAAATTCTGATTTCTTTTCCCCCGTCAGCCAGTAGTTGATATAATCATGGGGGAGCAGGATTGTTTTTAGATGATCATAATTTTCCGGTTCGTGCTGTTTCATCCAAAGGATTTTAGAAGCGGTAAATCCTGCAGCAACTGAATTCCCGATGAGCTCAATGACCTTTTCCCGGCCCCCTACTTTTTCAGTGATCTCATCGCATTGTGGTGTAGTCTCCGTATCACACCACAGTTTTGCCGGGCGAATCACCTCTCCTCGGTCATCCAGGGGCACAAACCCGTGCTGTTGGCCGGAGACTCCGATGGCACAAACCCGATCCCTAACAACACCTTCAGTCTGCAAGACTTCATGGAGCACCCTGGTGCAAGCGTCTATCCACCATTTTGGATCCTGCTCCCGTCGACCGGTGTTGTTTTCAATGATATCATGTGCAGCGAATGCCTCGGCTATGATTTTTCCCTGCCCAGGACTGAACACAACGGTCTTTGTCCCCTGGGTGCCGCTGTCAATTCCTAAAAAAAGCTGGTCTCCTTGCATGGTAGATCCTAAGGGCTCACTCAAAAATAAGACATGAAAATGCTCTCCAGCATCTCCTGTCTGCCGCTTTCAAGGGATGGCTCGCCTTTTTCCATGATCGATCCCTCAAGAGATTCAAAAGTCGCCTCTCCCGACATGATCTGCTTTCCGATGCTTCCTGAGTAGCTGGCATAACGCTCTTCGATGAACTTATCAAGGAGACCATCGTCCATGATTTGCTGGGCAGCCAACAGGCCGCGGGCAAAGGCATCCATCCCGCTGATATGGGCGTAGAATAGATCGATCGGGTCGAAGGACCCTCTCCGTGGTTTTGCATCGAAGTTTAAACCTCCCTTTCCGAGGCCACCCTGGGCCAGCACAATCAACATGGCCTTGGCACACATAGCCGGGTCAGTGGGGAATTGGTCCGTATCCCAACCCAAGAGTGTGTCGCCTACATTAGCGTCGATACTTCCCAGTTTGCCGTTCATGGAGGCGAGCGTCAAATCGTGTTCAAAGGAATGTCCTGCCAGGGTCGCATGATTCGCTTCGATGTTCAACTTGAAATGGTCCAACAGATCATAGGCGCCAAGGAAACCCAAAACGGTAGCGGCATCGAAATCGTACTGATGTTTAGTGGGCTCCTTTGGCTTTGGCTCGATCAGAAACTGCCCGTCAAACCCTATCTGTTTGGCATAATCCACAGCCATATGAAAAAATCGGGCCAATTGCTCGTGCTCCCTTTTCATGTCCGTGTTAAACAGCGTCTCATACCCTTCCCGGCCACCCCAAAAGACATAGTTTGCTCCGCCAAGCTCCATAGTCGCTGCAATGGCGTGTTTCACCTGGGCAGCCGCATAGGCAAATACGTGGGCATCCGGGTTAGTTGCTGCGCCGTGCGAATAGCGCGGATGACCAAAAAGATTTGCAGTTCCCCAAAGGAGTTTAATTCCTGTGTCCTCTTGTAGTTGTTTGGCCTTTTCAACCATCGATTCAAGGTTCTTGCAGGATTCCGCGAATGTTTCCACCTCCGGGGCCAAATCCCGATCGTGGAAACAGTAATAGGGAACCCCAAGTTTCTGAAAGAATTCGAAGGCGGCCCGCAACGTATTCTCGGCTTGCTCCATTGGCGTTGTCCCCCGGTTCCAGGGCCTGTCAAAAGTTGCGGCCCCGAAAGGATCAACACCTGTGGCCTTGAAGGTATGCCAGTAAGCCACGGAGAATCTTAAATGATCTTCCATAGATTTTTGTCCGACCATTCGGTTCGGTTCATAATACTTGAAAGCCAAGGGGTTTTTTGAGTCTGCCCCTTCATAGGGAATTCTATCTTGAATTTCAGGGAAGAATTCTTTCATCTTTGACTCCTTCTGTGCTGGAAATCAGAACTCTTTGATAACCGCTCTCATAAAGGCAGGAAGATCATCCGGCTTCCTGCTTGTGATCAGTTTTCCGTCTATTACCACTTCCTCGTCAACCCAGTTTGCCCCTGCATTAATCAAGTCATCCTTGATTGCAAAAAACGAAGTCACCTTGCGGCCTTCCAGTATCCGGGCCGACGCCAGCATCCAGCCGGCGTGGCAGATGGCCGCCACCACTTTCTGTGCCTCAAACAGTTCTTTTACCAGTTTGACCATCTCCGGATAACGCCTCATGAGATCAGGCGCATATCCACCCGGGATGATGATGCCATCAAATTCCGAGGCTGAAATCTGATCGGCAGCGGCATCCGCCTTTGCCTTAGTTCCTGATTTGCCGGAGTATGCTTCGGCGCTGCCTGATCCCACCACTACCACATGGGCCCCCGCCTCCTTAAGCCTGTAATAGGGATACCAGAATTCGAGGTCATTGAACATCTCTTCAACCAGGATAATGATCTTTTTTCCTTCCAGTTCCATCTCTTCCTCCTGTTCGATTTTCCTTTTCATCGGACATTCGTTTGTAATTAATGGGCACAAATCCTTGGCGCCAATGTCTCAAGTCATAAGTTTCAGATGACTTTTCCAAAAAGAAAAATCATACTGGAATTCAGGCTTTAAGTCAAATAGAGGATTCCCCGAATCGAATTTTAATATTCCTTATTCAGCACTCTGCGGTTCCAGAACAAGTTTAGATTTCAACACATTAGACATATGAGGAATTAATCCTCAGGGTGAATGTTAGAATCCAGTGGTACAGGCTGCTGAAAATGGACATTTATGGATGAAACTATCTTGAGAGGGGGAAATATGTCTGTGTTGAAAAAAAGATACTGTGCCCTGTGCCCACAGAGTTGCAGCACCGTACCCCTCTCTGCTGATCTTCCATAAGCCTGGATTAAATTTATCGTTGCGTTTCATAGAAGACCATATTATTTTAACATATCCATCTTGAACTTCTTGCCTTTTTACAAGACCATAAATTTATGATGGATTAGAGATCCATATAGGGGGGGGAATGCGATGAAAGGAGTTGTATTTGAAGCAAAAAGAAAGGGAAGGAATCGCACAGTGTTATGGTCAAATAACATTTGACGAGTTGAGTCTCAAAGCATTCGCACTCGACGGACCCTGGAAATCATTAAACAGCCCGGGGAAAGGGATGTGCTGAAATTATCAATGAGCATGCACCCGGAGTAATTGCTGTGGATATCAACGCATCCCAGATGCTTCGGCCCCGGTACCGGATACAGGGGGAAATAGATGAATCCTGAGGCCCCGGAAAACGTTTCCGAGAATTCACTTCGGGTGAAGCGGAAAGGCTTTGTCATGACCATCACCCTGGACCGGCCCAAAGACTTGAACACCCTGAACCTGGAGACGGTTAGGGGGATCCGGCGGGCCATGGATGATGCGGCTGCATCGGATGACGTGCGGTTGATTCTGTTTCGCGGCTCCGGAGGACAGGCCTTTTGCGCGGGCGGCGATATCAAATTCATGTCGCAGGCAGTTCGGGACAGAGACGTGGACCGAGCCTTGCGGTTTCTGCATGAAGAGTACGACCTGGATCTGTTAGTCCGCAGATTCCCCAAACCTGTGGTCGTAATAGTCCACGGCATTACCATGGGAGGCGGTCTCGGGCTGGCTGCCGGAGCAGACCTGGTGCTGGCAACGGAGCAGACCCGAATGGCCATGCCCGAGACCCGGATCGGATTTTTCCCCGACGTGGGCGCTACCGGATGGATGTTTGCAAAATGCCCTCCCGGGTTTCCGGAGTTTCTGGGTTTGACGGGATATGAGATTAGGGGCACCGAATGCGTGCGCCTGGGCTTTGCCGACTGTCTGATCCCATCCGTACAACTGGATGAGGCGATCGGTGTCATTGAACGGGCCGGGCCCGGCCTGCCGCTTGAAAAAGACCGGGCAACGAAAGAGATCCGGGCTTTGCTGGAACCGGTCACTGAAATTGACATTCCCACAAATACCGATATGGATCAATGGGTTAGAGCATATTTTGAAGGGAAAACATCAGTTTATGAATTGCTGAACAATCTCCGCCAGTGCAGTATTCAGGGGACCTTGTGTGATGGTGTTTTCGCCAGTCTTTCGGAACGCTCGCCCACCGGCGTTGTCCTGACGCTGGACCTGCTGCGTCACAACGAACATCAGCCCATGAAATCGGTCTATGAGACAGACATTAAGGCAGCCCGGTTCATGCTGACCCATCACGATTTCGTGGAAGGGGTTCGCGCACGTCTCCTGGACAAGGACGACAATCCTCAATGGCTGCCCGCCCGTTTCGAGGATGTGGGCCCCTTGGACGTGGTTCTTTAGTACTAAGAGCTACACCCGCAAAGCGGAAGGGCTCAGACCGAGACAGACTGGCTCAAGGCCATCAAGACATTATTTAGCGCGAGACAACACACCTTTAAAAAACATAAAGCTCAGAAGGGTGAGCACAAGGAAAGTCACACTGACAGGCATTAACGAATGGGATTCCAATAAACCTGCAACCCCGGAACACACCCCTGACACAATTGAAAACATGCTTCCCAATGCGGCACTTGCTATACCTGCTGCGTGTGGAAATATACCCAGGGTTTTTCAACTCTTATTTCTTTCTCCATGGTCAAAGCCTCATAGTTTCCGAAACAGTTTAACAATTTTGGAGAAGATTCCTCAATGTTGCGTCAATGCCAATGAAGTTATAAGAATGAATTTGGATAACTCATTACGCCCTGGCCAAACGGTTGATGGCCTGGCAAAAAGTCTCCAAGGCCGTCACTCCAGCGAACGCGGGAGTCTATAAGCGGTTGATTTCCCTGGATTCCCGCGTACGCGGGAATGACGAAAACGGGTCAGCGACTTTTTACGAGTTTATCAACGGTTGATGGACCACAAAATTTGAAGAGCTGCGCTAAGATCTGTTTTCTGGTTCCGGATCTTTTTGACCTTACACTTCAGATTTCTGTTTGACCGCTTTTTTTTCTGCATAGGTAAGTACCATGCCCCCGTCAAACAGAAGATCTCCCCCGACGAGGTATTTCCCGAAACGCGAAAAACCCAGGAGGAAGAGATTGGCTACTTCGATGGGAGACATCATTTCCTTTATGCGCGAGTCCCCCATCATGACGTCCCGAACTACCTCTTCGGGGGTAATACCCCGTTGCTTTGCCTGTGCAGGGATCTGGTTCAGGGCCAAGGCTGTTTTGACAAAACCGGTACTGACTGTAAAGGAACGGATTTTTCCATCACCCTCGGCCGAGACAGACTGGCTCAGGGCCCTCAAACCGAATTTCATAATATTATATGCCGTCTTATTCAGTGTGCATATATGCCCGTGAATGGAGGCCATATTGCCAATGCCGCCCGTCCCATCACTGCTTTTCCTCATGTGCGGGATTGTCAATTTCGAAAGATAGAACGGCGCTCGCAGCATCAGCCTCTGCATGAGATCGTATTTTTCCATGGGGAAATTTTCGATCGAATCGATGTGCTGGATCCCGGCGATATTGACGAGATACTTGATGAAGCCGACTTTTGATGCCTCGGCCACAGCTTGCTCTATATCTTCATCGCGTGTGAGATCGGTCTTGATGAAGACCATCTTTCCGCCCAGTTCATGGACCATCTCAACTGTCTTTTCACATTCCTCTTCATTGATGTCGAGTCCAACCGCTGTCAGACCATTGGCCGCGGCCGCTATTGCAGTGGCCCGGCCTATACCCATTCCCGCACCGGTTATAATGCA
The DNA here is from genome assembly GCA_014382715.1 of Candidatus Desulfacyla euxinica. GTDB lineage: Bacteria > Desulfobacterota > DSM-4660 > Desulfatiglandales > Desulfatiglandaceae > Desulfacyla > Desulfacyla euxinica. The sequence continues at coordinate 13,441 of JACNJD010000247.1, read as the reverse complement.
GACATTGTCAGGGTTGAAGTTGTCATCCGGAAGGATCAGTATTTCGTCTAATGTTATCTTCGGTTCGGTGATATCCATTTTTTCCTCACTTTATCTGAAAAGTTGTTGATAATTATCCTATCGCATTTACTTGACACCCGTTTTTTACAAACCCTGATTCCCGGTGTCAATAAAAAATCCCGAGGTTGTACATCCTGGCCGGTTTACCAGAAGTGTTGAGATTTTGACCTTTTGTTGATAATATGCAGTCTGATACAAATATGTCAGAAGGTTAGAAATTTACATGAGAAAAAATGGTAAAGTTTTTTTGATCAGTCTCGGTTGCGCCAAGAACCTGGTGGACAGCGAGCATATGCTTGGGATCCTTGATTCTCAAGGGTTTGGTCTGGCATCCAGAATAGAAGATGCTGAATTTGCCCTTATCAACACCTGCGGTTTTCTCCAGAGCGCTGTAGAAGAGGCAATTGAGACTATCTTAGAAACAGCACGTCTTAAGGATGAAGGCAAATTAAAGAGACTTGTGGTGGCAGGATGCTTTGTTCAGCGCTATGGGTATAAACTCGTTAAGGAGATCCCTGAAGTGGATGGGTGGCTTGGTACGGGAGAAATCCGGCGTGTGGCAGACATCCTCTTGAATGATAATGAAAACGCCCCAGTCCCGTTTCTTATCGGCAAACCCACCTTCTTAGCAGACCACCATCTCCCTAAGGTCCAGTCAACACCTTTTTACACCGCTTATCTCAGGATTGCTGAAGGGTGCTCTCATAGATGTACATACTGCCTCATACCCGGTCTAAGGGGGCCCTTCCGCAGCCGCAGACTGAAATCTTTGATAGAGGAAGCTGAGGAGATGGCGGAGAGAGGGGTAAAAGAGATTAATCTCATTGCCCAGGATACCAGCCAGTATGGAAATGATCTGTATGGTGAAACCCGTCTTGAGGATTTATTGGAAGGTCTTATTGACATAAATGGAATAAGGTGGGTCCGGCCATTATACGTACATCCCAATAATGTATCGGAACGGTTCCTGGATCTGATTGATTCTCAGGAAACCATCTGCCCCTACCTTGATCTGCCCTTTCAGCACGTAAACCAGACTCTCCTGAAATCCATGGGTCGGGAGCCCGGACAGGAGACCCCCGGGGAATTGATTGTGAGAATAAGGAATAGGAAGCGGGGGGTGAGCATTCGAACCACCTTGATGGTCGGGTTTCCTGGTGAAACAGACGAGATGTTCGATCAGCTCTGCGCTTTCGTGAAGATGGCGGAATTTGACCATCTCGGGGTCTTCGCATTCAGTCCGGAAAAGGGAACAGCAGCGGCCGGCCTCAGACCAGCTGTTGATCGAGATGTTGCCGAAAATAGATTGGCCGAAATCATGACTCTCCAGGCCGGAATTTCAAAGAAAATAAATCAGCGTAAAATCGGTAGCCTCTTACCTGTACTGATTGAGGGATCAAGTCCTGAAACCGACCTGTTGCTGGCCGGAAGAACAGCAACAATGGCCCCGGACGTGGACACAAAGGTGCTCATAAACGAGGGAGAGGGTATTGTTGGAGAAATCATGCCTGTCGAAATCACGGAGGCCCATACGTATGACCTGGTGGGCAAAATTCTTGGGCCAGACCTGAAATAGGTTGTAAAATCTGAACAGGTAAATTATCATCTGATATGAAAAACAGCACACATTCATCAGCCAATAAAAAGGGGAATCGCAATAAAGAATGGATTCAGACACTTCAAATCTAATACAGTTTAAAGATCATTTCGAAATAATTAACGATGAGATGTTCAAGGTGTTTAACTCTCGGGTCCCGCTTGTTGAAGAAATTGGAAGACACGCACTCTTGGGGCATGGCAAGAGACTCAGACCCCTCATTTTTGTCCTCTCCTGTGAACTCTGCAGCTACCAGCAAGAAGATGTGTATCAGCTTTCCACTATTTTTGAATATATACATACCGCTTCATTGCTTCATGATGACGTATTAGATAACGCAGAGATCAGACGAAACAGGCCTTCAGCCAACCAGGTCTGGGGCAACCATGCGGCCGTCTTAGAGGGGGATTTCCTCGTCTCAAAGGCCTTGGCCATAGCTATTCGTGCCGGGAATATCCCTTTTCTGGCAAAAATCACAGAAACGACAACACAAATGACCGAGGGCCAGATTTTGGAGTTAGCCCATACGGATGATTGGGAAATCAGCAAAGACCTGTATTTAGAAATCGTAACGGCAAAGACGGCTATGCTTATATCAACTGCCTGTGCCTGTGGAGCCATCATCTCCGACGCCGGGTCCGAAACCGCAGATGCTCTAACCCGGTTCGGGTTAGATGCGGGAATCGCGTTTCAGCTAATAGACGACCTGCTGGATTACACATCTTCCGAAGAGGTGTTTGGAAAGCCTGTGGGAAAAGACCTGAGAGAAGGAAAGGTAACCTTGCCCTTTATCTATACACTGGAACAGCTTGCAATAACAGAAAAAAACCGTCTCGAAGATCTCTTCTTGAAGCATCAGCCCACAGATGATGATTATAAGGATATTATAGATCTTGTGAGACGCAACGGAGCACTTGACCGTATCCGGGATGAGGCCCAATCATATGTGGACAAAGCCATTAACTCCCTGGACATATTCCCGGATTCTACAACAAAAAGAGACCTCGCAATACTAAGCCAGCATATCATTGACAGGAAGAAGTAGAGAGTGCCTAAAATGCCTAAAGTTTGAAGTGCCTAAAGTTTCAAGCAAAGCCATGATTAAGGGCTTTAGACAATTTGAAAATTTAAATTTGATGCGCCTGCAAAAAGTATCCAACGCCGTCACTCCCGATAGAGGCTTGATCCCTGGATTCCTGCTTTCGTGGGAATGACACAAACGGATCATTTCTGGCTTTTTACGGATTTTTCAATGTTGCGGGTTGCAAATCGTTTCAATCAACCCCGCTAAAGACGGGGTCTTCGACAATCGACAATCATAAATCATCAATCCAAAGGTTCTATACCCGGATTTGAAGCAGATCCTCGCCTAATACCAGTTCACCCTCATAGAATTTCCGACACTGAGATGTAATATCGCTTCTCAGGCATTCCGGGTAAAGGTGGATCAAAACTAAACGCTCCACGCCCGCAAGAGTGGCAATACGGCCCGCCAGGGAAGGTGTAAGGTGCCCCTCAAACTCATCACCATCCGGGAAAGAGGATTCCAGAACTAACAGGTCAGCCCCTTTTGCCAGGTCCACTATTTCATCACAAAAACCTGTATCCCCGGAATAGACCACCGTTTTTCCCGAACGATTTTTCACACGATAGGCAAGACTGTTCGGAGTATGATTTGTAGGACTGGTAGTGACCGTGAAGTTTCCGTAATCGCTTTTAACCTTCCTATTTATGTCAATTTCTTCGAATCTCATCATCTCCGGAGGAAGGGTCAGCCAGGTATTATAAGCGTCTTGAAGAGCGGTTATGAGTTTGGACAAACCGGATGGGCCTGTAATTACAAAGGGCCTTCTTCTCTTCAGAACACCCGGATTATTTGAAGCAAAGAGGAGATGAATCAGGTCTGCCGTGTGGTCGGGATGAAAATGCGTCAAAAAAATTCGCTCAATCTTTTCGTAACTTATGCCGACTCTCGTCAGTTGACGCAAGGTCCCCGGCCCAATATCGAAGAGGACCGGGCTCCCCTCAATAAGCAAAACAAGGGAAGGCGATCCCCGATCTCGAAGAGGGATAGCGGTACCTGATCCTAAAACAATCAACTTCATTTATGCACCAAAACCTTTGAAGTCTTAGTCTTTTTGTCATAAAAGAGGAAGGCCGTAACATGAGACCGTTCCACAGCCGCAACGATACCCACACCTTCCGCATAAAACATATATCCCACATCCTTTACTGAAGCAGGACCGACTTTTCCCGTATATGAGGATTTAATCAGGATTGTCTGGTACTTTCCCGCCGGAACAATGACCTCATAAGCCCCGACATAGGTGTAGACTATCTTTAAATGGCCCTTATACTTTTCATCGGTAGGATCATGGAGGTCATAGACCTTGATATCTGTTTCCACCTCGCTTTGCGCTCCCGGTCTCATACCGTTGAAAATTACGGGAAACTGGGGAGTATATGTGGTTATCACATCTTCTACCAGATCCACCTCCGAAGCCATCTCGATCTTTCCGCCATTCCTCACTCGATAATAGTCAATGTACTTCTTGCCCACCACACGGCGCCACGACTTCCCAGATTCATCATGTTTTGGTCTCGCAATTATATCCTCCTGATTCGTTCCTTTATGGTCCCCGGCCAACACCCTGTACGTCCACTTCCCCTCATTCAATGGCATGAGCCTTGCTGTATCAACAACGGGCTTTGCGGGCAAGGCCTTGCCCACAACCCCTTTCCCTAAGATGGCAAGAGCCTCTTTATCTGCCGCTTGGAGTTCAATTATCTTTCCGAGTACCGGGTCACCATATGCTTTCGACGGGGCTCCAACCATAGACATTGATCCCAACAAAACCATTACCAGGATCAAGGATCCATTCCTGCAAATCTTTTCTTGTCTCATCCCAGAGCCTCCCTACTCTTAATCCGGATAAACCCGAAAAATGCCTAAAGTGAACTAAGAAATTAAGGGACTGATCTTCTTCCTAAAAACCCCTCAAATCTTAAGCGTGCCGATAACATCCTCTATCCTATCAATCCCTTTGTCCTGACAAAAGATCCTTAAGCCCTCTATAATATCAAGAGAAGCCCTTGGATCGACAAAATTGGCAGTGCCTATCTGAATAGCCCTGGCGCCCGCTATCAGAAACTCGAGCGCATCCCGGTAATCCACGATCCCCCCTACCCCAATTACGGGTATTTTGACGGCCCTGACTACCTGATGGACCATAAAGAGGGACACAGGCCGGATAGCCGGACCTGACAACCCGCCTGAGATATTTGCCAACTTGGGGACACGTCTTTCAATATCGATGGCCATGCCCGTCAGGGTATTTGTCAGAGATAATGCGTCTGCCCCGGCATCTGCCGCAGCAACAGCGATTTTCCTGATATCGGTCACATTGGGTGACAGCTTTACTATGACAGGCTTGTCCGTCTCTTTGACCACACGTTCCGTAACCTTTGCCGACATATCAGGGTCAGTGCCAAAGGCCATGCCCCCCTGTTCGACGTTTGGGCATGAAATGTTAACCTCAATGGCCGATATGCCCTTAACCCCACTGAGACCGGCCGCCACCGCCCCATACTCTTCCACAGTGTGCCCGTAGATATTGACAATCACGGCAGTATTGAGCCCCTGGAGCCATGGGAGTTTTTCTTTCAGGAAACTCTCCAAACCCACATTGGCCAGACCGATGGCATTTAACATGCCGCAGGGGGTCTCCACAATTCTGGGAGGCGGGTTTCCTTCCCTCGGTTTGAGGGAAACCCCTTTGACCACTATTCCGCCCAGGAGATCGAGATCTATCAGAGAGGAAAATTCCCGGCCATACCCGAAAGTCCCGGAAGCAGTAAGGACAGGGTTTTTCAGTTCTAAGGCACCGATTTTGACTCTTAAATCAGGGTGAACCATATTTTATAATGCCCCCCAATCCAAAACGTTCACATCAAAAACAGGCCCATCCTGACATACATGGTAATAGGCTATGGCCTGTTCCGACGATCTTCTTATTGCGCAACCCTGGCATGCCCCCAGTCCACACGCCATTGAGGCCTCTAAAGAGACCTGGCATGAAAGAACGCCATCAAGGGTAATGGCTGCCACTTCCTTTAACATCGGCAATGGACCGCAGGCAAAAACAACGGGACTGGTCTTGCCATCAAATCCGGCTAAACGGTTTTCCAGGAGTTCTGTTACAAGACCCCTATGACCTGCTGAACCATCATCCGTGGAGATAGAAAGATCAAGGCCTGAAGAGCCAACTTCATCGGTTGCAACAACTTCCTTTGCAGAACCAAACCCGGCAAAAAAGCTAAAACTGCCGGGCTCCATGATTGAAGCCAGAAAAATCAGTGGGGCAATCCCCATACCTCCTGCCACCAATATTGGCATATCTCCTTTATGGGGCATTTCAAACCCGCTGCCAAGGGGGCCCAGAACCGATAATGACTCCCCTTTCCTGAAATCACACATAATTCTTGTGCCCTGGCCGACAATCCGGTAAAGAATTAGAATCAGATTTTCCTCTCGAATTCCGCATATGGAAAAGGGCCGCCTCAAGAGCGGGTCCATACCCCGCCCAACCTTTAGCATCACAAACTGACCGGGCCGGGCCTCTGCTGCAACCAGGGGTGATTTCAGACCTATGAGGAAAGTATCTACAGCAACCCTTTTGTTAAATATGATCTCTGAATCCTGTTCAATCACTATAAGTAAGCCTTCCTGTTTTATTTCATAAATTCATAATCTCTAACGCTACCCTTTTTAGATTTCAGTCTCTCGCTCAATCACCGAAATTGGGAAAATGTCCCAATTCTCATCCTCCTCGGTTGTTTCAAATAACTCAAGAAGATTGGCCTGGGCTTCCAGTTCCAAGTCTCTGAAGTAAATCTCAAACTTTATGGTCATTTCAATCCCTCCGCGTCATGATCTTTTCTCGCCCCAGAAGACGTTTCTTGCCCATTACCTCTCAGAAAAGGCAAGCAGATTCTGAATTGCCGGACCACACCAAAACAGTATGCCCTTCTATCTCCTTCTTTATCTTTTACACAAAAGGGCCGCGCCACGCAACAGAAGATATCCTAAAGGCACAAAAAACGGGAGTTCAAAGCTGATTTTGAAAAATTGGACGCTAAACATGAATCCCGCTTACGATGGCAAAGGTTTTTCAAAGGCCCAGGCAACTCAACAAAAAAAATCTGTTTTTCCCATTGAAAATAATCCTGTTTCCATTTAGATTTGTGGCCGTATGAAAAATGACAAATGTTCGCCACTTTAACTACTAAGCGCAATTTTGAATATTAAGGGAGGAAGATGACTAAATACAGGATTGCCGTGATCCCCGGCGATGGGATCGGGAAGGAGGTTGTTCCGGAGGGTATCCGGGTCCTCGAAACAGCGGGTAGCCGACACAATATTGATTTTGACTGGAGCATCCTGCCCTGGAGTTGTGAAACTTATGCTGCAACCGGCCGGATGATGCCTGAGGACGGGATAGACAAGCTTAGGGAATACGACGCAATATTCTTAGGAGCTGTGGGCTTTCCCGGTGTACCGGACCATATCTCACTCTGGGGTCTGTTGATACCGATCCGGAGACAGATGAAACAATATATCAATCTACGTCCCGTGCGTTTGTTGAAAGGAATGGAATCGCCGTTGAGAGGCAGAGGGTCCGCGGATATCGATTTTCTGATCGTCCGGGAGAATAACGAGGGAGAGTATTCAGAGATCGGAGGCCGTCTCTACCCGGGAACCGAGGCGGAGACGGTGATACAGGAAACAGTATTTACCCGTAAGGGTGTTGACCGGGTCTTACGTTACGCATTTGAACTGGCCCGTGGCCGTAAAGCCAAACACCTGACCTCAGCAACCAAATCCAACGGCATTATTTATACCATGCCTTTTTGGGATGAGCGCTTTGCCGCTCTCGCCTCCGAATATCCGGACATTCGAACCGATCAGTACCACATTGATATCCTCACCGCCAATTTTGTTTTACACCCCGATTGGTTTGATGTGGTGGTGGGGAGCAATCTTTTTGGCGATATTTTGTCAGATCTGGGTCCTGCCATCGCCGGCACCATAGCCATTGCGCCCTCTGCAAACATCAACCCCACCCGTGAATTTCCCTCCATGTTTGAACCAGTGCACGGGTCAGCACCTGATATTGCCGGGATGGGTGTAGCTAATCCCATTGGCCAGATCTGGGCAGGGGCCATGATGCTCGATCATCTCGGCCATACAGCTGCTGCACGGGCTGTGGATCGGGCCATTGAAACAGTGCTGCAGGAGCCTGGCTTACGAACCCCTGATATGGGGGGAAAGGCAACTACGGCTGAATTGGGCAGGGCGATCTCAGAGGCTGTTTAGCGAAACTTTTTATAATAATTCGTAATTTTTACCCCGTGAAATGCCCCTATTTTTTCTATTTCACTGGGGCCTCAATTCCTAATCCCGCGATCCGCGGGACGCAATTGCCCGTAAAAAAGGCTTTTTACGGGCGCATCATTATTTGACGGTTATCTTTGTAATTATTACAGGTTCAACCGGAACATTTGCCATGTAACCCCGCTTACCGGTCTTGACTTTGGAAATCGCATCAACCACATCCATACCCTCAATTACCTTCCCGAACACAGTGTATCCCCAGCCTTGAGGGGTTTTGCCCTTATGGTCTAAAGGTTTGTTGTTTTTTGTATTAATAAAAAACTGGTTCGTTGCGCTGTGCGGGTCCTGGGTACGCGCCATGGCCACCGTGCCTCGATTGTTCTTTAGCCCGTTGTCGGCCTCGTTTTTTATGGGCATCTTGGTGAGTTTCTGCTTCATGTCAGGAGTCAAGCCTCCACCCTGAATCATGAAGTCAGGGATTACACGGTGAAAAATAGTGCCGTCGTAATGTCCCCAGCGGGCATAGCGCAAGAAATTATCCACCGTTTTGGGGGCTTCATCGGGATAAAGCTCAAGGACAATGGCACCCTTTGTTGTTTCAATGACCACCTGCGGTTTGTCAGAAAGAGCGGCCGTCGCTCCCGCGGAAAATGTCAGGACAATAAGAAAAACAGACAGGATCATACCATACTTCATTTGATAACCTCCGTTACACACCATTTTTGAACCTCTTTTTTTGATCTAACGGGCAAAAACCCTATAGCATACTGACCAACGATTTCCCAACAAAAAATCGTCCTTTCCACCGCTTATTATTCCGCTTCAGACATCCTCTCCCGCATCAAACTGATGGTTTCTTTATAGTCTTTACTATAATAAATCGCCGAGCCTGCCACAAAGACATCAGCTCCGGCTGATGATACCCGGCCAATGTTTTCGGGATCGATTCCCCCATCAACCTCGATTTCCAGGCTCAAATTGAGATCATTCACCATTTTTCTCAGTCTTCTTATCTTTGGAATGACCTCCGGGATAAATTTCTGGCCCTCAAAACCTGGGTTTACAGTCATTAACACGACAATGTCAAGCTGGTCCAAGACATATTCCACAACACCTAATGGGGTGGCTGGATTCAGGACCACCCCGGGTCTTACCCCTTTATCACGGATGAGATGGATAGTCCTGTGGAGATGATTCAGAGCCTCCGCGTGGACCGTTATGATACTCGCCCCCGCCTCGGCGAAGTCCTCTATAAAATAATCGGGCTCTGAAATCATCAAATGGACATCAAGGGGAAGATCTGTTACGCGTCTGGCCGCCTTTACGATCATTGGGCCGATAGTTATATTGGGCACAAAATGCCCGTCCATTACGTCAATATGAATGTAGTCCGCTCCTGCCTTTTCCACATCGTTAATTTCTTCCCCAAGACGGGTAAAATCCGCTGATAAAATCGAGGGTGCTATTTTTCCCATGCTGTCTCCC
>JACNJD010000247.1:0-3765 GCA_014382715.1 Candidatus Desulfacyla euxinica | reverse complement strand
TTGATGGATGATTGTAGATTGATGATTGAGAAGATTGAGGTTGAAGTTTTTTCGCCCCTCAGATCTTTGTAAAAAGCGCGCCAAAGAAACCTTCCATCCCGTGAATATGAGGCAGGGTCCTGAAAAAACCGCTATCATCAATCAGGTCAAGACCCCATTCCGGGATCGTACTCTTCAGGTTTTCGAGGGCCATTTCACCGTTTGCTTCCAAAAAACCCTCAACCACCCCTTCATTCTCATCCTTAGAGATAGTGCAGGTCAGGTACAGCATCTTGCCCTCTCTTTTCAGGAGATGAACCGCTTGATTCAGAATGGTTGTCTGTAAACGCGCTAATCGCTTAATGTCCCCTACCCTTTTCGTCAGTTTTATGTCAGGGTTCTTTGATATTACACCAAGACCGGAACATGGACCATCAAGCAGTATCTTATCAAATGGATGCTTCAGAAATGTTGTAAGGGGACCTCTTGCATCCGCGACCACTGGTTTGACAGACCCCGTTCCAAGACGAATTGAGCTTTGTAAAAGGCTTATCAATCTGCTGCGGGTTTTGTCAAGTGCAAGAATAAACCCTTTGTCTTCCATGATAGCCGCAAGGTGGGTCGATTTCCCTCCAAGACCTGCGCAGACATCAAGTACCGAGTCCCCTGGCCGGGGAGAAAGGAGATAAGATCCGATCTGCGCCGCCTCACCCTGCACCTGAAACAGCCCTTCTTTGAATGCCGTCAACCTGTTAACAGGCCCTTTGAGACCTTCAAGAGTTACTCCTTCAGGAGAATAGAGAGATGTGGTGCCCGTCACACCTTCCTCATTCAGACGCTCAAGCAATCCCTGGCGGTCAGTCTTTAAAGTGTTGCCCCTGATAACCGTATTAGGGATGCGGTTTCCGGCATCGAGAAGACGCTCTGCAGCATCAGGACCCAGTTCGCTAATCCATTTTTCAACTAACCAGAGAGGATAGGAATAAGATACAGAAAGATACAGGACACGTTCCCGGTCTGGATCAGGGAAAGATACACGATCCTTTTCCCTGCAGATATGTCTCAATATCCCGTTGACAAAGCCTGCCACGTGTTTATTGCAAGCACCCTTTGCCTGTTTGACCGCCTCATTGACAGCAGCGCTCTCAGGGACTCGATCCATGAAAAATATCTGGTAAAGGGCGATACGAAGGATATTCAAAGTGGGAGGTTCAATATTCTTGAATGGAAAACGGACCGCCTGTTTGACAATCCAATCAAGCCTGATCTGCCATCGCAGGACCCCCTGGACCAGATGAACAATGAATGCCCTGTCTCTTTCACTGAGGCCGGGATTCTCCTCAAAAGAGGTCTCGAGATATCTTTCCTGAAAACCCTGGGAGGAATCAGCACGGTTGAGTACAGCCAATGCGAGGTCTCTCGGCATCAAAGGTATATTACTCCAAGAATGTTTTGATACCCTTTTCAACAAGTTCAAGGCTTACATCCGTATCATAACAGGGGCCAAAAGGCCTTCTGTTGAATACGCCAAAAACAGGAATAGGGTAACTGTCCTGTATACCGCTTGACAGGTCACGTTCACACGCAACACCTATGATGACCTTCGGTTTTTTCTCAACTACTATCCTCCGGGCCAATGTTCCACCGGTGGCCACTGCGGCAGGTACATGGTATTTTTCAGAGAGTTCCACCAGGTCCTTTATCTTGCACTTGCCGCATGCCTTGCAGTTTTCCACATTCCCTGTAATCCTGACAATACAATCATGGTTCTGGAGACAGTGGGGAAGAAGAATAAGGATCTGTTCCGGTTTAACCTTCTTGGCCTCGGCAAGGACCAGCTTGTTATTAATGGCGACAAAGGATCTTCGAATCTCATCCTTCCTGATACCGAAACACCTGCCAACTCCCACTAACAGTGGAAACAATACCCTTATTACGACCCCGCGTATGCGTCTGTTAAAAAATAGATTCTTCCCTCGGATAATGGTTAATACCAGGGTCAGAGCCCCGCCCAAACCGAAAAGGACAATGCAACCAAAGACAATTGCCAATAACAGCGGCAGACTCGGATGGATATTGTTGAGGCCCACATAAGGAACCCACCAGAGCAAAAAGGCACACCCCAGTAAAACAAGGCACGTAACTAAAAGGAGAAAGATGAAGACCCTTTTCTGAGGTTTTGGTGAAAGATCAGGCTCGCCATATTCCCTTACGGTTGTCACCGGCAATACATCTCTTTCCTGAGTCTTCTTTTTTTCTTTTAACTCCTGCATCTCATCTTCCTGCTAACCCGGTTAAGTAGTTAACGATCCCTATCCTAACATGGTCCCATCATTAATAGGAAACCCCCTCAGAAAATCAGCCGCTACAAGCCTTTTTTTACCTGGGGCCTGAAATTCCCTGATCAATATAAGGCCTTTCCCTGTCTCCACCAAAAGACCCTCCACTGAGTGCTCTGCAATCCTGCCAGGAGACAGATCAAGAGCCTCTCCTTCAACAACTTTGGATGAAAACAACTTTATCTCTTTCCCGCCCACAGGTGTAATAGCGCCCGGCCACGGATCCAAAGCGCGAATGAGGGCCGATATGGTACTGGCCGGTTGGTTCCAGTTGATGAAAGAGATGCTCCTATCGATCTTTGGCGCGTATGTGGCCAGTTTATCATCCTGAGGTTTTTCAATCAGCCGGCCGCTTCTCATCTCTTCAATGGCTTTCAGTAGAACATCTCCTGAAAGAAGAGCAAGTCGGTCATGGAGTTCCCCTGCTGTCTCGTCCAAACCGATAAGGACCTCTTCCTGGAGAAGAACAGGCCCGGTGTCAAGGCCTTCTTCCATGCGCATGACACTGAGACCGGTCTTTGTTTCGTCATTGATAATGGCCCGCTGGATGGGTGCTGCACCCCGATACTTGGGCAGGAGAGAAGCATGGATATTCAGTGCACCCCACCGGGGGATGTCAAGAAGATCTTTCTTCAGGATCTGACCAAAGGCTACAACGACCAGGAGATCCGGGCTGACGTCACGGATTCCCTCGTAGAAACCCTTGTCCGACGGTTTTTCGGGCTGAAGGATCTCAAGACCGAATTGTGTCGCAACTCGCTTTACCGGAGAAGGAACCAGCTTTTTACTCCTGCCGACGGGGCGATCCGGTTGAGTCACCACCGCCTGAATTATGTACCCCTGTTTAATTAATGTCTCAAGGGAAGGCACAGCATAATCAGGAGTTCCCATAAAAACGATCTTTGGATAAGCGGGAAAGTCTGCATTAAGATTGCTCACAGGCGCCATTACTTCTTTTGTTCCTTTTTTTTCAGCTTCTTTTTATATAACGCCCGTTTAAGAGTACTTATATGATCGATAAATAGGATTCCATCGAGATGATCGATCTCGTGTTGCAGGCAGACAGCTAATAAGTCCTCTGTTTCAATATCAAATGGATTACCATGGCGATCAAGACCGCTGACTTTGACCTGGGCCTTTCGGACAACTTCTGCGGAGAAATCAATTACACTCAGGCATGCCTCATCCCATTTTATCTCATCCTCGCCCAAAATGATTTCCGGATTGATCAAGGCAATTGGGTCTCTTTCATTCTCTTTTGGATTGCGGTCAAAGACTATCAGCCTTTTGAGCACACCCACCTGGTTTGCGGCAAGCCCAACTCCGGGAGCTGTATACATGACCTCGATCATCCTGTCGATCAGCACCTGTAATTCTTCATCTATCTCTGTTATCGGTTCGGCTTTAGTTTTGAGAACCGGATCCGGGTAAGTGTATATCTTCATTT
>JACNJD010000192.1 GCA_014382715.1 Candidatus Desulfacyla euxinica | reverse complement strand
CTGGATGCCGCATGAAGATTAGGGGAATTACTGCCGGTCACAATAGTGCTGTCCTCTAACTCTATGGCTGCACCACAATAGATACCTTCACTTCCCTTATCTTTTTTCTGAGCCTCTAATGCGGCCTTTCGAGCCGGTGCTACAACATCCCTGTATTCGGGTCCGAGATTAAAATCTTCCATAAGGAGCTCTACTCTTTGGACGGTTTCCTTATCTGTCAACCCCATTACATATTCACATCGATATCTGAAATATCGTCTTACCAACTCCTGTTTGGAAGCCTCCTTTGTGAGGGCATCGTTGGTTATGGCAAAACCTGCTCGATTTACACCCATATCTGTTGGTGATTGATAAGGCGACTCACCACCGCTGATTTTTTTCAATATTCTTCTGACGACAGGAAATACTTCTACATCGCGATTATAGTTGACAGCTTTTTTATCGTAGACCTCCAGATGGAACGGATCAATGAGGTTGAAATCTCTAATGTCCGCTGTGGCTGCCTCATATGCGATATTTACTGGATGGTTTAAAGGTAAGTTCCATATGGGAAAGGTTTCGAATTTTGCATATCCTGAATTTATTCCTCTCCTGTAGTCATGGTATACCTGCGAAAGAGATGTGGCTAACTTTCCACTGCCAGGCCCAGGACCCGTAACAATAATCAGAGGTTTTTCCGTTTCGATATAATCATTAGCCCCATAGCCTTCATCACTTACGATTAAATCCACGTTTGTGGGATACCCCTTTGTATATTGATGCGTATAGACCTTTATATCTCTCCTTTCCAATTTATTCTTAAATAATTTGGCGGCAGGCTGGTCTCTGAACCGGGTAATAACTACACCAAGGACATGTATTCCCCAACCTCTTAATTCGTCTATCAATTTAAGGGCTTCGGAGTCATAGGTTATGCCAAAATCCGCCCTCATTTTTTTTGTTTCAATAGCCCCCGCATAAATGCATAAAAGGATATCTGCCCTATCTTTCAATTGCTGGAGAAGTCTCATTTTGATGTTTGGATCATATCCGGGCAAGACCCTCGAGGCATGATAGTCATACAGAAGCTTTCCGCCAAATTCGAGGTAAAGTTTATCTCCAAATTTATTTACCCGTTCAAGAATCTCAGATGTCTGTTCTTTCATATATTTTTCATTATCGAAAGCTGTTTCTGTTGCCATAAAATCCTCTCTTGTCAATGAAGTTGATCGGTTAATACTGTGTGATAAAAAGCTTCTCCAGGAGGCTGTCCGAGAATGAGTCCCGCCGCAATATAGGCGGGATGAACCTGACGCAGAGATTGCAGATAATAGCCATTCTCGGACAGCCTCCTATGCGCCATAGTGTAGGGAATTTTCGCCTGTGTGTCAATGGAATCCGGTTCCAGAATGATCAAACAGGCCATTGGCATTAGGAGAAGCCATTCCCGAAATGCCTACGCTATGATCAACCATATCGCTTTCTTTTTACCTGCCAGATGACGAGATAGGAAAAAAGGAGCGGTAGCGAAGAGAGCCAGAAGTTAAGGGTCTATCTTTTTCTTCTTTTCAAAATAAACCTGATGGCACCCTCCAACAACCAGAATACGGTGAGGAAAATATTAAAGGAAAATAGATAAACATAGGCAGCGCTCAGCCTTAATCCGGAATCCGTCACCCATGCATAAGGCGACCCTGTGAGGTCCTCTAACCTTTCGGGGGTGAACAGACTGTACTCCAGCCATATAAGAAAGAAAAAAAGAGGTAAGAAATAGGAGATCCCCATCTCGAAAAACTTGTCAAGCATTATTTTCTCGTAGAGTGCGTGGCACTTCCCGCTATGGGTTATGCGCTTTGCGAATCTTTATCTTTCCTAAAAGGATCCTTGCTAAGATATATATGGGGATGAAGATAAATGAGTAGCCCACACTGTTGCCGATTAACGGTATGTCAAAGGGGAGGGAGAACCGGATAGAAGAGAATCGGATCTGTAGCCATGCAAGGGCACAGGGAATGGGCCATAGGGAGGCTGAGGCCATCGCCACCTGAAGGAAGAAACTCTTGCCAAAGGCCTCATTTGCCAATTTGTTTATGGCCTTGTAGGCCGTCCTGTCACCAGCCTTCAGGGCGTTCATTGACTGGCTGTGACGCTGGGCCATTTCTCCAACTGTCTCTTTGATGTGAGAGCGGTTGACCCTGAAAACTAAGGCGATGGTCAGTTTACCTAAGAGAGCGGCCCATACTGCCAGAATAGTGGTGCCTGTCCACCAGCCGATTACAGGATTTCCTGACCAGCGGTAGGGAGCGATCAGGAAATAATCGATAGTTTCCACAAATCCTGAAACGAAATCCATCCTGGTAAGGTCTCTTAAAAGGACGCGTCCGGTCGTGAACCGGATACGTCCCGGAGAAAGTCAATGGATTAGAAAGGCGGGACTATGCTGAAGCCTAAGAAACCCTTAGTGATATAACGGATGCCGACGTAGAAGGCGAGGACAACGAAGAGCCTCTTCAGCCAGATGTCCGGAATATATTTGGAGGTGCGTGGTCCGATCATGGATCCGATAAAAATACCTACCAATTCGGCCCCGATGAAACCCCATTGAACAGGTACGCCTTTGCCCACCATATAACTGAATATGGAAACGATCATTCCCACCAGGACCACCAGACCGCTGGTGCCTGCCACTAAAAACATGGGGAGGCCTGCCACTGAGGTCAAAAAGGGAACATAGAGGAAGCCGCCACCCACCCCGAGGAATGATGCCAAGGCCGCGATAAAGATGCCGCCAAGCATGGGGATGAAGGCTTTGAATTTGAATTCAACCCCGAAAAAGGTGAAACGGATTGTACCCACAAAGAATGTCAGTCCCCAGCCGATAAGGGCCAGGATGTAGGCGACCCACTTGGCCTCGCCAGCTAAGTTGGCCCACAGGGCGCTTGCTACCACAACAGCTAAGGCGATAAACATGAGGGTCCAACTCCCTTGGAGAACTTTGACTCCCTGCGTTGTTTCGCCCCCCTTTTTGGACTCTTTTTCAAAGGCCGTAGCGGCCTCTTTTGCCTTTTTCCTCTTGGCCTGTCCTCCCTTTGTGGTCTCGCGGAGAAGGATGATGCCGAGAACAAGAACTGCGATACCGAAGTAGCCGATGTAGGCCTTAAGGCTGATTTTCCCTGCGGTCAGATCAGGGATGAGCCAGGAACCACCCACACCACCTATAGCAAGGCACATGCCTAAAGGGGCCACAAGCCTGCCCATCCGGTAGTAATTGGTGCTTGAGATCAAGCCGCTCAGACCCACAAGCCACTGGTTAGAAACCCGGATGGAGTCAGTGACAAGCTTGTTCATGGGATAGCCTTTGCCAAAGTCCTTGGCATAGTCCCCGAGCCCGAAAATGGTGATATGCCCCACACCGGCCATGATACCGCCAAAGGCCCCGACAGTGGAAAAGATCCACCCGACCCATATGGCCCACAGGAACCCAAGGATATAATTGACTTTTGGGGCACCGGGGATGCCCAAGAATCCGGGTTCGGCCTTCTTGTCAATCTTTCCATCGTTGATGCCCTGCTCGATCGCCTTTGAGAGCTTGTCCGCAGAAGCAGGCGCTGCCATGAACAACGGGGATGCAACGATGCCCACAAACACCATCAGACATACAAACCATTTCAGATTCCTTTTTATACGGTTACCTCCATATAGATTTTTAGCCAAGAGATAATGCATAGAAATAGCCTACACCTAACTATTTGAAAATGCAAGTTCTGATTTTCAGGATCTGCAATTGCTGTTAAAAGACTTGCAGTTTTGAATGGTGGTCTGGTATATTTAGATTGGCAAACGGAGTGAAAATTCTGTGTTGCAGGTTGCGAGTTACAGGTTACGGGTTAAGGGATTGCAGATTCTAGATTTCAGATTGTAGATTTTGGATTACAGTTTTCAATATTCAACAGTCAATATTCAATCAAGAAGGTATCCGGTATCCCCGCTTAAAAACGGAATCTTCGACCAGCATCGAGCATCCAGTATCCAGATAATTTGGGAGACAATTTAATGATAGGGGTATCCAAACTTTATTGTGGCACTGTGGAACCATCTGACGCCCTTCGCTACGGTAGACAATCAAAAGACTTGCCCTCTCATCTTCTCCAGTTTTCCGAAGATAAGAAGCCTGTGGTGGTCTGGAATGTCACAAGGGCCTGTAATCTTAAGTGCGTCCATTGTTATGCCAGGGCCGTTGATCGCACGCAGGAAAAGGAGTTGAACCATGAACAGGGCCTGAGCCTGATTGATGATCTGGCAGCCTTTGGTGCGCCTGTGGTTCTCTTTTCAGGGGGTGAGCCCCTTATGCGGCCCGATCTCGTAGAGCTTGCAAGTTGTGCGGTCAGTAAGGCGATGCGGGCCGTTATTTCGACAAACGGGACCTTGATCAGCAAAGATATGGCCAAAGAGTTGAAAGAGGTCGGGCTTTCTTACGTTGGGGTCAGTTTAGACGGGATGGAGGAGATCAATGACCGCTTTCGTGGCAGGAAAGGGGCTTTTAAAGATGCAATGGCAGGGATTATAAATTGCCAGGAGGTGGGGCTGAAAGTCGGTTTGAGGTTTACCATAAACCGGATGAATACGGCCGAGGTTCCACGTATTTTTGACCTGATCGAAGAATACCGTATTCCGAGGGTCTGTTTCTACCACCTGGTTTATGCTGGAAGGGGTTCAGATCTGGTAGATGAGGACCTCGATCATGAGGAAACCCGGAAAGTGGTTGATCTGATCATTGACAGGACCAAAGATTTGCACGACCGCGGTATGGCAAAGGAAGTCTTGACAGTGGATAACCATGCCGACGGACCCTATGTCTATCTTCGGATGTTAGGCGAGAACAATCCGAGGGCAGAAGAGGTCTTGACCCTCCTTAAGATGAACGAGGGAAACAGCTCGGGCAGGGGGATAGGCTGTGTCAGCTGGGACGGCTCTGTACATGCCGATCAATTCTGGAGGCATTGCAGTTTTGGCAATGTCCTTGAAAGACCCTTCAGCGAGATATGGTCGGATCTTACCAATCCATTGATGAAAAAGCTGAAGGAGAAAAAAAGGCACGTGAAGGGGCGTTGTGCGATATGTCGCTGGTTAGATGTCTGCGGAGGCAATTTCAGGGTAAGGGCAGAGGCGGTCACAGGGGATGTCTGGGCGCCGGATCCTGCCTGTTATCTGAGCGATGAAGAAATAAGTTGAAGTGTCTAAAGTGGGCAAAAGTTTAAAGTGCCTAAAGTTTGAAGTGCCTAAAGTTGTGGTGCGCCTTCGGCGATCCAATCTAAGAAAATGATCTTGTTTTGGCCAACAGTGTATCCCGTGTATAAAATTGACAGGCTTCCTTAACTTTAGGCATTTTAGGCACTTCAAACTTTAGGCACTTTTTTCGTTAACTACAAGATGGCAAAGGAGATGAGTGCAAATGATAATACGGCCCAGAAGACTCAGAAGGACCCGAGTGATCAGGGACATGGTCAGGGAGACCACCCTTTCTGTAAAGGATTTTATCGCCCCCCTTTTTGTGAAACACGGCAAGGGTATTAAAGATCCAATTTCATCGATGCCTGGCCAGTACCAGTTTTCTGTAGATACAATTGTCAAAGAGGCCGGGGAATTGTGGTCCCTCGGTATCCCCTCCGTTATCCTTTTTGGTCTGCCGGACGAAAAAGATGCTACCGGAAGCAGGTCATGGTCCGAAGATGGAATAGTCCAGAGGGCAGTCAGGGCCATAAAGGATAGTCTGCCGGAAATGGTTGTTATGACCGATGTGTGCCTGTGCGAGTACACGGATCACGGCCATTGCGGGGTTATCATGAACGGCGTGGTAGACAATGATGCCACACTTGAGCTGCTTGCCCGTCAGGCCCTGTCGCATGTAAGGGCGGGCGCGGATTTTGTTGCGCCGTCCGATATGATGGATGGCCGTGTGGCAGCTATTAGAACTGTTCTTGATCAAGAGGGCTATCAGGATATTGGCATTCTTGCATACGCAGTAAAATACGCATCTGCCTTTTACGGACCTTTTCGGGATGCCGCTGATTCGGCGCCCCAGTTTGGTGACCGAACCGGCTACCAGATGGATCCCGCCAATCTCCTTGAGGCATTGAAAGAGGCAGAACTCGATATGGAAGAGGGCGCTGATATGATTATGGTCAAGCCTGCCACGCCCTACCTTGACATCATCTCAAGGGTCAGGGAGATAAGTCTTCTTCCCCTGGCAGCCTATAATGTGAGCGGTGAATATGCCATGGTAAAGGCAGCAGATGAGAGGGGATGGATTGATGGCGAGCGGGTAATGATGGAGATGCTCATCTCAATCAAGAGGGCAGGGTCGGACCTTATCCTGACTTATTTTGCCAAAGAGGCGGCGAAGCGATTGATGATGGAAAAAAGTCCAATGTCCAATGTCTAATGTTCGAAGCCCAGTGGGCAGTAATCTGCAACCAGCAACGAGTAACCAGCAACGAGTAGCGAGCAACCAGTAATGAGGAATCAGCAACGAGCAACGAGCAACGAGCAACGAGTAACGAGCAACTCCCTCCGACTCGTTGCCTGGGAGCTTACCAGAAGATGTAACCTTAACTGTGTTCATTGCAGGGCAGGGTCTGAACGTGGTCCTTATCCGGGTGAACTGGACACCTCCCAATGCTTTGAACTCCTGGCTCAGATCAGTGAGGTGGGAAAGCCGATTGTCATCCTGACGGGTGGCGAGCCTCTTTTGAGAGATGATATTTTTGAACTGGCGCTGAGGGGAACCGAGTTGGGTCTTCGTATGGTTATGGCTACCAACGGGACATTCCTGTCTCCCGGGATCATCGAAAAGATGAAATCCTCGGGGATAAAAAGGGTCAGCATATCCATTGACGGCGCGGGTGAAAAACAGCATGATGAATTCAGAAAAGTTCCTGGGGCCTTCAAAGGGGCATTGGAGGGGATCCGGTTGCTCAGGGAAGGCGGTGTTGAGTTCCAGATCAACACCACGGTCACCCGGCATAATATCGGTGATATCAACAAGATTCTGGATCTATCAGTTGGACTCGGGGCCGTGGCGCATCATATATTCCTGCTGGTGCCCACGGGACGGGCCAGGGAGATGGTAGACCAGGAGATTGATGCCCTTGATTACGAACAGGTTTTGAACTGGTTTTATCAGACACGGGAGACTGTCCCCCTCCACCTGAAGGCGACCTGCGCCCCTCATTATTACAGGATCCTCCGTCAGGAGGCCCATAAGAAAGGTGAAAAAGTCAATTTTGAGACCTACGGTCTGGATGCCGTTACCAGAGGTTGTTTAGGCGGGACTGCTTTTTGCTTTATTTCGAATCAGGGAGTGGTTCAACCGTGCGGATACCTGGAGCTGAATTGCGGAGATTTGAAAACGACTACTTTCCAGTCGGTCTGGCGCGAGTCGGAAATTTTCAACCAGCTCAGGGACGTCTCCAGTTATAAGGGGAAATGCGGTCGGTGCGAGTATCTGAGAGTTTGCGGCGGGTGCCGGGCCAGGGCCTTTGAAGCTACCGGTGATTTCTTAGCCGAAGAGCCTCTATGCGCCTACCAGCCGGGTGGGAAGTGAATTGGGTACTGGGTATTGGATGCTCGTTACTGGATGCTGGATACTGGATTCTGGGGATTCGTTGTAATTCCGCATTCCGAAATCCAAAATCCAAAATGGAATGATGCTGGATAACCTCTGAACCTTGAACCTGGTACCTTTCCGAGTTATGGATGTTGGGGAGGCGAGCGAGCCCTTTAGGGTGAGCTCGCGAAGCCTCCCCAACT
>JACNJD010000375.1 GCA_014382715.1 Candidatus Desulfacyla euxinica | reverse complement strand
GGTCTTCTCTCGAGACACCCATCAGATCCTGACGAACATAGCGGACATAGTCCTCAACGGTGTTGTCACCATCTCTAATGCCGACATACTGGTTGATTGCCGAAAGACCCATGGCCACGGCGCCACTTCTATCTAAGGCCGCCTTGTCAACCAGAGTCACCTTCAGGCCGTTTTTCTTGGCCCAGTAAGCCGCCTCGGTGGCCACACCACAAGCTGAAAACCCCCCACCGAGAATCAGGAGGTCTGTACTAACTTCTACTGTTTCAAAATTTGCCATATCTATAATACCTCCTTTCTTTATACTGTGGGAATTGCATCGAGCCCTAAGGATTCGGGTTCGGTTGCTAAGGCTTCGCTGTTCAGATCATCGTGAGTTGCATAGCCGCCCAATGGATCTGCTGAGCCCTCTTCGGTTGTCCTGATGGGGAACTTGAACCTCTTGAGGCTGCCGTCCCGGAATTTGACCGTCCACATGATATCCTCTGAACCCCGCAGGGGAACACAGCTCGCTCCCAAAGGAATGAAGTCTGCATAGCCGCGGACATCCATGGCCTGCTGGGGGCAGATCTTTACGCAGCACTGGCACTCCCAGCACATGGAAGGATCACGGTTATATGCCTTCATCTTCTCTGTATCCAGGAATATCAGGTCGTTGGGGCAGATGTACATACAAGCTGTCCTGTCCTGCCCTTTGCAACCATCGCACTTTTCTGTAATTACAAAACTTGGCATTATTATACCTCCTACAATTAACGGTTTTAAAGCCTTAAACAATTGTCCAAAAAAATAACTAAAAAGTTACTCCGCTTGCACCTCCTTTCTTTGTGATACCCTCTGGCGCCCGAATCAAAAACATATTAAGCGATAAACTCGGTCCCGCCAGGATCCGATTGCCGATTTTAAATTTTAAATAATCAGTTTGATGACGCTGGTAAATTTTAGAGAAACCATGCTTCTGATCTAAAAAATCAGCGTCTTCAGGCAAAATTGTCTCATAGAGAGACCCTTGTGCATTTTGTAACAAGCTCCTTTATATATTATTTTTTTTGGGTGTCAAGCAAAAATGAACATTAAATTCCTGCAAGCCCCCAAAAAGTTTTCTGGCTCGCTGAAATAGTTTGCCGCAGATACAAACACTACAGATAACTGTTTGAAATATTTATCAAATTATCTAAATACCAAAATCACCCCTCCGGTATCCAAGTTTTCGTGTTTTTGTCTGCAACATGTGCTGAAATGCATGTCCGTTCTATTTCCGGACACATAAGCATCTCAATCCGAATATTTGAAGTTTGAATCCTGATACAGGTAGGGGGATTTCAGATTGTAGATTTCAGATTGCGGAATTACAATGAATTACCAATAACCAGGATCCAGCATCAAGCATCCAGTAACGAGTAACCAGTAACGAGCAACCAGAATCAGAGTACATCCAGCATCAAGTATCCAGTTTCAAGTTTCAAGGCTTAGACCATCTCCCTCGGTTGTCCGGTGGATTCCAGTAAACTGCTCCACAAACGACCTTCCGGATTAACGTGCTTCCGCTTTGAAACGGCCAAGGGTATAGGCACGTGAGTAAACTCGCCATTCCAGTAGCCCACCAGCATATTTGTCCTGCCGGTCATACCTGCATGCACAGCACAATGGCCCAGGAGCAGACAAAATACCGAGTCATGAGGATTTGCGGGTCTGCTCCGGATTGTATAGCTCGGATCAATATATTTCAGGGTTATCTTCAGACCGGCTTCATCGAAATAAGATCTGATCTCGTCTCTCAGAAAGAGACCGATATCTTTGAAACGGAGGTTGCCGGACGGATCCCGCTTGCCGGTATTCTCTAAGAGATCCTGTCCCGCTCCTTCTGCTACGACAATCACGGAATGGCTCCGCATTTCGAGCCTCTCTCTGAGGGCAGAAAAAAAAGTGTCAAGTTTAAATGGCACCTCCGGTATCAGGCAGAAATTCACGTCACTGTTGGCTAATGTGGAATATGCCGCGATAAAACCGGACTCCCTCCCCATTAACTTCACCAGACCAATGCCGTTTCTGGCGCCCTGAGCCTCAACATGGGCAGAGTAGATAGCGGTCCTTGTCTCTGCAACTGCGGTCTCAAAGCCAAACGACTCGTCCACATAGGAAATATCGTTGTCTATGGTTTTTGGAATACCGATCACACTGATCTTGAGGCCCCGCCGACCGATCTCATCATAGATGGCCCGCCCCCCCCGCAGGGTCCCGTCTCCCCCGATCGTAAAAAGGATGCCGATGTTCATCCGTTCCAAAGTATCGACCATCTCTGCAACATCCTGAGGACCTCGGGACGAACCCAGGATCGTGCCTCCTGTTGTGTGAATATCGTGCACCTCGTTCAGACTCAGTTCCACAGGCGGGTGCCGGTATTCCGGCGCAAGCCCTTCATACCCGTACTGAAACCCGAATGCCGATTGAACCCCATAATGATGGTGAAGACTCAGCACGATGGCCCGGATCACATCGTTCAGCCCCGGACAGATACCCCCGCACGTTACGATCCCGCACTTGAGCTTCGAGGGGTCGAAATAGATCTTCTCCCTCGGTCCGGCCATCTCAAAGCATGGTAGTGTTTTACCCTTCTCGAGAAAGGCCTCGGCTTCCCTCAGAGTTGAATGAAAAAGGACCCGTTCACCATCGTCAACAAAACCTGTTGAACTCATCGGTGAGGTTATACGGCATTCCCCTAACTTCGGGATCTCCAAATCCAGATTGTTCAATTCCATTTTGATCCCTCTTTCCATAAGAAAGTCATCGTATTCTTGATTTCTTACCCGTATTTGGAAGGATAGAAAAAAGACGCCTGTGTGTCAACCGTTTTACCTCGCGAGGGATTTGCTCGGTATCCCTCTTTGCCGGGCATGATGGAGATCCTACGCTCTGAGGTTCAAAATGGCTATCACTATGATCCGGACAGTTGGAATTAATCGAGGTTTTTGAAGAATGTTATAGAATTTGAAGAGAACCAGTTAGCTAAACCATTGATTTAAAGCCTAAATTATGAGCAAAAACCGGTTTTTCAGATGAGCGAGGGAGTCGATATTTCATTATCGCATCCCCTCAATAGAAATGGTAATGCAATAATGCAATCGTAAAACTGAAAAGAGATCTTTTCTGATCTTTTACGTGTACAGGAATATTGAGTATCAAGAAATGGAGGGGAAATTCAAACCCGGCCGCAGCAACACCCGGGCCCGGTGGGTAAAGCAAGATTCGGCTGTCCCGTCTTGAGGGATTGTGGAGACAAGTGGCTGGCTTGGAATCAGGGCAGGGGCTGCCATTAAGGATTTACCTGCGAAAAGGGCTCTCAGCCCATAGAGGGTGAATGCCCTTCGCGCAGACTGACAATCTATGTGAAGCTAAACTTTTTTATTGACCCGAAAGGTCTCATCTCCTTTTTCGAAAAAATCAATGATCTGTGTAACGGCGGCCACGCCGGCATTAATATTGGCCTCGGCGGTCTGAGCACCCATCTTCTTGGCGGTAAAAAATGTCCGGTCCCCACAGGTGGTGGCAATTTCGTCCTTGCAGTCCGGGGTCAGGTCCGATCCGTAACAGAAATCCGGTCTTTCAGAAAACATTTTCTTCAGGCCTTCCTCATCGATGACCTCTTTTCGGGCCGTGTTGATGAGGGCCGCCCCTTCTTTCATTTTGGAGAGGAGTTCGAAATTAATGGAGTTGACGGTTTCCTCATTTCCCGGAATGTGGAGGCTGATGAAATCGCAGGTGGCGTAGAGTTCTTCCCTTGAATCTACGGGTGTAACGCTGTCTGCCGCCATGATGCTATTGTCCACGTAGGGGTCGTAAGCATAAATACCCATGCCGAATCCCCTGGCCAGCCTCGCCACACATTTTCCAGCGTTGCCATAGGCGTGAATACCGATCCTTTTTCCCCTCAGCTCCGTACCCGGCCTGCCCACATAGTGGTGCCGTACCAGGTTCAGCATCATTCCGAAAGCCAGCTCGGCCACCGCATTGCTGTTCTGTCCCGGTGTGTTCATCACACAGATATCTTTTTCAGTGGCCGCTTCCAGATCAATATTGTCGTAACCGGCACCGCCCCGGACAACCATTTTCAGATTCCTGGAGGCATCCAGAACTTCCCGGGTAACCTTGTCGCTGCGGATAATAAGGCCGTCCGCTTCCTTCACGGCATTCAGTAATTCCTGTTTATCCGTGTAATTTTCAAGCAGTTTCAATTCAAAATCCGGGCTTTTTGCAACCACCTCTTTCATACGTTCCACAGCGGCTTTGGCAAAAGGCTTTTCGGTGGCAACCAGTATTATTTTCGACATTCCAAAACTCCCTATCCTAAAAAGTGAACAGTTGGCTCTGGATGAATCAGAAAATCGACTCATCCAGACATATTAAAACAAACACATCATTCCGGGACCGATCAAGGTCAATTCTGCGAGACCTTTGAAAAACGTTCAATTTCGAAGTCTACGCTTATCTGGTCAAGGTCAAGGAAGGCGAAAATTTCAACCACAGGAATATATTGAATATTTCGAGGATTGAAATTTGAGTTTGACGCCGACTTGTCCCGTTACAAGCGGGGAATTGGCCAAAAGGGGGCGTTTTGCAAAGGTTTCTCTGCTTCCGGAAAGACTGTATGCTACACCCGTCGATGGATTCAAGCAAGCAATAAATTTCATTTTTTAATTGATTGAAGATGTAAATTATAAACCGAAATCGGGTTTGGAAAAGAACGGGGGGCATCCTTCATTTACCAGTTTACACTTTTTTTAACCACATCTGTTTTTTGTCTGACTCAGGATGCCGAAACTTGAAATTGGAAATTGGAAAGTTGGTAACGTATTTACATTCCTCTGTTTTCCGAATTTCAATTTTCAACTTTCAAATTTCACTACCAAAATACAAAATCAATCCCGCGTGTCGCGGGACAAATTACTTTTGATTTGTAATGAAGGATGTCACAGAAAATAGGAATCTGGAAGACAAGCTCCAACGCGTTCAAAAGATGGAAGCGATGGGTCTTATGGCGGGGGGTATTGCCCATGATCTGAACAACATCCTCTCAGGGATTGTAAGCTACCCTGAGTTGCTTCTGATGGACCTACCCAAAGACAGCCCACTCAGAAAGCCCATAAAGACAATACAGGAGTCCGGCATGCGGGCTGCCGATGTTGTGGAAGACTTATTGACCATAGCCAGGGGGGTGGCAACGGGAAAAGAAGCCCTGGACCTTAACACCCTGGTCACAGAATACCTGAGATCTGCTGAACACCAAAAGCTCGAAAGAATCCATCCCTTAACTGTTTTCAAAACTGAGCTTGATGCCGAATTGTTAAATGTCACTGGTTCAGCTTCTCACGTTAAGAAGATCCTGATGAATCTAATAGCCAATTCCTCAGAAGCCATTGAGGGCAAGGGCACGGTCACTGTATCGACCATAAACCGGTATCTGGATGAACCCCTGAAGGGATATGAAGATGTCCGCACAGGTGAATATGTGTTACTGAGCGTCTCAGATGATGGTTCCGGAATATCCCCTCAAGACCTCGATAGGATCTTTGAACCCTTCTATACCAAAAAGGTGATGGGTAGAAGCGGTACAGGTTTGGGCCTTGCAGTCGTGTGGAACAGTATGCAGGATCATGACGGATACATAAACGTCAAGAGCAGCGAGAAGGGTACGGCATTTGAACTCTACTTTCCGGTGACAAGAGAAGAAGTGGCCGCTGAGGGGGAAGAAGTTCCCCTGGAAGATTATCTCGGGCATGGAGAGAAGATCCTGGTGGTTGATGATGAGGAGAGGCAAAGGGAGATTGCAAGCGGGATATTGACCAAGCTGGGTTATATTGCTGAATCTGTTTCAAGCGGGGAAGATGCTATTGAATATGTGAAAACGAATCCCGTCGATCTAATCCTTCTTGACATGGTCATGCCCAAGGGGATCAACGGCCGGAAGACCTATGAAGAGATCATAAAGATCCGACCCGGGCAGAAGGCAATCATAGCGAGTGGATATGCCAAGACAAAGGAAGTGGACAAAGCCCAAGAGTTAGGGGCAGGCAAGTACATAAAGAAGCCCTATACCCTGCCAAAGGTCGGCCTTGCAGTTAAAGAGGAATTGGAAAAATAGGCGGTTTTTGACCTGACCTTAAATGCTGGAGTACCTATATCCATCTGTTTGATTTTCCAGGCAAAAGGTGAAAAATACATATCCCAGCCTTGACAAGATGCGGGTAATATGAGACAGAACCTTAATGCACGCTATTATTCACCTGACGGTACGGTGATATCACAAATTCCGTCCATATTTGAATATTCTCAATATACCACAACGGCGACCAAATCTGAGATACGGGAATCAAATATCTGAGGTTCACTCAATATAACTAAATTGAGGATATCACAGCCTTTTTAGCTTGCTTATTTATATGGCTTACAGTAAGATCGGTGCATACAAGCACTTGAAAGAAGTTAAGATGCTCTTTGATGATCTTAAAAATTTTGTAGAGGACGTCATCTGAAATTCAGATCGGCAACCACCGCCCACAGCACCAACGCATGCATGGCCGCCAAAATCGCCAAGGGGGGGAAAATCCAGAGTCGGACGGTGGTCAGGCCGTCAGCCGGGGCCGGATGGGTTTCAGGGGCAATCGCTGCACAAACGTGGGATCCATGCCAATGACAGATAATGACAGCGGCCCCGGATGCCAGAAACACCACGTTGCCGATCAACAGCCACCGGGGATAGATGGTGCTGAACGCCCCCCGGAGCTGAACGTCAAACAAACGGATGCCCATCAGCACAGCCGTCCCCGCCCCAAACAGGATTACCGCCAGCGTCGCCTTGTAATCCCGAAAACGGCCCGCCCAGGACCATTCCTTTCCAGACTCTGACCTTTTTGCCCCCATCAGCATGAGAATACCGATAAACGCCGAGGCGGCATTTATGATCATATCCAGCCAGCCATAGTATCGTTCCGGGTGGATGCCCTGCAGCAGCTCATCCACAAAACCCAGCATCACCGCGCAGATAAAAATCAGCAAAAAAAGACCGCTGCCCTTATAACCCGCGGCAAGTGCCCAATGAAGCAGCCAGGTCATCAGGATGTATTCAGGAATGTGAATATGTTTATTGCAATTGGGCTCAACCATCATGATACCGAAAACGATGAACGTACTGACGCCCAGAATGACAAAGCAACGTGCGGCTGTTTTCTGTTTTATACACAGGATGGTATAGGCCACTGCAAGAAAGACAATAATCAAAAGGGGTATGCGGGCGGTGATTGTTGAAGGAAAATGCCGGTCAGCAGCCTGAAAAACAAAGATGACATACGGCAGAGCGGCAGTGTATAGCGCCACGGCAGCCCAGCATATAATCCCTGACAGTCGGGTGCGGTACGCGTGAATGGCAAAATCAGCTGACATCATCTGGCTTGTAACGGGTTTATCTTTATTATGCGGCTGGTTAATGTTATGCTATAAAACCTTAATTGAGTAAGACTCAAGATGAGCGATTCATCCGTTCGGGCATTTGCGTGGTTTGCACATCACTGCTACTGCAACAACCTGAGTGAACACAACCGAAATTGTATGTTCGGTCACGCATTTTTGTGGGAGGTTGGTTGAGTTGTTGGGTGTTGAATTGATTTAATGAGACCTTACTTTTTATGGGAAGGACTATAGAGAAACTCCCCTTGTGCGTCAAGGAAAAAGGACTCTCAACATATTGTGGACACCTCTGCAAATGACTGCTGATCCAGGATGCGAGCTTTCAGTTCCTAATATAAAGTGCACGTTGGATTTTCCAGGCAAAAAAGCTAACTTACGTCCAGCGCTGAAGAGCGAAATTTCTTCGCGCTGCAAGCCTGCTTAAATCCTACC
>JACNJD010000353.1 GCA_014382715.1 Candidatus Desulfacyla euxinica | reverse complement strand
TCGAGGAGATTGCCACGTCTTTTCATGGGGTCAACAAATCTTTTGCAATTCAGGCGGGCCGGGAGATTCGAATTATGGTTGAAGGAAAAATCATTGATGATGACCAGGCTTATATGGTCTGTAATGATATTGCAAAGAAGATAGAAAAAGAGCTGACGTATCCGGGTCAGATTAAGGTAACGGTGATTCGTGAGACCAGAGCAGTGGGGTATGCCAAGTAATAAGAGTGCCTATTTATCCCGTTTGCAGCGGGGAAGTGTCTAAAGTTTAAAGTGCCTAAAGTTAACAAAAAACAACCCACCTCATTTCAGTCCTCAATCGGAAATTCAAATACGACTTCTTTGCTCTGATCCTGGCTCGGAATATGAGTCCTTTCCATGAAGGTGACATGGTCATTCTGGTCAATTAACAGAATTGTCGAAGATCTGGTGCCGTAGTTTGGGCTGGCGATGAAGATGGGCGACAGGAGTCTCTCCCATTCAAGCCCTACACCGGTATCAGGCAGGTTATCGTCATCCGGGATGGATCGGTCGAGCAGCATGTGGAAAAGCACTTCCGGAGAGGTGATGGGGTTATTCAAAAGGATATTTTCCAATGAGGACTTTCCCCGGGATACCTTGGGCCAGGGGGTGTCTAAGAGGTGGTTGCTCACACCATATATGCCGGGTATGAGAGAGCGTGTGCCCTTTCCCCGGTTTGAATACCAGCAGATTTGATCTTTAACTCCAACAAGAAGGTTGAACCCGTTATAAGCCCTGGCCTTTAGATCCAGACTGGCAAAATATTCTTCTGGTTTCTCATCACCTGTCAGGAAATCGCTCACCAATTCCCCTCTCGAAGGAGCATTGCTCTTTATAGATGCCGGGTCGCGATAATTGGTGATAGCTGCGACTCTACCCTTTTTATTGATCCCAAACCACGTTCCCCCGGCACGCAGGTCTCTCCCTCCAAGGATGTCAGGTCTGTCATCCCAGAATGACGCGGGGGCTGTTGGACGGTCGTAGAATTCGTCCCGGTTTGCCGCAATAACCAGTTTGTAAACAGGATGGGATTCTAACGCTAAGAGGAGGAGGCACATTGTTTTCTCCGGATAAACCGGAATTACGAATTTAGGGGAGGAATTAAAAAAATTTCCTTAACGTAATCAGTGAATCCCGAATTCTGATTGAAAACTGATGAGCTCTTAAAAAGTCAGAAAGCACCCGTTATTGTCATTCCCGTGAAAACGGGAATCCAGGAAAATTAACTACTTATAGACTCCAGCGTTCGCGGGAGTAACGGCCTTGGAGACTTCTTACGAGACCATTTTAATTGGTAACTGTCTAAATCCCTGAATCCCTCAATCCCTAAATTCCTTAATCCGCGTAAAAGGGCTTTTCACATAGCCATCAATACATGAAACTGGGCAGAAACAGGATAAGCTGAGGAAAGATCAGCGGTACAGCAATTTACCGGACGCCTGATCCATATTTATTTATGGCATTTTCATAAGAAACGCAACAGGAAAACGATCCAAAACCGGTAGCAGAGGGTTGCATTTAAGAAGGTTGACATTGAAGGGAAATTGTTTAATGATTTTGTCTGTGCGAGAGTGGCGGAACTGGTAGACGCGCTGGATTTAGGATCCAGTGGGATATCCCGTAGGGGTTCGAGTCCCCTCTCTCGCACCAGAATTCTCTTAAACGGCCCCGGCTTACCCCTGGGGAGAGAAAGAACAGCGCATAAAGACTTGCAACTGACAAAATCATTCTTATTTTATGGCACACCTCAGGGTATTTAACACTCCCTCTGCTACGGAACACTCGCTGCAAGAGGGTTTATTTTTGCCGAAAAATCCAAATTAAGAAATGATGAGGAAAATATGAAAACTACTTTGGAAGATATCAGCCCGGTCAAAAAGAAACTGTTGATTGAGATCGACTCGAAGGAAGTGGATAAGAGACTGAACCATGCATACGGAGAAATCAGGAAAAGCGCGAAGATTCCTGGATTCAGACCGGGAAAGGTGCCGAGGAAGATCCTCGAAACTTATTTTGGCAATCAGGTAATAGATGATGTGACAAGAGAGCTGATTAGCGACTCCTTTCCAAAGGCAGTAGACGAAGCAAAAACCTTTCCCCTTGGTCAGCCAATACTCGAAAAGGAGACTTTAAAACAGGGACAGGATTTTAACTACTCTGCCATCATGGAGGTTCGACCCGAGTTTGAAGTAAAAGACCATCTTGGGCTGGATGTGGAAAAAGAGATACTCTCGGTCAGCGAGGAGGATGTCCAAAAACGGCTTGAAGAGATAAGAGAAGCCAACGGAAAAATGGTCCCCATAGAAGAAGAGAGGCAAATCAGGGATGGGGATTTTGTTATTGTTGACTACGAAGGTTTTGAGGATGGCCAGCCCATTGAAGATGTTAAATCCTCCAACCTCCTTGTTAAGGTGGGAAAGAATGACCTTCATCCCAAATTTGATGAGGCCCTGATAGGGCTCAAGAAAGAGGATGAAACAGAAGTTGATATCGATTTTGAAAAAGATTTCTATCACGCAAAACTTGCAGGGAAGAGCGTTAATTTCAAGATTAAAACAGCCGATATCAAAGAGCTGGTGCTTCCGGAGTTGAATGATGAGTTTGCCAGTAATCTCGGAGCAGATCTGAAAGACCTGGACAGCCTCAAAAATGAGCTAAAAACGGCCATTACCTCCCAGGAAGAGAAGAGGATCGATAGTGAAATAAAACAGAGATTGCTTGAAAAGATCTCTGAGGGAATTGATTTCGAACTGCCCGAGGTCTTGATAGAGGCGGAGATTAATTTCTCCTTCAAAAGACTTAATGATAACCTGGAAAGAAGCGGGTCTAGCCTGGAAAAGGCAGGCATCACCGAGGCAGGATTAAGAAAGGAATTCAGGCCTGCTTCAGAAAAACGCGTCAGGGAAATGCTTATATTAGATTGTATAGCCAAGCAGGACAAGATCGATATAGACGATGACGACCTTGAAAAAGGGTACGGAAAATTAGCGGAAAGCATGGGGCAAGATATTGAAACCGTTAAAAAATATTATGAGGCAAGAGGCCAGTTAGATTCCCTGAAAGAAGAGCTGCTGAAGGAAAAAACATTGAATTATCTTGTTGAGCATGCTAATGTTACAGAAATGGAGAAAGATGCGCTTACCCAGGGCGAGGGCCTTGAACAGGAGGAAAAATAGATTTTATGCTAATACCAATGGTTATAGAACAGTCAGGCCGCGGAGAGCGGGCGTATGACATCTATTCGAGGCTTCTAAAGGATCGCATAATATTTATGGGGGAGCAGGTGGTTGATGATATGGCCAATATAATCATCGCCCAGATGCTCTTTTTGGAGTCTGAAGATCCGGACAAGGATATCAATGTCTATATTAATTCTCCAGGAGGGTCTGTCACTGCCGGATTGGCCATCTACGATACTATGCAGTACATAAAGCCTGATATTGCCACAATATGTATGGGGCAAACCACGAGCATGGCTGCGCTCCTTTTAGCAGCCGGGACAAAAGGCAAACGTTATGCCTTACCCCATGGCAGGGTTATGATACACCAGCCGTTAGGAGGTGCTCAGGGCCAGGCTACGGACATTGACATCCATGCGCGAGAGATATTAAAGATAAGGGACGAGCTTAACGCTATCTTGGCAAAACATACTGGTCAGGATATTAAGAAGATCCGTAAAGATACTGAGCGAGACTATTTTATGAGCAGTGAAGAAGCCAGAAAGTATGGGATTATAGATAAGGTTATCTCCAAAAGGGAGATGCAGGAACAGCTTGCCGAGAAAAAATAATCCGCAGTGAGCCGAATCATATTGCTAACGCACTAAGGTGATAAATTATGGGCAAAAATGATGTTGTTAATGACGATCTGCTCTGTTCTTTTTGTGGAAAGAGTCAGGATGAGGTAAAAAAACTCATTGCAGGTCCTTCAGTCTATATTTGCGACGAATGTATTCAGTTATGTAACGAGATTATTGACGAAGAGTATAGCCAGGAAGGCGAAGAAGGCGATAGCCAACTCCTGAAGCCTTCCGAGATAAAGGAGACTCTTGACCAGTATGTCATAGAGCAGGAAAGAGCAAAAAAGGTCCTTTCAGTGGCCGTTCATAACCATTACAAACGGATAACCACCAAGGTCGATATGGAAGGGGTTGAGATCGAGAAAAGCAATATACTCCTGGTTGGCCCCACTGGTTCAGGCAAAACGCTCTTAGCACAGACTTTAGCCAAGATATTGAAAGTTCCGTTTACTATTGCTGACGCCACCACATTAACAGAGGCCGGTTATGTGGGCGAAGACGTTGAGAATATTATATTGCATCTCGTACAGTTCGCCGACTACGATGTGGAAGCCGCATGCAAAGGCATCGTGTACATTGACGAAATTGATAAGATCGCAAGAAAATCCGACAGCCCGTCTATTACACGCGATGTCTCAGGAGAGGGGGTCCAGCAGGCCCTGTTGAAAATTATTGAAGGGACTTTGGCCAATGTCCCTCCTAAGGGTGGCAGAAAACACCCGCAGCAGGATTTTGTAAGGGTTGATACGAGCAATATCCTCTTTGTTTGTGGCGGCACTTTTAACGGCTTAGACAAGATCATCAGTAATCGTCTCGGGAGTAAATTGATCGGATTTGAGGCCGACATAAAGGGGCAGGAGGATATAGAGATCAATGAAATAATGGCGCAGGTTCAACCCGAAGATCTTGTGAAATTCGGTCTTATACCTGAATTTGTCGGAAGGATCCCTATCACCACTACACTAAACGAGCTAAGCTTAGACGCTCTGGTAAGGATCTTGAAGGAGCCTAAAAATGCGCTTATCAAACAGTACAAGAAGCTGTTTGAGTTAGAAAATGTTAAACTGAGATTTACTGATGAAGTTCTATTGGCCATTGCCAAAGATGCCATCAAGCGAAAATCCGGAGCTCGAGGTCTAAGGGCAATTCTGGAAACGGCCATGTTGGATATAATGTATGATATACCTTCTTTTCCCGAAATCAGTGAATGTGTAATAAATGAAGACGTTGTTACGAAAGGTGAATCGCCTCTTTTGCTCTATGAAAATGAGGCCAAATTTGGATAATACTATGTCGAATTCTATTAAAGAAGATTTTAACGATATTGCTGCTGATGAAAGACATTTTTACCCACTTCTGCCGTTGAGAGATGTGGTTGTCTTTCCAAATGTGGTCGTGCCTTTATTTGTAGGGCGCGAGAAGTCTATCAAGGCCCTTGAATATGCTTTGTCTCAGGACAAACAGATCTTTCTGTCAACTCAGGCAGATGCCAAAGTAGATGACCCATCTCCAAAAGATATCTTTGCTTTTGGTACTCTTGGTACTGTCCTTCAGCTGTTGAAACTACCCGACGGGACAGTAAAAGCGCTTATTGAAGGGAAGGAACGGGGCGTGATAGAAAATTTCATGGACAAACAGGGTTTTTTCATGGTGGAGGTAAGCAGAAGCGAGGATTCTTTTGCTCCCACTCCTGAAATCGAGGCATTAGTGCGCTCTATCAATAACAGCTTTGAAGAATATGCTAAATACAACAACAAAATTGGGAAAGAAATAGTTTCAGCAGTGACCTCCATAGAAGACCCGGGACGTTTAGCCGATACTATAGCCGGCCATTTAGCATTGAAGGTCTCCGATAAGCAGGAGATTCTGGAATCAGTTGAGTTGAACCAGCGGCTAAATAAACTCTATGAAAAACTTGGTGGTGAGGTAGATATACTTCGTCTTGAACATCGATTGAGGTCAAGAGTCAAGAAACAGATGGAAAAGACTCAAAAGGATTATTACCTCAACGAACAGATACGCGCCATTCAAAAGGAGATGGGGACTAAGGACGATTTCAAGGCAGAGCTTGATGAACTGCAAAAAAAGATTAAGCGTAAGAGACTGACCAAAGAGGCCCATTTAAAGGTAAAGCAGGAATTCAAAAAGCTGAAAATGATGTCCCCCATGTCGGCAGAGGCCGCTGTGGTGCGTAACTATATTGACTGGATTATTGATCTTCCCTGGTTCGATAAGACAAAGTCCAAGCTTGAGATTGAAGAGGCCGAGGTCATCCTTGAGGAAGATCACTACGGCCTTGAAAAGCCCAAAGAAAGAATTGTTGAGTATCTCGCTGTTCAACGTCTGACCAAAAAGATAAAAGGGCCGATTCTCTGTTTAGTCGGTCCTCCCGGAGTTGGCAAGACTTCATTGGCCAAGTCGGTGGCCAGGGCGACCGGTAGAAAATTTATCCGCCTTTCCCTGGGCGGGGTCAGAGATGAAGCTGAAATAAGAGGTCATAGAAGAACATATATCGGGGCCATGCCAGGCAAGATTATTCAGTACCTGAAGAAGGCAAAGTCAAACAACCCGGTATTCTGTCTGGACGAAGTGGACAAGATGAGTACTGATTTCCGAGGTGACCCATCCGCTGCCCTGTTAGAGGTGCTGGACCCGGAGCAGAATGTGGCTTTTGGTGACCATTACTTAGATCTTGACTATGACCTCTCCGATGTTTTTTTTATTACAACGGCAAACACCCTGCACACTATCCCCATTCCCTTGCAGGACAGGATGGAGATCATCAGACTCCCCGGTTACACAGAGATTGAGAAGCTTAATATTGCGAAGCAGTTTCTAATTAAAAAGCAGATAGAACAAAACGGTCTTAGCCCTGAAAACATCTCCTTTACTGATAAAGCAATTCTGACTGTCATTCGAACGTATACAAGCGAGGCAGGTGTCAGGAATTTGGAGCGAGAGATCTCTTCAATTTGCCGGAAAGTCGCTAAAGAAGTCGTCAAAAAGGGAAAGAGTCTTGAGATCTCTGTTAAGGCCCGGTCCATAACGAAATATCTTGGGGTACCGAAGTATCGTTACGGACGTACAGAGGAGAAGGATTGTGTCGGTGTGACCACTGGCTTAGCTTGGACAGACGTTGGCGGCGAACTCCTCCAGACAGAAGCCGCCATAATGCCTGGCAAAGGGAGTCTGGTTCTCACTGGAAAGCTGGGGGAAGTTATGCAGGAGTCTGCTCAGGCAGCCTTGAGTTATATCCGGTCAAGGGCAAGAAGTTTAAAGCTGCCTGACAATTTCTATGAAAAGATAGATATTCACGTCCATGTCCCTGAAGGGGCCATTCCCAAAGATGGGCCCTCTGCCGGTGTTACGATCGCCACATCTATTGCCTCCGCGCTGACGAGTAACCCTGTAAATCGTGATATTGCCATGACCGGCGAGATAACCCTGAGAGGAAGGATCCTGCCTATTGGAGGGCTGAAAGAAAAGATCTTAGCCGCCCATAGAGGTGGTGTTACCAAGGTGTTGATACCATCAGAAAATAAGAAGGACGTCGCTGAGATCCCCAAAAAAATCCTGAAAAAGGTCGAGTTGGCCTTTGTTGAGCATACGGATGAAGTCCTTAAAGAGGCGTTAATCTTGAGTGAGGGTGAGGACCTATTTGCTCCGGAAGAGGAATGTAAGCCCTTCGGTTTTACAGATATCGCTCAAATTAAGGAGAGTGCTCCGACAAGCGCGACAGCCCACTGAATATTAAAACATCGTTTAAATTATCTTGACAAAAGAAAACTCAACTGTTAAAAAATTAAGTTCCGTTTTTGACTCAGGCGGGTAGCTCAGTGGGAGAGCACCGGCCTTACAAGCCGGGGGTCACGGGTTCAAGCCCCGTTCCGCCTACCACTTTAACACGGGGTGTGGTTAAACCCCGGTTAGAATGATCCCACCATGTAATGGTGGGGAAGGTCGCGATAACAGCCTTTAAGTTAATATTTTGTACCATTTGATTTGTGGAAAACTGTAGTTTGCGGGGGCGTAGTTCAGCTCTGGTTAGAACGTCCCGCATGAATATGCGGGAAGGTC
>JACNJD010000373.1 GCA_014382715.1 Candidatus Desulfacyla euxinica | reverse complement strand
AGGTAAGATATGGTGAGTGGTCTTCGGTAACATTCCGCGAAGCGGTTCAGTTCCAAACGTAAGTTACACTTTTGTCAAAAACCCTGCAACAATGATATAGGCTTCCGTCTTTGCGGGGTGGTTAGGGCTCAATTCCCGCTGCGCCAGTGGAGACTAATAAAGAACCCGGTCTCAGCATCAGACGCAATTTGATATCTCTTGCTGAATGTTGAAACCGGGCGCTAAATTTATACAATAATCTGTTCCTATGCTGCCAACTTGAGCAACTTGAAGGCCTTTATTTGTTCCACAATGGCACGCTCTGTTGGCAGACGTTCGGCACTTGATGCACCATAGAAACCGACAATGCCGGGCATCTTGGATAGGGCCTTTCCCACATTCTCTGGCTCGTCAAATGGACCGCCATGGCAAATGACCATCAGATCCTTATTGATCTTCCAACCCACTTCAGCCATTGTCATGACTTTATCAATGGCTTCATCAAGGGTCAGGGCGGAAGATGCGCCTATACTGCCCGCCGTCGTCAGGCCCACATGAGGTACGAGCAGATCGGCCCCGGCCTCTGTCATTGCTTTTGCCTCGTCCTCCGTGAAGACGTAAGGGGATGTAAACAGATCCATCTCTTGAGCCAGTCTGATCATTTCGATTTCCTTATCATAGCCCAAGCCCGTCGCTTCCATATTTTCTCTCATCACACCGTCGAACAAACCCACGGTCGGAAAATTTTGGACCCCGGAAAACCCCATTTCACTCACCTGCTTCAAGAAAACCGACATTTCCCTGAAAGGATCGGTTCCGTTCACGCCTGCAAGCACCGGAGTGTTTCTTACAACCGGAAGCACCTCTCCTGCCATCTCCATCACGACACCATTGGCATCACCATAGGCAAAAAGCCCGGCCAATGAGCTGCGACCCGCCATACGGTAGCGACCCGAGTTGTAGATGATCATCAAATCAGCGCCCCCGGCCTCTTCCATCTTGGCTGAAAGGCCTGTGCCCGCCCCGCATCCAATAATAGGCTCACCCATTTCCACTTTCTTTTTTAGGTCCCTCAACATTTTTTCTCTTGGAATTCTTGTACCCATTATATCACTCCTTTCCTCGTTATTATCTCAAAAGAAATTCCAACATTTTTTCCGTTACGGCATCTGCAAATTCATCGTCGTTAATATTGTTATCCAGTTCGTAGACAGAGATGTGCGGTTCCAAATGCTTTTTAATGGAATCAAACAGGGCGCGATTCGCTTCCGGCCACCAAAAGTCCTTTCCAGGGGCATCGAGCATGGAGACACCTTTGAGGGGAAGGAAAAAGGCCACAGGGCCTTTCGATCTGTTGGCCTTTTGAGCAAGAACCCGGCCCATTTCTTCATTTTCGTCTTCGTTCGTTCTCATTAAAGTAACATTGGGTGCCCACTCATTGAAGAGTCGTCCATCATATTTATCCGGTACGGTCTCTTTGGCCCAGAAATTTACCATATCCAGACAACCGGGCGCCACGACTTGTGGAACTCCCCTCTCTGCAACCACATCAAGTCTACCGGTACCTGCCGACAGCGCACCACCTGCAATTTCATCGGCCCACTCCGTTGTAGTGATATCCAAGACCCCGGCAATATAATTCTCCTTTACTAATTGCTCCAGCGTCTCCATATTTCCTACTGCATGGAAGATTAACACTTCATAACCATGCTTTTCCATGGTCTCGCGGCAGCGATTGACGACGGGAGTGGTATTGCCGAACATGGAAGCCGCCAGCAAGGGTTTCTCCTCAATCTCGGCCACCGGAGTTTCCACCATCCCGATGAGTGCGCCCACGGCACTGGCATATATACGTCCGCTGATCCGGTTAACTCCGGCCACATCCACCACTGATGGAAACATCACCACGTCCCGTGTTCCCACGTAAGGTTTTGTATCCCCTGAAGCGATAGTACTCACCATTACCTTGGGTATACCCAGAGGCAAAGCCCTCATGGCCGCGGTGCCCACGCTCGTTCCAGCCGACCCACCCATAGAGATAAGCCCCTCAATCTTATCCTGGTCATAAAGCTCCTTAACCACCTTGACAATGCCCTTGGACATGACATCAATGCTGTGGCCTCTATCGGCCTTATCCCTGAGCTCATTTAGGCCTGTTCCACCTGCTTCGGCAACACGATCGGCGGGGATATCTGGTTTAAAATCCGGATCTCCTATGACGCCAATATCGATGACAAGGGCATGATGCCCACGTCTTTCGACCTCGTCCTTTACAAACGCAAACTCCTGCCCCTTCGTGTCCAGTGCTCCGATCACGGCAATTGTCTTAGTCATTTCATGCCCTCTTTTCTATTTTATTGAAGTCACGGCCCAAAAAGCTCAATGCCTTCTGAACTGACAACGGCGTATGGACAACCGTTTTGCGATGTCTCAATGCCTTTTTGAATAGTGGGTAATTGAAACAATGCCAACTTCCATTTATGTTTCACTAAAACTGCAAGTATTTGCCCATATCATCCTTGAGCTCATCAGCGTTGGCAAAGTCTTCCATGTTTGATTCGTGAACAAGTCGCCCTGTTTCAAGAATCAAAGCTCGGTCTGCCAACGCTGCAGCAACCTCCATATTTTGTTCTGAAAGTAGACTGCCAACGCCCGTTTCTCTAAGTTTCCGGCAGGTCTCCAGAATTAGATGTATAATTACAGGAGACAAACCTTCAGTGGGTTCATCCATGATCAATATCTTTGGGTTAGTAACCAGGGCCCGCCCAATCGCCAGCATTTGCTGTTCGCCGCCACTCAACAGGGTACCGCTGATCTTACTGCGATCTCTTAGGGCCGGAAATAGCTCATAAACGGATTCTGGTGTCCATTTTTGTTCCAGCTTTTCACTACGATTCCGGTAGAAAAGCGTTAAATGTTCTGCCACCGACAGGGATGGAAAAAGCAAACGCCCTTGAGGCACATATCCCAATCCTAAAAGTGCGATTTGGTTTGGCCTCATATGAATGATTTCCTGGCCGTTGAAGGAGACAGAGCCATCGGCCCGTGGTGGAGTTAACCCCATGATTGCCCGCAAGAGCGTTGTTTTACCCATACCGTTTAGTCCCAGAACAAATACTATATCCTCCGAGCCCACATCCAGAGATATATCGTGCAGGGTATGTGCCTGTCCGTAAAATACGTTCAGTTCGCTTATGCGTAGCATGGTAGACGACACGGTTTCAGACTCCCATATATATTTTTTTTACTTTCTCGTTGTTTCTGATTTCTTCCGGCCTTCCCTGCACAATAACGCTACCCATATGCAACACTGTGACATTTTGAACGATACTAAACGCAGTTTCGATATCATGTTCAATAATAATGACAGTGATATCAGGATCCAAATGGCTGACAAGTCGAGCAATCTGAGGACGATCCGAGCGTGAAAGCCCGGCCATCGGTTCATCGAGCAAAAGTAATTTCGGATTTCCGGCGATTGCCAGGGAGAGATCAAGCTTTCTTTGGTCTCCGTATGATAATTCCTTGATGGGCGTTTTAAACAATTTCTCAACACCGACCTGTCTGGCAATCTCAAAAGCTCGGTCACATTTTTCCTTTTCTTTGTTCCACGATTTGAAAACCCGTAGAGACCTTCTTTCGGTTCCCTTAACAGCGAGAAAGAGATTTTCTTCTACCGTCAGTTCGGGAAACAGATTCGTTATCTGATAGGTGCGCCCCAGCCCCATGTGGATTCGCTTTCGGGTTGGAGTCTTATCCAGTACCTGATTGAACAGCCTTACCTCTCCCTCATCCGGGAACAATTCACCGCTGATGACGTTGAACAGAGTCGTCTTGCCGGCACCGTTGGGTCCAATGATCGCGCGCCGTTCACCATGGCGAATTTTCAAACTAACTTCGTTGAGTGCCTTGATCCCACCGAAGTTTTTTGAGATGTCTCTCAATTCGAATATCACCTTGGAGCTATCAGATAGGTCCTCGCTCATCTCTTACCCGCCTGTCCTCGCCTTCAATTAAGTTGATTGGTTTTAAATAGTTTAAGATTTGAATATCAACCTGTGTAAAATACGCACGTGATTTCCTCACTCGAGTCATAGGGAGGTGGTTGCCTCGAGCATTTATGGCCCTGGGCAACCACCTTCAAAAAGTTATTATTTGGGACACTTTCCATCCGGATAGGGCCCTAAACCATTAGCACATAATTTGCTGCAGTCTCCCGGCGGATAATCCCTGCTGGCAGAAGGCTGTCTCATATAAGCTTCTTTCATTTTTACATATTCGGTAAACTGGGTTACATCTCGGTAAACTTTGATGGGGACGTTGACGAGCTGGCCATCGTGCTTCTGAACCTCCCGAATGTAAACATTCTGGGTGGCATGACCAAAATCGTCTAATACAAACGGGCCTCTAGGAGCATCTGTCATATCTGCTTTATGTAATGCATCTAAGAGTTCCCCTTTTTTATTTTCAATATCCCCACCCACAGCTTCTACAGCCCTGGCATAAAGCATCAGGCACACATAACCCTGTTCTGCCGGGCAAGACGGAACGTGTCCGTATTCGGCCATATAGGCTTTCTTGAATCTTAACCAGCTATCTATGACCTTCTTTGAGAACATGCCCTTTTTGGCATATTCGAGCCCTTCAACATAGTGCATGGCAGAAATCATACCGATAGCCTTGTCACCCAGTGTGGGAAGAGCTGTGCTGTCAAAGGCATTGGTAAAGCCGAAGAGCTTAATCTGTTTATCAAGACCAAATTCAAAAAACTGTTTGAATAATGCGACGGCATCCGATCCAGCGGTATTCATTGCCACGGCATCATAATCTTTGGCCATAGATCGGATTTTCAGCAGGTATGAGCTGTAATCTTCCGTATTGGGTGGATGATAGATCTTGTAAACCTTTTTACCGCCTGATGCACAAAAACCCCTTATGAAACCATGGGTCTGGCCCCAGGGGAAGGAGTAGTCCTGGCCGATCATAATGATCTTTTTCCAGCCCTTCTCTTGAACCACATACTTGCCAAGATAATAGTTGTCCTGAGTTCCTGTCCAGCCCGGACGTAGGACGTTATACTGCCTTTTGCGCATAGTGACGTCTTCCGGCGCCGAATAGGCAATCAGAATAGGCAGGTCCGGATAATCCTTTGCCCATTCCACAATAGACAAGCCACTGGATCCACAAACCGGCCCTATGAAGGCGTGTACCTTGTCTCGCAATAATGAATCACGAAATTTCTTGACTGCCTCGGAGGCATCACACTTTGTATCGGTTTTCATCAGCTTGACCGGCCGTCCGGCAATTTTTCCGCCCAACTCCTGTAAAGCCAATTCGACCCCCCTGAATTCCTCGGCCCCAAATTCGGCCGCAAATCCTGTATGGGGTCCCCCTACAGCGATTCGAATTTCGTCATTTGCTCCTGCCAAAACACCAGCAGGCAAACTGACTAACAGCCCCACAAACATGATACATAGAAAAATAATTTTCCATCGCCGATCCATCATTCTTTTCCTCCTTATCTTGTTAAAGGGTTAACGTTATCGGTTAAAAAATGACCTTACGCGCCAAAATTCCATCTAAGCGGATGGAATAAAAATCTACTCGAACCCGAACCACCTACGTACTCTCTGAATAATAGGCCTTGTTTCCAAAAAGCCCATTATTCCCTGCCGTGCCAGAAGGATGGTACACAAGAAAATGATACCGACGACGATTCTGTAATGATCGGTTAACGGCTCGATATAGCGTTCTAAAATAGTAGATACAGTGACACCGACCAGTGGGCCAAGGGGGTGGTTGACACCTCCCAATATGGCGGCAATTAACATGAACATGATGGTGCCGAACCAGATTGAATCAGGATTGATGGTTCCCTCAAATGTGGTCCCCAAGATCCCGGAGATACCGGCAAATAATGCCGAAATGATGAAGGCGAAATATTTTATCATGAATACGGGATATCCCAGGGCTTCCAGCCGGCTGGAACTTTGCTTGGTTGCCAGAAATGCGAGACCAAAGGAAGAATGATTTATTTTGTTCATCAGCCAGAAGCAAATGACAAATACGATTAAAACCAGATAATAAAAGCGAATGGGTTCTTTTGCCGCGATGAAAGACACACCGAAGAGTATGATATCAGGGATGTTATTGATACCGTTATCTCCGTTGGTTAAAGAACTCCAATGCCGGGCAGTTCCATACGCTATTTCCCCGAATGCCAATGTTATCATTAGGAAAGGTATCGCACTGACACGTATGGCAATGAGGCCGAAAATGGCGGCCGTAATGGGAGGGGCTATAATAGCCAACAGATAGGGATAGGGAAAAGGGATGCCTGCTTTAACGCTTAGGATGCCCAGTGTATACCCGGAAATGCCGAAGAATGAGACCTGTGCCAGGGACACCAGCCCGCCATGTCTCGCCATGAAGGTGAAACTCATCACCAGAATAGTCAAGAAAAAAATTTGGGTTGAAAGGGCCAGGCCAAAACGCGATATCCAGAAGGGCAACGAAATAATGATTAATCCGACAATGAGATATAATATCTTACGCCGGTGGCCCTGATTTTCTTTGGTAGGTGTCGAACTCATTTTTTTCCAAGGAGGCCTTGAGGTCTAAAAGCGATTATGAGTAGCATCGGTAAAAATGTCAAAAGAAAGGCAAATTCCGGAACGTAACTTCGACCGTAGTTGAGAATGAGTCCAACAATGACCGCACCGATAGCCGAACCTAAGAGGCTGCCCAGGCCCCCGATGATAATGACCACCAGAGCAAACAGCAACGCTTGGCTGTCAAGTCCTGGTGCGAGAGATGTGAGGGTCGCCCCGATCACGCCGGCGAAACCGGCCAAAAAGGCTCCAATGCAAAAGACAAAGGTAAAAATGACCCGAATATTAATTCCCAACGCGGATGCCGTCTCCCGGTCATCGACCCCAGCTCTGATAGCCGCTCCTATGTTTGTTTTTTCTATAAACAGCCACAGTCCGAACCCAATGAAAATCGCTACCAGGATGGCAAATAGACGCATGGCGGGATAAGGTAAATCCAAGATATTAATTGAGAAGTCCAAAAGGGCTGGTTTCGGAATGGCTTCCGGATAACCTCCCCATATGGCCAACAGCGTATCCTGGAAAATCACGATAAGCGCTAATGTCACGAGTGTTTCAGGCAGGTCTTGACCCCTGACCCAGCTAAGGAGGCCCCTTTCAATCAAGAAACCAACGATTGCAATGGCGAGGGCGCCGCCTGCCAGAGCCAGTAAGTAGCTTCCGGTGTATTTCATCACGCTGAGGCCTATATATCCACCGGCAAGATAGAGAACACCGTGGGCAAGGTTGACGATCCGCATAAGGCCGAAAATCAATGTGAGGCCACATGAGATGATAAAAAGCCTTGCAGCATCCGATATCCCGTTGAGAAAAATGAAGAAGTTATAGGTAAGCAAGCGGGTCTTCCCTCACGAAACAGAGTTATTGTCAAGTTATTTTCGGTTACAGCGCCGCAGAGCGGAATAACTTAGCTTTTTACGAGACCATAAATATTTGGCTGTAAAAGATCCGTACGTTCGATCTCATCCATCGTCATGCAGTATTTTGGGTTTCAGAACTCCAATATTTCACTTTGACTTTGGTTTTGATATTTGTTTTTTTTGGGTGGTTTTTCGTAAGTTCTCTCCCATTTGGTAACATGTACTGTGAAGCTAATTTGCATTATCATTCGTGAGGAAAAACCCTGAGTGGAGTCAGGCTATAAGAATGAATGGCTATAAAATAAAAAATTACCTGATGTCAAGAAAAATCGGTTTTCAGGAATCCCTCGAAAATAGACAATTTTGGCCTTGGGAAAGGAAACAAGTCGGTCAGGATTTCTTGGTAGTTGGTAAACACCATCGGGTCAAGGTTTCGTGCATGATGTTGTGAGTAGGCTTAACCCCCTGAAAACAGCAGAATGTTGATGC
>JACNJD010000176.1 GCA_014382715.1 Candidatus Desulfacyla euxinica | reverse complement strand
TTGTCTTAAATTAAATCAAATTAGATTATAGATGGCCGAAAATCATGTAGTATTCAGACTGAGGAGCAGCGATGTTGTTCACGGCTTCAGTCTGAAGGATTT
Source organism: Candidatus Desulfacyla euxinica (assembly GCA_014382715.1). Taxonomy (GTDB): domain Bacteria; phylum Desulfobacterota; class DSM-4660; order Desulfatiglandales; family Desulfatiglandaceae; genus Desulfacyla; species Desulfacyla euxinica. The sequence continues at coordinate 7,875 of JACNJD010000176.1, read as the reverse complement.
CGGGGTTTTTATTACCGAAGGCATCCAGCCGGGGAAGAGCACTTTGGTGACGTTCCGCGCAGACAAGACCGGCATTTTCACCTTTTCGTGCAATTCCATCTGCGGTGACAAACACGAAAACATGCAGGGAACCCTGGTGGTGAAAGCCTGATAGATTTGGGAGTCCATAAGATGATGACAAAAAAGACTGCTTTACTTGCTATACTTTCATTGGCGATCCTTTTAACCATCGTCTATTCTGGAAAATGGGACCCGGCTCAAGGCGGTACCCGGGAAACCAGGGAAACCAAAATTTTAGGTCGCGTCGTGTCGCAGTATGGCCCTCTTGAAAACGCCAGGGTCAGGGTGCAGGGTGATGACCGGTACGCGTTAACAGACAGACAGGGGATGTTCGAGCTTTCCACCAATCTTCCCCCCGGCAAGAGGGTTCGCATCACTGCCGGTAAAGAAGGCTGGTTTAACAACGTCCAGATCGCTTCACCACCAAGCCCCATGGGAGATATCTTCCTGAATCCTGTGTATCTGAACGATCGGGCCGACTATCGTTTCATATCGCCAGTGACTTGTGCACAATGTCATGTAGAGGTAACACGCTACTGGGACCGGTCAAAAATGGCCCATACATCCTCAAACCCCATGGTGCTTGATATGTTTTACGGAACCGATCCATTCAACCGGCAGGGGATCCAGCCGGGCTATCGGCTGGACAACCCGGAAAGCAGTGGCAACTGTATTATATGTCACGCCCCGTCAGCGGCTGCCGCCGGGGGCCGGTCCCGGGATCTGAAGACTATCCTTCAGTCCCCCATGACAGAGTGGGACGGGATCAGTTGTGATTATTGCCATAAAGTGAGAAAGGTGGTCCCCGACCGCACAAAACCGAGTGGTACGGGTGCGGTTTTAGAGAGACAGAGCGCAGAGCGGGGTTCATCCATCCTGGTCTTCGGACCCTACGACGATGTAGTGGCGCCTCCCATGGCCGCCTCGTACAATCCCCTGTTTGCTGATGCCAAATTCTGCTCAACCTGTCATAACCACTACCGGAAGCTGGACCGGAAAGAGACCTGGGAGCCCGAGAAGGTCTATACCTCTTCCGAATGGGAAGGTCTCAAGATGGAAGATGAGAGCTTCCTGCCGATCCAGACCACTTTCCAGGAATGGCAGCAATGGCAAAACGAGCTTCCCAATGACGATGCCAATAAAGGGAAAAAATGCCAGGACTGCCATATGGGGTGGCGGAAAGAGATGCTTCCCTACGACAATTATGTGGTAGAAGGGATGGCACGGAACATGTGGGGGACCTACCGCTCACCCCAGGACATCCGCCCGCATCATTTTGACGGCGGTACCGAGATCCAGTTAAAAACAGCGCTTTCCATGGAGTTAGAGGGGAAAATCACCGGTAAAAAACTGGATTTGACCGTATATATTACCAATACAAACGGGGGTCATTGGGTGCCAACGGGCGAAACCATGAGAAGCGTCATGTTGATGCTACGGGTCTTTGATTCAAAAGGAACCCCTCTGAAAATGATCAAGGGGAGCAGGCTTCCCCCCTGGGCAGGTGAAGGAAAGCCGGAGCAGGGGAATTACGGGGGATTACCGGGAGCGGTTTTTGCAAAGATCCTCCAGGATAAGGATGGAAACAATCATGTTCCTTTCTGGCGGGCTACCCGGATTGCTTCGGATACCCGGATCAGACCCAAAAAGACGGTTACGCTCCGCTTTGAATTCGCCCTCACCGACCCGGAAGACGAACCCACAGCCGAGGCCGAGCTGATCTACCGGCCAGTGGTCAGACCCCTCGCCAAAAAGAAACAATGGCCGGTGAAAGATATCTTAATGACCAGCAAAACCTGGTAACCTGAAGGAGGAGACCTCACTTATGTTCCATCATTTTTTAACCATTTCAACAGTATGTCTTTTGTTTTTAGCCGTCCCGTTTCAGGCTCTTGCCGGTGGCATAACGGGAAAAATTTCAGTAAAGGGCTTGAGGTCTCCGGCCAATGTCCTCGTGTATGTGGTAAAGGCCCCTGGCTTTTCCACGGATCTTTCCAATGTCAACTTTATCATGGACCAGAAGAACCTGACCTTCATCCCCCACATATTACCCGTGCTGGTGGGTTCAACCGTTCATTTCCCAAATTATGACAAGGTGGCCCATAACGTGTTTTCCCTGTCGAGGACCAAAAAATTCAACCTGGGCAGTTACAAACCCGGTACCACCAAAACCATCCTGTTTGATAAACCGGGTATTGTGGAACTCCGTTGTGATGTGCATGCGGAAATGGGCGCCTACATAATGGTGATGAAAAATCCTTATTGGGCTGTATCAGATGCCAAAGGTAATTTCAAAATCCCTGATCCGGCCTATCTTGATCAACACGGCATCAAAGGGGTACCGGACCTGCTGCCGGGAAAATACGTCATAAAAACCTGGCATGAGAAGTTGAAGACCGTCAAAAAGGTAGTGGAAGTGTCGGAAAAAGGGGAAACAGCCCTTCTCCTGGACCTTACACGGGGGAATCCCAGTGTCCTGTACAAATAATTTTTCTTAGGGATGGGATGGCACCTCGATTAAAAAAATCCGCTATTTTAGTTTTTACCCTGACACTTGCAGTGGCCATTCTGATTCCTGTCCTGCTCCGATTTATTCCATATGAGACCCGCACCCACCACATTTCTCTTAAGGCTAAAAAATACGGCTACTCACCTTCAAGGATAGTTGTCAACAGGGGGGATACCATTGTCCTGAAACCGACCTCTCTCGATGTAACCCACGGGTTCTTGTTAGATGGATACCCGGTTGAATTTATCATCAAGCAGCAGGGCCTGAACTTTCTGAAATATGATTGGAAAGACGATGACGGCAACCTTCAAACAGACTGGGACAAGGTTAACGAGATAGAATTCGTTGCGGACAAATCGGGCAAATTCACCTTCCGCTGTTTCCAAACCTGCGGCAACCTCCACCCCTTCATGACCGGAGAATTGATAGTAAGACCGAACACCGCCTATCATCTATTCATCTCTCTTTCCGTCTGGCTGACCCTCAGTCTTTTGTGGTTGTTTCGGGTAAGTTCGGGGCCCTTATTTGCCGGTTTTAAAAAGATCAACCTCCTGGATCGGCTTCCATGGCTGAAACGGATTGTCAAACTCCGGAGCTTTCAATTCCTGGTCATTCTTCCAAATTTTGTCGTATTCTATCTTTTCATCCTCAGTGCCTTGTGGGGAAGTCCCGTGGGCAACCGCAACATTGCCATTATTTTTGTGTGGATCGCCTGGTGGTTTATGCTGAAGGCGATCATAGTCCCTCTCGGTGGAAGGTTCTGGTGTATGATTTGCCCGCTTCCGGCCCCGGCGGAATGGCTCAGCCGAAGAAGCCTTACGGCCGTGCGGTACCTCCAGAAGCCGTTTAAGGGACTGCATCACCGTTTCACGGGGCTCCAGAAGGACTGGCCGAAACGGATCAGCAACATATGGCTCCAAAACTTCCTCTTTTTGGCCATGATTTCATTTGGAATCATCCTGATCACACGCCCAATCGCCACCGCTTTTTTGTTCCTCCTAATTCTGGCAGCGACCCTGGTGCTCGCCCTGATTTACCGTCAACGGGTTTTCTGCCTCTATCTATGTCCTGTGGGAGGATTCCTGGGGACTTACTCCATGGCCTCCATGAGCGAGATCCGCGTCATAGATCCGGAAGTTTGCAGGAAGCACAAGGAGAAGTCCTGCTATGTGGGGGGAGAGGGCGGCTGGGCCTGCCCCTGGAAGCAATATCCCGGAAAGATGAAGCGGAATAATTACTGCGGTCTTTGCACAGAATGCATCAAGAGCTGCCCCAAAGACAACATCGGGGTTTTTATGAGGCCCTTTGGTTCGGACCGTGCCCTTAAGGGCTATGATGAAATGTTTAACGCGATCATTATGCTGGTTGTGGCCATTGCATTCAGCGTGACCATGCTGGGGCCGTGGGGGTTTATCAAAGAGGCCGCCAATGTCACCGAGAGTAGACAGATTATCCCGTTTCTGATTTATCTTGCCTCTCTTTGGGGCCTGACCCTGCTCGTAGTTCCCGGTCTTTTTGCGCTCACCACAAAAGGGGCAGGCCGTCTTGCCGGTGGGGGTATCAACCACCGGGCCCTGACCCTGCGTTTGGCCTATATCCTTATTCCTCTGGGCATATTTTTCTGGATTGCCTTCAGCCTGCCGCCGATTATGACCAATTATAGTTATATTCTTTCGGTGCTCTCCGACCCCCTTGGGTTGGGGTGGGATATCTTTGGAACGGCCAACTATTCTTTCAAACCGTTCATCCCTGAATGGATACCGGTCATCCAGGGTTTTTTGCTGCTCGCCGGGATTTACTTCGGTCTGACCCGAGGGTATCTCGCCATTGGGGAATTGATAAAAGATCCCCGTTCCCGTGCCATGGCAATGATCCTCCCCTCCCTCTTTGCCCTTTTTGTGGTCAATGTGCTTGCGAAGCTCTATATGGGATGATGAGCGAGCTGGCGGTGGAAAAAGATGAACGTCGAACATCCAACGTCCAACATCGAATAAAAAAACAAACAACAACTCGCCAGAGGCGAGCAAGCATTTCTCCGCCTCCGGCGGATCCAACATCGAACATCGAGGTAAGCGAAGACTCCGATCACGCCAAGGCCGTCACTCCCGCGAACGCGGGAGTCCAGTCAAGTAGCGACGGGATGATTTCCCTGGATTCCCGCGTTCGCGGGAATGACAAAAACGGGTCAAATACCTGTTAGCCTATACCACAATGTGGCACGTTTCTTGCTTATGTTTTATAGAAAGAGAGACCATGAACAGGAGGTATGACAATGCAAAAATTAGCAGCTACGAATAATCAAATAATTGATCCGGTATGCGGCATGACAATAGATCCTGATAAAACAGATCTGTTCACTGTTTTTCAGGGGGATAACTACTATTTCTGTGCTGAAGGCTGCCGCGAAGCCTTTGAAAACAAACCTTTAAAATATTTAAAACGTAAAGGGTGGCTGGGCCGCTATATGGATCGATTGGCCAAGGTCAACGAAAAATCTTTCGGCTGCGCTGGCCCGAAATGTCATTAAGCAATAGTTGAGCAAAGTAGACATTTGGATGATAGACAAAGATGAACAAAGATGAACGTCCAGGTAAGCGAAGACTCCGACATCGAACATCCAGGTAAGCGAAGACTCCGACATCGAACGTCGAATAAAAAACCAAACATCAACTTTAGGCACTTTAGCTCATTTTCCCGCTACAAACGGGATAAATAGGCATTTTTCCGGTTTATCCGGGTTAGGGTAATAGACAACGGTTTATGATAAGTCTTCCATATACTTTTTAAACCTTGAATCCCGCTTTCAGCGGGAAACCTGTGAACGGTTACGAGGATTATTATGCATCCGATTTTGATTGAGATAGGACCACTAAGCATTCGCTGGTATGGTGTCATGATAGCTTCAGCATGTTTTATTGGTCTATGGGTGGCGGGGAGAGAGGCTGAAAGAAAAGGCATTGGCAAAGAAAAAATTCAGGAGTTCGCATTATACGCCATAATAGCCGCGATTATCGGCGCCCGTATCTATTACGTCCTGTTCTCAGATCTTACTCAATTCCTGCATAAACCGCTCTCAATTTTCGCCATATGGGAAGGCGGGCTGGCCATTCATGGAGCCATTTTGAGTGGTCTTATCGTCACTATATTTTGTATCAGGCAAAAAATATCTTTCTGGAAATTTGCAGATACCATTGCCCCTTCCCTTATCCTGGGCCAGGCTATCGGACGGATCGGCTGTTTTCTCAACGGGGATGCCCATGGAAATCCTACGCGTCTACCCTGGGGGTTGATTTATTTCCCTGATAGTCCGGCGGGGCATATGTTTCCAGGGGAAACTCTTCATCCGACACAGCTTTATGAGATGATATTCAATTTTCTGATATTTTGCATATTATGGAAAGTTAGAAAGAGCATGAAAGTGGATGGTCATCTTTTCCTGCTCTACGTTGTCTTATATTCCGCAATCAGGATTTTTGTGGAACATTTCCGGGCCGATCAGCTGACCTTCTTCGGAAATCTTTCCGCAGCACAAATCATAGGTGTTATGGGAATTATTATTGCTTTTCTTTTAATGCCTATCCTGAAGAGAAAAAATTTACTCAAGAGGCCTTTATAAGATGAATCATAAAGACAATGGACAAGAAAATAGAATCAGGAAAAGAAAGGGACCTCAATTCAGGGGTGTAATGCAGAATTATCTTGTCACCATGATAATATTCTGCACAATTCCTTTGATTTCAATATCCATACTCTCTTACCTGGGAATTTTTGACTCATGGAAATTGTACGCATTGATGTTGGTTGGTCCACTATTACATCTTGTGGTTATGCGTAATCATGTGAAGTAAAGTGAACTACCACCGGTAAGACGGGTGGCTTGATATTGACCTTTAAAGGGTCTTGTTTCTCTCACAGAGTGCACAGACCTACAGAGTTTTTTGATCGCCCCTACTAAAGCTGATCGTTTTGCCTGATTTTTCCTCTCAAAAAATCAGGCAAAGAAAAAAGATTATCTCTGTGATCTCTGTGTGCTCTATCAAGCGGGTGAGAGATATCAAGTTGCTCAACATACCCTTTCCCCGCAATCTCTTCTTCTTCTAACTTTGATAAAATATGATCAAATCCCATATTTGGCCTCAAAGGACATCCGGCTGGTGGAATTTAGCTGAGTAAGGATTTCGATTGAAATTTTAAGTAAAACCTGTTAACATTTGGTTAAGTAATAAGGCGGTCGGGAAAATTCCCAGGGGGGTTCGATTTCAGCGGGTACAGGCCTTCCATGATCGAGCACCGGCCCATGAAGAGGTTCTCTCCCACAGTTTGCAGGCGAACTGCCTATCTTTAATATCTGGAAGGGCATCCTGATGAGCTTGCGAGGTATTTGTTGAACACCCGGCCCAATATCCCAAGCATCCTCTGTTCGGGGTCCATAGACCAGGGCTTAAAGGGAAAGGCCCGGGCAGCCGGTATCCGGGAATTTCTGGCAAAGCCCATTTCAATGGGAAGTATCGCCGAAACCGTCAGAAAGGCGCTGGATTAGGGGGAGGGGGAAGAGAATGTCAAAGATCCTGGTAATAGACGATGATAAAAACATAAGGTCCTTGCTCCGTGACTTTCTTGAGCGCGACGGGTACGAGGTGATGGAGGCCGAAAACGGGAAGGTCGGGCTCAAGTTGGTTGGTGAAAATGGCGCTGATCTGGTCATCACCGATCTTATCATGCCCGAAAAGGAGGGTATCGAAACCATCCGGGAACTCCGAAGGGATTTTTCGGATGTTAAGATCATCGCCATCTCAGGAGGAGGCGCCATCGGGCCCGAAACCTACCTCGAGATGGCCAAGAAGATGGGCGCCGACCGGGTCTTTGAAAAGCCTTTCAATCTGAAGGAGATGTCAGAGGCGATTCGGAAACTTATCGAATAAACGGATTACCAAATGGGTATTGGATGTTGGGTATTGGGTACTGGGTATTGGGTAGGGAGATAGTTGCGAGTTGCGGGTTTCGAGTTGCGGGTATTTATTTGAAACTTGTCGAAGATCCCCACACATAGTGCGGGGGAAACTTGAAATTTGAAACTGGGGAACGGGGAAGCCCCGCTACAAACGGGATAAATAGGCATTTTTCGGTTTGCGAACAGACTGCAGGTTTTCTTTGCGGCTTCGCGTCTTTGTTTACCCCGTAGGTTCGGAAGATTTATCCGCCGTTAGTGTGGCGGATCGTACTGGGGCGCGAGCCCTTAGGTTGAAGACATCATCCCTTTCAAGGTAGTACTTTCATTTGGCTCTCTTCGCAAGAATCTTAGCAGT
>JACNJD010000372.1 GCA_014382715.1 Candidatus Desulfacyla euxinica | reverse complement strand
GTTCTTCGGTATAGATCTGTCCCATCCAGCCTGCATACCGGTCGCTTGCCGTCCCCATAAACAGGTCAGGATGGAGATCACGGAACTGGAACGATGCAATACTCTCTATTTTTTCATTTCCCATTCTTGACAAATTCGTAAAAAGCCATAAATAACCCGTTTTCGTCATTCCCGCGAACGCGGGAATCCAGTAAATTTATGTGTTTATGGGCCTCCGTGTCATCTCTCTTGTCAGATAAAACCTGACATGATACAAGTCAAGACGTTTGAGCGTTTGTGGCTGCACTATCCTTTTAGATCGGAAGGGTGGTCCCAGCTGCCATATTTCTGAGAACAGGAGTCGAATCATGAGTGAAAAGAATTTTTTGTCCGAGGTTGCTATCTTCTCCCACATGAAAGATGAAGATTTGACAAAGATCGCTGATCAGACCCGGCGCCAGCATTTTGACAAGGAAGAAATAATTATCAGCGAAGGTGCTCATGGCAGCAAACTCTTCATTATCATCAGCGGTCGGGCTGAAGCTATCAAGGACCTTGGCGGAAAAAGCGAGAGGGTTTTAGGGTCCTTTGGCCCGCGTTCCTACTTCGGGGAAATGGCTCTGATCGATGATCTGCCCCGGTCGGCAAGCGTGGTCGCCAAAGAGGATACCGACGTCCTTACCTTGGAGTGGGATCTGCGCAAAGAGATAGAACACTCCCCCGCAATGGCAGTTGAATTGCTCCAGATGTTCAGCCTGCGCATTCGGGCCGCTGAAGAGTTCATAAGAAACACCTTAGGATTGTTTCTGCCTATTTGCGCTAACTGTAAGAAAATACGCGAAGATGATGATTCATGGACACCCATAGAAGAATATATCCGTGACCATTCCGAAACCGAATTCAGCCACGGCATCTGCCCGGAGTGCGCAAAAAAACTTTACCCTGAATTCTATAAGGGGTGAAACAAGCTCAATCCAACCCCCGCATTGCACCTAACGCGGCCCGCTCAATGGCCAAACAGGCCAGCTTTCCGAGGCCGTTCAAGAACTGCATTTCATCGTGGGAAGGGACTTTTTTGAAGGAAAAATAGGTCCTTAAAATAGAGTAGGTTGTCTCATTCACAGTAAACGGAATACCGATAACCGATTTCAAACCCTCTTTCTTGGCCGCATCCAGGTTCTGAATTCGGGGATCTGTCTCAAAATCATTAATAATAATGATATCCCCGTCCATAATCTCGGTTACACTTTTCCCGTAGTCAATGGCCCCTGAGTTAAGGTATTTCTTGCTCAGGCCATATGCTGAAACTACCTTGAGATTAAAGTTCCCCTGTTCAAGGACCCGGATCGTACTCCCTTTAGCGCCCGTAAGTTCGGAAGCCAGGGACACTATGAAGTACAGCACATCGCTAAGATGCTCCTCGTCTCTGTAAATTACGTCTATGACCCTGCTAAGGGCAAAAGAAGAGAGTTCTAAGAAGTTTTCTGCCATGTCGACACCCCCTCAGGACCTGTACAAAAACAACACAACATTATTCGAATTCATGCCATTTACCAAAACAATTTGACACTCTCTGACCCTATAGTACCCTCTCATACTGTTTCATATTCATGAGCAGCATGCAACTATTAAGTATAAACCTATCCTCTCTCTCGCAAAACGCCTGTAAAATAAATGATGACGTAAGCATGAATTCAATGTATATATGTAACCGTTCACGGGTTCAAAAGTTCAGAGGTTCAAAGGTTGCATTCGCATTGCCATGCCTAATTTGTCTTTTCATACTGCCAGACCTAAGCCTAAATCCCTTTGGGAGAAGGCACCTCTAAGGCCGATGGTTCTTCTGTCTGCCATTTTCCTCTTCTGTCTGATCCCAATCTCTGCAGTCAAGGCAGAACGCCCCTTCCCAAAACCAAAAGGCCTTGTCAATGACTTCGCCAATGTGATTTCCCCGGCGTATTTGCAGAAGCTCACTGCTGTCACGGGAGCATTGTTTCAAAAAACGGGAATTCCCGTAGTAGTTGTCACCATGCCGGATATCGGAGGCGCAGAATATAACGACTATGCCAACCGCCTTTACAAGGCCTGGGGAATCGGCAAAAAGGGAGAAGACAAGGGCGTCCTGATCTTCGTAACAGTCAAAGAGAGAAAGATGCGTATTGAGACCGGGTACGGTGTTGAGGGGATACTCCCTGACGGCCTTGTTGGGGAGATACGTGATCGCTACATGACCCCTTTCCTCAAACAGGACAAATTCGGCGAGGGATTGTTTGCAGGCGCATTGGCCGTGGCTCGGGTCATTGCAAAGGCCTCAGGAATCGAGCTATCCGGTCAAATGCCAAAAAAGACCGTCAAAAAACGGGGCGGGTTTTCCTTTTTCCCGATCATTATTATACTAATAATAATTATGCTGATATCGAAAAGACGCGGCGGGTCCTGGTTCTTTTTTCTGCCCCTCCTCTTTGGCCTTAGTGGCGGGGGAGGCTCTGGATCAAGATACTCCAGCGGTGGGTCCGGCGGAAGCTTTGGTGGTTTCGGTGGCGGTTTCGGTGGATTTGGGGGTGGCATGAGCGGCGGCGGGGGTGCTGGAGGAGGCTTTTAAAAGGAGCAATCATGGGAAAAAATCAAAAAGATCCAAAAACGATATTACCGGATATCACCGACGCCTATAAGGCCCTTTTTGGCGATGACCTTGTCAGCATTATTCTTTATGGCAGCGCAACAGGGCAGGATTTCCAGCCTGGAAAATCTGACATTAATTTTATGATTGTCCTCACAGAGGATGGAATAGAACATCTTGACCGGGCCTTTGATGTTGTAAATAAATGGCGAAAAAAAGGCGTAGCCGTTCCTCTCTTTTTGACAGAAGAGTACATAACGACCTCTTTAGATGTTTTTCCCATCGAATATCTCAATTTCCAGAATAATTACATCCAGGTTTTCGGAAAGGACATCCTGAAAGATCTCGAATTCAGCCCCGAATTCCTCCGGCTCCAGTGTGAAAGGGAGATCAAAGGCAAACTCCTCCTGTTAAGAGAAGCATTTCTCGAAATCTCAGGAAAGGGAAAGGCACTGAAAAGGCTTATCACACAGGCCCTCCCGGCACTGATAGCAATCTTTGAGGCTTTATTGCACCTCAAAGATATAGACGTGCCAGGAGAAAGACGTGAGATCGTCAGGGTAATGACTGACGCATTTGACCTGGAGCATGGTGTATTTGAAGGCCTCCTTGATATCAAGGAAGATAAGTCTAAGATCAGTGATGAAGAAAGCCTTAATCTGTTTAAAGGCTGCTTAAAGGAAATGAGAAAGCTTTCTAAACTGGTAAATTCATTGGGAGGATAACATGGGGAAAGGACTAAAGACCTTACTGGTCATTCTTGGCATATTGCTGCTTATAGTTTTTGCCGCTTATTCATTTCTAAAGGGGACATACAATACCCTTGTGACCATGGATGAGAGTGTCAAGGGGGCGTGGGCCCAGGTAGAAAACCAGCTTCAGCGTCGTTATGACCTTATCCCCAATTATGTAGAGACGGTTAAAGGCTATGCCAAACACGAAAAAGAGGTCTTCGTTAAAGTAACCGAGGCCCGCTCAAAAGTGGCAGGAGCCACAACCATAAGCGATAAGATACAGGCCAACAACCAGCTTACCTCTGCACTTGGGCGGTTATTGTTGGTAGTTGAACGGTATCCGGAATTGAAGGCCAACACCAATTTTATCCGTTTGCAGGATGAGTTGGCGGGAACTGAAAACCGTATTGCGGTTGAACGCAGGCGGTTTAATGAAATGGTAAAGACTTATAATATTAAGGTACGAAAGTTCCCCACAAATATACTTGCGGGTATGTTCGGTTTTGAAAAGGCAGATTTCTTCGAAGTCCCCAAGGAACGACAGGCAGCGCCCAAAGTGAAGTTCTAATCCGCAGATTCCGCAGATTATAACTAAGGCGCAAGGCTTAAGGCGTAAGGCGCAAGGAGCACATCCAGAAATCCATCATCCATCCCACATCGTGTATCCTGCATCCTCCATCGTGTATCCTGCATCCAATAAATTACTCAGCGTTTCTGCAGATAATAATCCTCTATTCTGGTCAAAGTCCTGACATATTGGTTTTGAAATTCAAAATCGGGGTAGTGCCCGATCTCCTTTCTTAAGGGTTGGATAAACGGGGATATATTTATCCCGTAGCTGTTCTTCCCCAATCTGTCTGCCTGGTAAACTACCAGCACGGAATAATAGGTTAACAGAAGCCTCAAAGTCACTGAGCGTCGGAACAGATAGGCCCTTCCACCGGTTGTATTCAGAAAAAAGCCCGCATAACGATACATTACATCAAATGGAAGCCTTACCTGCTCGGGATTCGGGCATAATTTCCCCAGCATAAACCATCTGTAGAACATTTCCAGGTTGATCTCCAGGGTGTCGCGCTCGTTTACCACCACTTCTTTGAATAAACGCAGGCTCTTTCGGTCCAGGGCACGGGAGAAGAAGAAGATGTTCTTCACCATGACAGTAGGGGCAAAGCCCTCACCGGCAGGCGCGGGCGGCCGCGCAGCCAGCGTTCTGATAATCTTTTTGAAGTAGGCGTAGGTATTTACCTTCAAGTCCAGTCGTTCGATATACTTCTTGGTATTGAGGTACTCAAAAAAATCGGCTACGTACTCATCAATCAGGTCACAGTAAATCTTGTCTGCCGGGGCTTTTCCGAATAAATCACCTTTGCGTGGTTCAAATAATCGTTTTACCTCTCCATCAGTTCGGAATGCATCATCTTTCCCTAATTCAAATAGACGTTCTAACTTATCTTCGGTCGCAGCTCGCAACTCCTGCAAGAGCTCTTCTTTCTCCGATGGAAGAGTCCCGACACCCAAATCTTTCTCTTGAATGGCCTTCTTATCAATGGGAATAGGCTTACCACCCGGATACTTTTCTGTTACATCCTCGACACCGGGACGTTCCAGTCCAGGAGTCTTTGTGCCAGGTTCTCCCTTTGAAGGGGCTTTTTTATCAACCGGCGATAAATCTTCTATCACCAGCACCTCTTCCTGTTCCGGGCCGGTTCTTGAATACCAGTAATACCCGAGACCTCCCAACACGATTACTGCCAGAAGCACCCACCACCAGATACGCCCTCCTATGTTATTGACCATGCTAATTTCTCCTGCAATACATTTGGATTTTATTAAGGTTCAGGGGTTCAGAGGTTCAAGGTTCAAAGGTTTAACCCACCAGCCAGCATTCCACTGATGAAGTGTGGAATGTGGAGTTAAAAGTTCAAATCAGAATTCCCCCTTTTTTAACTTTAGGCGCTTCAAACTCGTAACTCCAAACTTGGAAAACCAGTATCCAGTATCCAGTATCAAATATCAAGCATCAAGTATCCGGTACTTCTCCTGACCTTCCACATAAAGATCGTTTCCAAGGGTGTCATTTACCACAATAGCGGGCAGATTTTCTACCCGTAACTCTCTGATTGCCTCCGGACCCAGCTCGTCGTAGGCCACCACTCGCGCGGTCTTGATTGCCCGAGCCATGAGCGCACCCGCACCCCCTATGGCGGCCATATAGACGCCCTTAAACCTGACCATGGCCTCTATTACCTCTTTTGACCGCTTACCCTTACCTATCATCCCCTTCAGACCTAATTCAAGCAGTTTTGGCGCAAACGGGTCCATCCGGTAACTTGTTGTAGGTCCGGCGGCCCCTATTACCCTGCCCGGAGGGGCAGGAGATGGCCCCACATAATATATGATTTGACCCTCAATCGGTATGGGCAATTCCTTTTCTGCCTCAATCAATTCCATAATCCTGCGATGGGCAGCATCTCTCGCCGTGTAAATTGTTCCGCTGATTATGACCCTATCCCCGGATCTGAGCGGTTCAATGTCGCCGGCAGATAGCGGGGTTTTTAGATGATATTCCTTACCCATACTCTCCTCCTTTTCAGATCTCGTCAAAGCACCACCTCCAAATGCCGGCTTGCGTGGCACTGGATATTCACGGCTAAGGGAAGGCTGGCAATATGGCATGACATCATCAGGATGTGAACTGCAAGGGAAGTCACTCGCCCGCCGAGTCCCTGCGGGCCAACCCCTGTTTTATTAATTTCTTCCAAAAGTTCCTGTTCCATTGCAGCCAATTCTGTATCAGGGTTAGGTGTCCCTAAAGACCGCAGCAATGATTTCTTGGCCAAAATAGCAGACTGCTCAAAATTGCCCCCGATCCCCACACCGATAATCGTCGGCGGGCAGGGGTTAGGGCCTGCCTCAGCCACGGTCTCAACAATCTTTTCCTTTATCCCGGCCCATCCCGCTGAAGGGGGGAGCATAAAGAGGCGGCTCATATTTTCGCTGCCTCCCCCTTTCGGCACCACCCAGATCTTGAGTTTATCCCCGGAGACCAGGTCAAGATGCACAATGATCGGCGTATTGTCACCCGTATTCTTTCTGGTAAAGGGATGGCATACCGATTTACGCAGGAAACCTTCTTTGTAGCCCTGCCGTATCCCCTCTTCAAGGGCCTGGTACAGATCGCCTTCCTTGACTGAAACCTCATTGCCAAGTTCCACAAAGAGGACGGCCACGCCGGTGTCCTGGCACATGGGAATCCTCTCATCCCGGGCTATTTTCGCATTTTCCAAAAGCTTTTGCAGGATGTCTTTTCCCACATTCGACTCTTCATATTCCAGCGCACTCTCCAAGGCCTGAATAACGTCGTCGCCCAATTCAAGATTGGCCCGTATTGACGTATCTTTGACCGCATCGACAATGGTCTGGGTTGAGATCTCCCGCATAAAATCCTCCGATTGAGTAAAATATTCCTTTGGCAAATCATTAAGGATGCGTTACATATAGAAAAAAAGCTGTAAGAATGCAAATAAATAAGCGATCAACTGGACCATGAGAATCCTTTTAACAAATGATGACGGTATTCATGCCCCTGGGCTCTTCGCCCTTTATGAGGCCCTGAAATCCGACCACGAGGTGTATATCGTGGCGCCGGAATCGGAAATGAGTGCTGTTGGGCATGCCATTACCCTGACCTCGCCGATCATGGTTCAGGATGTTCGTAAGAATGGCACATTTTTTGGGCATGCCGTGAAAGGCACGCCTGCCGACTGTGTTAAGATAGCAGTGCAGGAGTTGCTCGATAGCCCCCCGGACATCGTTCTTTCCGGTATAAATGTGGGCGCCAATGTGGGCGTCAACATCCTTTATTCGGGTACGGTCTCTGCGGCCACTGAGGGGGCGTTTCTGGGTATAAGATCAGCGGCCATATCTCTTGCCACTTTAAAAAACCCGGACTTCCGGTTTGCGGCCAGTTTCAGCAAAGAGATCATCCGGTTTATGATGGAGAGTGATTTGAAAGATGGAACAGCCCTGAACGTAAATATTCCCTCAGTGCCGCCAGAAAAAATTACGGGTGTGTGCCTGGCAAGACAGGGGACCTCCAGATTTGAGGAACGTTTTGAACGCCGCAACGATCCTCGCGGCAATGTGTATTACTGGCTCATGGGTGAAAAATTCATTGAAAATGGCAATCCTGACAACGATTCCGTTGCCCTCAGGCAGAACAAGATTACCATCACGCCGATTCATTACGACCTGACCTCTGAAAAAGAGCTGAAGCGGCTGAAAAATCTTCCCCTTCCATTGAGACCTTAGAGGCTTAGTTTGTAATCCCGCCGTGGCAGGACGAGATACAAGGATATTTTATTGGTGTTAACCCATTTGATTCATCGGGATATGACTTAGGGTGTTCGGTTTTTCCGCCGGGCTCGGGGAACGTTGATTTGGTTGCGCCCCAAGACCCGCATTAGATAAGAGGGGAATGACAATGCAGCAAAAAACTAATAAACAACTCATGGAAATCAGGACGGAACATGTTCCGCAAGGACCCTTCAATATTACTCCGATCTTTGTGAAGCGGGCCAAAGGCGCCCTTATTGAGGATGTGGAAGGAAATGAATATATCGATTTTGGAGGAGGGATTGGTGTAGTAAACGTCGGCCACTGCAATGAAAAGGTGGTCACTG
>JACNJD010000306.1 GCA_014382715.1 Candidatus Desulfacyla euxinica | reverse complement strand
ATTACAACAAAAAAGACAAGTTAATGATGGAGAAACTCTCAGAGGCAATTGAAAAGATAAATGCCTTGCATGTCATTGGACCCCAAGGCAAAAGAATGGAGTTTTCTTTCGAGAAGCCGTTGTCTTAAATTAAATCAAATTAGATTATAGATGGCCGAAAGTCATGTAATATATCTTTTGGCCGGGCTTTAGATACTCATCTTCATAATCGATCTGCATCGGCAAGAGACCGTCAAAAGTCTCAATCACCTTTCCGCATCTAATCAACCTTACGCTTACACGGTTTTTTGTGGGCATTTTTGAGGAGAGAAAGACATGAATCCTCGGATGTTCATTGAGCGTAATTTCGTCTCCTGAAATTCCTTTTGTTTTGCTCCCCAATGACGAAACCAAAAAATCATTCAGCACAAGTTGTTGAGGGTATTGCCCTCTATAAGCATACATCCTCCCATGCTTCATTGCAAACAGAATCTTTTCCTTTGTCTTGTTTGATACCAAGAACACTGTGGGGAAATTCCCTAATTTCTCACCCGATCCACCATCTTTATGAAAATCAGCAGTTGATATTCCCCATGGCGGACGACGCCTTTGGCCTACGCAGTATTCCAACAAAACCCTGTCCCATATGTTGCCGGGTTCCGTAACCGTTATGGTATCCCCATAGAGGGCGGCAAATCCGGTATAGTCTCTTGTTTCATACAGAATCTCGGGATATGGCGGCGTATCCACCCGGATCGGTCCCATCCTCCTGACACCGGAACGTGTTTCCGGATAGTTCCAGAACGTCATGCCGCCCCTGGAATTCACATAATCTATCACTAATTGGTAAGGGGCAATCCCTTGGGGGCCGTGATACTGATCAAAAGGGGAACTCCTGAAAGGGTTCGCATTTGCAAAAAACAGCAGAGAGAGTCCGCTAATGACAAGGCCGAGTTTCCTGCAAAACCCCTTCCATCGTATGAGGTAAAGAGCAAGGATAAAGGAGATCAAAAACGCGGTTAACTGGGGCCACAGGTATTTCGTGTAATGCATGGAAAAGCCGTTGTGGATGATCGGGAGATCCTTGTAATCGTCAGGCTTGTCCATACCGATTGACAAGAAGCGCTTTTCGGCGTTATGGGCCGTCAGATTACCTTTGAAATATGAGCCCGTCCAATAATAAAAAGGGGAGGTTTCAGAACCGGGGATGATAATCATGTCAGGGTGCCTTTGTTGCACATCCCTGATTGCATTTAAATACTTCTTTGCCCCCTCCTTGTTTATTGAATTTCTTTCCACCTTTTTTCTAAGAACATTCTCTAATGGAAACAGGCCGTATTCCATTACCATTCGGTCGTGATCATTGATAAAAAGAACACTAAAGCCCCTTAACTTTGCAAGTTCCACAAGAGACTCAAGATCAAGGGCGCCATCACTGAAGGTGGTCCTGGTGTCAATAAGACCGGCAACCTGGACATAATCGGCTGCTGTTACTGAATGAAAGCAGAGAAAGATGAAAGCAGGGATTAGAAAAACCAATTTTTTTAAATACATTTTCTCAACCTATTTCAACCAATCTAACCAACTAACCAATCCAAACTAATCCAACCAATTAAACCCACAACTGCTTGATAATGTATCATCTAATAATGTAACAGTGACTCATATAAGACATCAATCTTTTCAATCATCTTTTCCACACTGAAACCCTGGGCCATCTCTCTCCCCCTTTTGCCCATTTCATCCCGCATCTTCTTGTCTTCTAATAGCTTTTTGATAGCAATAGCGAGACCCTTTTCATCGCCGGGCTCGGCAAGAAATCCGTTTTGGCCCTCTTTGACCAGGTCCAGGATGCCACCTACACGGCTTGCAACAACAGGTTTTCCCGCTGCCATGGCCTCTACCAGCACCCTCCCCATTCCTTCATTGAGTGAGGGGAGGACAAAAACATCTATCGTCTCCATAATCTCCGGGATATCATCGCGCCACCCCAAGAAAATAACCTTGTCCGAAACACCCATACGGCGGGCTTCTTCCTTCAGTCCCTTTTCCAAATCACCTTTTCCGACAAAAATTAGGGATGTTTCGGGGTGGTTTTCCCAGACGTACGGCATGGCCTTGAGCAGGTGCATCGGGCCTTTGATGGGAAGCAGCCAACCCACCGTTCCAACCAGTAGTCCCTTTGAATTCAGACCCAACATCCTCTTTTTTTCAGCGATGTTTACCTGCACATTCATAAATCGATCAACATCAACCCCGCTGTGAATGGTAGCGACCTTTTCGGGGCTGAAAACCGAAAGGGCAACATAGTCATTTTTCTCTGTCTGGGTGAGCGCCACCATTTGATCTGTAATCCGGGCCATCACTCTTTCTGTAAAGAGAAAGCATTTGGAAACCAGCGGACCGAAATGGCCATAAAAAACATGTCCATGAGGCGTATGAATGATAATGGGAACGCCAGCTAATTTGGCCGCAAGCCTGCCAAGAATCCCGGCCTTGGAAGTATGGGTGTGAACAATAAAGGGCCTTTCACGAATGAACAATCTCCATAGAGAAAAGAGGGCCTTCAGGTCCTGTAACGGAGATATCCTTCTTATTAATGAAGGTGTGGCAATAACTCTTACGCACTTCTCTACAGATTCCTTGATCCCTCGATCAACCGATTCTTTCTCCTGCTCCGTCATCCGGGACTCGAAGGAAAGGCCATAGACGAGTACCATTTCGTATTTTCTGATCAACTCCCGGCAGGTAAGCGATGTGTTCTGGGCGGACCCCCCCATGTCTAACCGGGTGATGATGTGAACCACTTTATTCATTGTTTTCTACGCCAATTCTATGAACAATTCAGCCAAGATAGTTCTCATACCATGACTCAAACACGATTAAATTCCACAGCATCCATGACGTATCTGTCCTATTTGCAAGGAGGGCCTGTTTCAAATGCCTTATAATATCGTATTCAAAGATGCCTTCTTCTTTTATTCTCTCCTCATCTAAAAATTTGTCTACTAAGAATCTCAGATCCGTCTTGAGCCAACGACTGATAGGGATCTCAAATCCGGCTTTTGGACGGTTATAGAGACTTGGCGGAAGCAGGTCCTTGAATGTCTCTTTCAAAAGATATTTGGTTTTTCCTTTTCGAAGTTTCAGTGAACCCGAAATTTTAAACGCAAATTCAACCACGTTATGGTCTAAGAAAGGCACCCTGACCTCGAGGGAGTTCTTCATGCTCATCCAATCAACTTTTGTCAGCATATCCCCTGGAAGTGAATCCTTGAGATCTGAGTAAAGGATCTTGTTTATTCGATCACCACGGTAGGAAGACAACCTATTTTTTACAATTTCAAGAGGAAGGTCTCCCTCCGAAATATTCCCGCCAAAACCGGTCGCAAAAAGGAGGTCCTTCCGAAATTTCTGAGGGAAAACCGCCTTCAATGACATGACCCGTTCAGGAAAAGCCCCTTTTGTGCTCCCGATAAACTTCTTGAGCCGACGGATGTACTCCATGACTCTCGCATCTCTCGAGTCAGGAAGGGTATGGAAAAAACTCTCAATCAACCCATCTCTGAGTATAGCAGGTACCATCATATATCTATTGTACCAGTATTCTCCTAAATAGGATCGATAACCGGCAAAAAGTTCGTCGCCCCCATCCCCGGCAAGGGCAACCGTGACATGTCTTTTGGTTTCTCTTGAGACGATATATGTGGGAATAGCCGATGAATCTGCAAAGGGTTCGTCAAAGGTGGAAAGCACATCCGGGAGGGCATCAAGCATATCTCTGTAGGTAAGTTTAAATTCATGATGATCTGTCTTAAAAAGCCTGGCAGCCTCCCTAGCATAATGCGTCTCGTCAAATAATTTGTCATCCTTGAATCCGATAGAAAAGGTCTTGACGGGCCCACTTGCATGTCTTGCCATGAGGCCGACGATGATACTCGAATCTATGCCTCCGCTCAAAAAGGCACCGAGAGGGACATCTGCGATCATTCGTTTTCTCACTGCCTCACTAAGATATTCGTAAAGGCTCTTTTTAATAATTTCTTCTTGCGTGTAAAAGGAGGCGGAAGAGGCGTTTAAATCCGGTTCCTGCGGAACATCCCAATATTTTTCTATTTGTAGCCCGCCTTTTTCGAGAATGAGACTGTGACCGGGCTCAAGTTTCCTGATTCCTCTAAAGATTGTATACGGGGCAGGCACAAAACTAAAGGCAAGATAGAGTAATAGTGCATCATAATCCAGTTCTCTTGGAATAAATGGGTTGCTTAATAGTGCCTTGATTTCAGAGGCGAACACAAAGTGTTTTCCATCCCAGTAATACACAAGCGGCTTTATGCCGATGCGGTCGCGACAAAGCCACAGTCTTGCTCTTTTCTCGTCCCATATACCAAAAGAAAACATACCATTCAGTCGATGGACGCATGTCGGTCCTTCCTCTTCGTATAAATGAAGGATGACCTCTGTATCGGTATGACTTTTAAATGCATGACCTTTTGCCTGCAGTTCAACTCTTTGTTCCTTGAAGTTGTAAATCTCGCCATTATATGTGAGCCATATAGAACCGTCTTCATTGGACATGGGTTGGTGGCCTGCAGCCGATAGATCGATAATACTTAGTCTCTTGTGTCCAAGGCCGACACTGATCTTCTGTCCTTGCCGTGCCGTTCTCTCGGAGATGTATATCCCTTCATCATCCGGCCCTCGATAAGAAAAGGTCTGGCACATTTTCTTGAGCAGTTCCTGACTAACAGGCAGACTGTCGAAATTAATTATTCCGCAAATTCCGCACATAGCTGTAGATCACATATAAAAAGCGGCTTAAAAAAACCGTTTGAATTATCCATTTATAATCAACCATTATCCCTACTAAGGCGGTCCAAGATCTCCGATATACGATGAGCCAATTTGTCAACGCCATGCTTTCGAGTATATTTCCATGAAGGTTTATCTTTAAAAAAAAGATATGTCTTAGAAATCTTAGTGAGGAAGATGTTATGGTCATCATCATCAACCTGGATTCGTCCAATGCCGTCCATTTCTGCTCTGCGATTTGTCGGAGTTTGAGTAAAAACCGCATCAAAACCCTTGGTTTGAAGAAACTCCCATAATGATTTTTTGGGGACCCCCTCCCTGAATGCACAATATTTTATCGGAGTATCGATTCTGCGATCCATAATCTTCATCGCCTGTTCAATACTATCTTTTATCGCAGCTTCTTCATAGTGAATTCTAATACCTCTTCCATGATAGGCCAGGAGCCCTATCTCCATGCCTCTCCCTATAATTCCACAAACCTCTTCCCAGTCTAAACACTTTATCGGTTCTCCATTAATTGTCCTTTCCTTCCCGATAGATTCAGGTGGAATAAAGAATGTAGCCTGGAAGCCATATTTCTCAAGAACAGGAAGGGCATTAGTAAAAGCATCCTGATAACCCCCGTCAATGGTTAAAGCTATGGATTCGGGTGATAATCTGAGTCGTCGATTCATATGATTCAGGGCTTGAACCAATGTTACAACACTGTATCCATTTTCAGCTAAAAAGTTCATTTGCCTCTCAAAAGTTTCGGGTAACAACCCATCCTCCATCATGTTTTCAGGATAATTTCCGATATTTTGATATAGCAAAATGGGGATTTCTCTCATATCTCGTTTATCCTGTTATCCTGTCAAAAATATTTTCTAAAGCACCTACATTCTTTTCCCATGAATAATTCCTCTCAACAAACTTTTGACACCGTAGTGACATCTCCTCCCATATTTTCGGATTTTCTCTGATTCTTTGATAACTTTCAAAAATCAATGCGGCCATGGCATCAGCACTACTATCCTTGAACAAAAAGTGCTGGTCAAATTTACCCAAAATTTCTTGAGTGCCTCCTATGGGGGTCCCCATTACCGGAAGTCCTGAGGCCATAGCCTCTAAGGTGACCAGGCCAAAACCCTCTAATTCGCGAGTAGGCAAAACAAAAAAATCTGCCATCCGATAATAGTCAGGAAGTTCATCTTCAGAGATAAAACCGGTAAACCTGATGTGGCTTTCGAGACCCATTTGCCGCATTAATGCAGCGAGACTATCTTTAAGAGGCCCTGATCCACCTAAAACGAGGAAAAGGTCTGGCGCTTTATCAATAATGATTCTTAGTGAATGGACCAGATTCTCCAGCCCCATCCTCTGAACCAGGTTCCTTACTGTAAGTAATACGACCCTGTCTTGAGGGATATTGAGGCGTTGTCTGATTTCCATCTTGTCGCCAAAGGGTCTAAATCGTTTCAGATCAACTCCGCCAGGGATAATAGAAATCTTTTCAGAAGTGACATTGTGGGCATTCCATAGCTTATCCTGTGTGAACAAACTTAGGACTACGATTTCATCACACTTATCCAAAATCCATTTTTCTATCCATTTCCTTGCATAGACATTGACCAGGTATAAAGGTCTGGCTAAAAAGTTTTCTGGCCCGACATTTCTTGAAATATATTCTTCAAAAGAGAAGGAAAGGCAAGTATAGATCTTCTTCATTTTCCTGCTGAGCGGAGATTGAACTACCCCAATAGCAGAAAACGGTTGGTGGATATTGATGCAGTCAAAGTTGTACTTGCCATGTAGGTACTCAAACAGTTGTCGAGAATTTTTTCGACTGCTCCTGATATATGAAATGCTACCTTTTACATCAACATCATACCTCCACTCACTGACACCTTGAATAGACTCCTCATTTTGTCTATGCCCCGGCAATTTTCGGGTCAAGATATGTACGTCATGCCCACGCTGAGCCAAACGTGTACTTTGTTCAAACAGAACCCGTTCAGCACCTCCAATCACATCTGAAATAGAAACGTCAGAAACAAGAAGGATATGCAACCTTTTACTCGTTTGTTGGGCCAAGTTTTCAATCCCTTTTGGTTCGCCGTCAAACAAGTCACAAATTGTAGAACAATGACAGCTTCTCCTGCTTACGAAAAAAGCAGCCATTCCCAAGCCGGAACAATATTCACTGTGAATTTATCGGTCTGTTCCAATCGTTTTTCAGTAGGGCACAGGGGACGGGCATAATTACATAACTGATTCATTTATGAGCAAATAATTGTTCTGATCTGCAATGCGCTCCCCCCTTTTTACTGCATACCCTACACCAGGCTGTGTCATCCCAAGCCGCTTTCCTATCTCAGTCAACCCATATCCCAGTTCCCTGACCGCCCAGTAACAGAATAACCCACGGGCCTCCGCTTTTACCTTTTCCCTGCTGCCAGAGTAAATACCTTTTCTTTCCAGGTTGAATATTTTACAGACTCTATCCTCTACTGTTCTTAAATCATATCCCAATCTCTTCATATCATAATATCGTTCAAAGTTATCTTCCGCCTCTTCCAACACCTGAATCACAAAATCACTGTCACCTAATATCCTTTCATCTCCTTTTATTCTCTCTCGCCCCTTTTCGCCTGCTTTTTTGACCGCTTCCCATCCTCCGAGGCTTCGAATCAAACCTCCACCAACCAACTCAGGGCGCCTCCCCAGTTCGACTCCTTCTTTCACATATGCATTATAGAATCGCCTCGCTCTACCTTCTGTCTTGCCAAAAAACGAAAGAACATATTTGGTAGTCATCCACTCACATTTTTTCTTTCCCAGCAAGGCACTGTGTCCACAATACTTATATGTATTCAGCCTGTTAAGATCCGAAACTATGCGGGCTCGTAAAGGGTTTAGATGGATATACCGGACTAATTCCTTTAAATAGAGATCTTCCTGGCAAATAATGGACTTAAAACGATTTTGAAAAAGAGGACCATGGCGACTGTGACGATGATTGAAGGTGACTACATATCCGGTCAGCAATCTTCTCATTACTGTTGAAAGATCGCACCTGCCTGTGCGAAGTAGGAAGTGGGCATGGTTGGATAACAATGCCCATGCATAGCAGGAAGTACCTGTTTCAGGGAATAAGTCCCCAAGCCGGGATAAGAGATTGTCGCGGTCTTTGTTGTCTTGGAAAATATCCCGGCGTTCAATACCACGAATGATAACGTGGTGCAGCACCCCAGGAGCATCTAATCGGGCTAACCTTGGCATGGGTTCCTCTTATCAAGTCATCGTTGCCATGTCAAGTTATTTATTTA
>JACNJD010000221.1 GCA_014382715.1 Candidatus Desulfacyla euxinica | reverse complement strand
GACCTGCTCCTCCATGCCTGCCTTTGCCTTAAATCGTGCCAGAACTGTAACTTTTTTATCAGCCATTTTCTCCTCCTTTCCATTTTTTCCAATCATCGCAACCCCCATGCGGAGGCTTGATCTTTTTCAGCCTCTCGCATGGGCCCCTGGCCGAGGGACTTACCCGGAAAATCCTACTACCTTCCACACATTCCCTTTTACCCTTCCAGTGCAGGCAAGTCCCGCACACTTCTTTACTCTCATCCAAGTCCATGACCTCAAACTCCTATTCCATCTTTTCGAAGAATTCCTTTCCTACGCCGCAATTAGGGCAAAACCAGTCGTCCGGAAGATCCTCAAAGGAAGTACCTGGGTTGATCCCACCTTCAGAGTCTCCCTCTGCCGGATCGTAAACGTGATCACACGCTGAGCATTGCCATTTCTCCATAATCTATCCTCCTTTTCCTATTGTTTTATTCCAGACCACAGGCCCTCAGGAGCCGCTCGTTCCCCTCCTTACTTAGAATCACTCCCAGTCTCATGTTCCTCGTCTGGTGCTTTTGGGATGACGCACGATAATACTTCAGGATCTTCTCCAATACCTCAAGCACCTCGTCTTCGCTCAAGTTCTTGGCAATGACCTGGGCAATCATGGGGTCTTTGCCCCCTGCACCGCCTACCATGAGGATCCAGCCCTTGGGAAGACCGATCAAGCCGATGTCCTTGATGGCAGGCTCTGAACAGGAATTGTAACAGCCGGAAATGCCGATCTTGACCTTGGAACTGATCTTGGGAAAGGGGTAGAATTGTTCTTCCACTTTCTGGGCGAGAGAAAGGGTGTCTTGCTGGCCGCGAGTACAAAAGGTGTTCCCCGGACAGGCCTTTATGAATTGCTGGCAAAGGGCCGTCCCAGGTTGTGGCTTTATGCCCAGGTCTTCATAGGCCGCATCCAGGTCTTCCTCTTTGATCCCGATGAGGGCCATCCTCGAATCTCCGGTGATTTTGAGTCTTTTCACACCGTATTTTTCCGCCACATCCGCAATCCGGTGGGCTGTGGGTATATCCATAACCCCTGCGAGGAGCCGGGCCGTGATGGCATAGGTCTCCTGATCCCGCTGCAGGATAGCCCCCTTGGCCAAAATATCATCTTTTCCCATGGCTAATTCTCCTTCTCAGAAATTGATTGCCTTTTTGAATTCATCCAGCCCGATCTTATCGATGACCCTTCCAAGACGGACTTTTTTGGGCGAATCAGAGCTTTCAAAAAAATGAACGATACGTCCTGTGATATCCATGGCTTCCTCATCATTTAAGCCTTCGGCAATAAGATCTCCCATTCGAGGCTTAGCCCCGCAAGTCCCTCCGGCCGTAAGGGTCCAGCCATCGGGCATACCTTTAAGGCCGACCTCTTTGAAGTTAGGGGCGTTACAGGCATATTCACAACCCGCAACGCCGATCTTGAATTTGGCCGGCAAGAAATACCCATGGTAGAGTTCGTCCAACTTCCTGCCAATATCCATGGCATCCTGTTTTCCATGACGGCAATAGGTGGTTCCCGGACAGAACTTGACCATGCGGACACAGAGGCCAATGGCATAACCGATATCCATCTCCAGCTCTTTCCAGATCGCATCCAGATCCTCTTCTTTAAGGCCTACGATAGCAATGCGCTGCCCCGATGTGAGTTTCATGGCCGCGGCATTGTATTTTTCCGCTACATTCACCAGGTTTCGAAACTTAGCCACATCGATAAATCCTCCCGGTATGTGGGGAGCAATGGCATAGGTCTCCCGGTCTCTTTGAACAATGGCCCCCTTTTCCAATACGTCACATTTCATGGCATTTCCTCCTCTTTGTATCTGTTAACTGTCTTGCGATGAGGTGCTGGGAAGAGCTTAGAGGAGATCAGTTATTCCAGCCAATCATTCCTCGGCGCTTGTCGGATCGATGATTCTTATGATCTCTGAAATCCTGTTGGCTGGAAACCCGCCTTCCTGCGCGTGTTTTTCAATCAACTCTTCATTAGGAGAAATATAGACGCAATAGATCTTATCGTCAGTTACATAGCTTTCCACCCACTGGATCTGGGGTCCCAATTCATTCAATACCTCGCAGGATTTCTGGGAAATTCCCCGTATCTCTTGCTGAGAAAGTTTTCCAGCTCCAGGTAGCTCACGTTCGATGATGTATTTCGGCATTTCTTGAAACCTCCTCTCAATGACAGTATTTTTGCTCAATGTTCGCCTTATTTTTTTCGCCTCATTAGAAATTATCTCACATCTATCACATATCTCCTCTAAGCTCTTCCCAGCACCTCATCAGCCACATCGCCCAGATCCAGCTCCTCCAGTTTTTCCCTTGTGGGAATGCCCGTCTCTTTGTCCCAGCCTCTTATCTCATAATATTCATCTTTCATCTGCTCAAATTTTTCCTTATCCATTACCTCGCCCTTGAATTTTCCTTTAGAAAGGGGTTGTTCAAAGAATTTTTTGGGTAAGGTATCGTCAGCTCTCCTCAAGCCCTGGCGGACATCGAACATCCTCTCCAGATTGCGCACACGTTCGGAGACTTTGAGCAGTTTGTCTATTTTCCAGTCCTTACCGGTTACCAGATTAAACAGGCGGGTGGGCATTTCTGCGTCCTCATAGACGAAGAGCGTATAGATCCACTTACAGATGCCTAAATTGTCTGCCACCCGCTCCATATGTTCGGAAATAAAAGCAGGTAGGGCCTTCCCCTCATAGGATGTGGGGATTGCCGACTCTTCACTGCCATACTTCTCCTTGGCCACCTGCTGGAACCATTCAGCGGACATATTCCAGTCAAACTCCAGTAAACTACCCCTCAAGGGGAGAGGATCCCCGCGGTGGCCCACGGCGGCCATGAGACCCGTGCCCTTATACGCACGGTATTCATAGGCATGGGGGGCAAGCCCCTTGATCTGGTCTACTTTCTCCACAGCTTCGGGGCCGAACTTTTCTGCTGCGGCCATCTGGCCCTGGGCCAGCAGATCACCGTAACCTTCCCGGTCGGCTATCTTGCGGATGGTCGTGAGGATGGCCTCTTTGCTGCCTCGCTCCATGGCGACGTCATCGGTGTCTTCGGCTGTGATGATTTTATCGTGGTAGAGCTCCATCAGCAGTCCGATGCAGGCTGAGGTTTCCGTGCCGTCGATTCCCATCCGGTTGCACAACACGGTTGCCTCCCAGAAGACGTCCATGTCCAGGTTCCAGACCGCGCCCGTAAAGCCGCTGAAAGGTTCGCAAGAGGTGACCCCTTTCCCTATTTCCGGTACGGAGAAAAAACTCATGCACCGGCCTGGACAGTTAAAACACCCCAGACTCTTCAGTTGATATTTTTCCATAAACTCAATACCCTGGTAGTTTTTGATGATGTCCTCCCAGCAGACATCCTCAAAATAACCCACAGGGAAAAAGCTATGCTCATACATCATGGGTATTGACCGGGATACACCCCAGTTGGCAAGCTCTTGATAGGCCGGGTTCTCACGGATTTCCTGGTTAACCTTGATGGATACCTCAAGCAATTCCTCCGGCCTGGCCACCTGGACCCCACCTGAGCCGCGAACCGCAATGGCCTTCAGATTTTTGGAACCCATGACGGCCCCCATCCCCGTCCTGCCGGCAGCATCCCCGGTTTCCGTGATCAGGCAGGCAAACTGGACCAGCCGCTCTCCTGCCGGACCGATGCAGACCACCTTGATTTCAGGGTCTCCCAGCTCCTGCTGAAGGGCCTTTTGGGTCTCAAACGTGTCCATTCCCCACAGATTTTCAGCATCACGGATTTCCACCCGGCCATCCTTAATCCACAGATAACAGGGTTTCTCCGATTTTCCCTGAAAAATGATGTGGTCATACCCCGCATACTTGAGCTCAGGTCCCCAGTACCCTCCAAAGTTGGATTTTGCCCGCAGTTTACTCATGGGAGAAAGGGCCGTGACATCCACCCGGCCGGAACCGGGCACCGCGGTTCCCGTCAGGGGCCCCGTGTTGAAGATTAGAGGATTTCCCGGATCAAAGGCGTCTGTTCCGGGCGCGTAATGATCGTAAATCAAACGCACACCTAATCCTCTTCCTCCTATGTAATTACCCACATAAGGTTCAGTTGGTTCGGTGGTGATTTTGCCCTCGCTCAAATCGACATTTAGTATTTTCCCTGTCCATCCGTTCATCATTCTTCCCCCCCTATCGCCTCTCTGACCAGCAGAGGAATCCGGTCAGCGTTTTCTATCAATTTGAGATAGGTCTCTTTGGATATTTCCTCATAAGTTAATGCGCCGGTGGGACACACCTTGACGCAGGTGGGATCCCCGGCGCAAAGGTCACACTTGAGAATTCGTCCGTCATCTGGATCCACAAAGGTGGCGCCAAAAGGACACGCAAATACACAACTCATGCAGCCAATGCAGAGATAAGGGTCCACTTCCATGGCGCCGGTTGTATAGTTGCGGTATGTGGCATGTTTTGGACAGATTAACTCGCAGGCTGGCGCCTCGCACCTCATACAATTGATAGGTACAAAGGTCCCATCTTGCTCCCATTTGACTATATGAATTCTCCCTTTGGCAGGGTTACAGACCCCTTCATGTTTGAGAGAGCAATAGGTCTCACAGGCACGACACCCGGAACATTTCTGGGCATCAACAATCAAGGTTTTAATCATAATAAACTTCCCCCCTCATATTACTCCAACCATTGACCTTAAAAAGGCAGCAAACTCATCTCGATCAGGTTTTTCATCTCCTCCCTTGTCTTCCCCTGGGCCATTGAGACCTCAACAGCTTTCTGCGTCAGCAGACAGTGGAGGGCGTTGTTCTCCGTTGCCGTGTCCAAAACCTCGATATCTTCCACAATGCCGCGTTCATCCGTTTGATAATGGTGATAAATGAGTCCCTGGGGAGATTCAAGCGCCCCATAGCCTTCTCGACCCATTTCAGAAGGGATTGTTCGGATGTCAGGCCCGGTTAACTTCTCTTCAGCATATAACTCGGTCATTTTTTCGGCCGCCTGGAGCAGTTCTACCAAAAGCGACCAGTAGGCAGCAACTACACCAAAATGAGGGAAAGGCCCCAGGGCCTCAATGAGACGCTGCCGCTCTTCTTCGGCCAGAGGTGATCCAAGTTCTTCTCCGCTGTTCAATCGAGCCAGAGGACCGACAAAAAAGAATTGGGAATTGAAAATATTTTTTATTTCGTCTTTCGATTGCCCCTTCACATAGGCAAAGGGTTCATGGGTCCACAGCTCTTTGTGAAGCCCGATCTTTTCAAAAATCATGTCAGGGGAGAATCGATCCATCTCTTTTTCCACTGGGTCTCTCAGGACGACATTGTCATCCTTTTCGGCAAGAGCTAAGGATGCCATGGGTTCTATTTGAAGGTTTTGAAACCCATCCAATGCCTTCCCATCTCCAAAGATCTCATCTCGAAGGAATTTTCCCAGACGCATACCGAATTTCAGACAAGATTCGGCGATCTCAGATAACCGGTGGTAGTGATCTTCTTTCAAGAATCGACTCACACCACCAGCCACAGCAGATAAAGGATGATCGCAACGTCCTCCTAAAATGGCGGCTGTCTCCTGGGAGAGGGAGACGTGATGCATGATCTTGTCCAGAATATGAGATGGAACCATATGCTGTTCCCCGCGACTTTCACGTGTCTTATAGTCCAAAAATGGATTTTGCCAGGACGAGAGCAGAAAATAGAGCTTCCTTAAATGGTGCCTGAAGACATGGGCTTGAAGCAGGGCCTCCCTCATATTCACGGCCAGAGGAGGGGGTTCAACCTCGAAGAGTCTGTCGAGAGCCATGGCAGAGGCCAAGTGATGGGGAGGGGACAGAATGGTGAGGATACGTGGAAGCTCCTCCACCGGTCGGCCCTTGCATATCCACTCAATATCCCTCGGGGCGCTCACCTGAAAATAAGCCTGAAGATATTCAGTGTCGTGGAAGACCGTGATCCGTACTGGATCTTCCTGCCATCTTAAAGGCTCAAAGGTCATGTTTTTCATCTTTCAATCCTTAGATGGAGTGGAGAAGAGGGCACATTGGGTTGGCAGCGTGTAGCGATAAAAGGTGCCCACGAGATCCACGATGTCATCCACAAGGGCAGCAATTTCTTGCGCATCGTTTGAGTCAAATGTGGAACTGATGGCCGAAACCATCTTGGCCCCTGGATCGAAGATGGCTTCAGCCTTTCCGAAACAGCCACGGCAGGGTTGACCCATTGCCGTGCAAAGCCCTCCACAACCCTCCTGGGTAGTTATGCCCTGGCAGACCAAACCCTGTTCCAGGAGACAACGCCCTAATTCTTCATAGGCTTGGTACGGCCGTTTATAGGTCTCAAAACGCTTTTCTTCTTTGACTCGGGAACAACTTGCACAAACCGCCTTCTCTCCGGCAAATATACTTCCTTTTGGAGGCAGTATGCCGGAGGTTATGGCCTGGGCAATGGCTTCAGGTAACCTGGAGGCGGCAAAAGAGAGACGCGCCGGAGATTGTCCATTACAAACCAGGGACTGTATGGCCGCCCAGAGAAAATTCTGCGTGGGTGGGCAACCAGGAACAAGATAGTCCACTTTCACGATCTGGGGGAGACCCAAAACCCGGGATTCAAGCGGAGGCAGCTCCGGTTTCTCTTCTTCATTGGTCTGTTGTTTGTTGTCCATTGTCCGTTGCGACTGACCACTGACCACTGACCACTGACTAATATTGACCAGGCCAGGCATACCTCCGAAAGCGGCGCAGGCCCCACAGGCTACCATAATTCGGGATTTTTCTCGCAGTTTAAGTGCCGCTTCCCGGTCGCTGCTGGTCCTTATGGCCCCGGCGAAAAAACAGACATCAATACTCTCCTGCTTTTCAAGATCTCTTACCTCTGAGCCTAACATATATGGCCAAAAGGCGATGTCGGCACAGCGAGCCAGGGAACTCACCTGATAATGGATATCCAGAATGGCATTTTCACAGGCTCGGCAACCCGTGGCAGTAAATATGGCTAACTTTTTATTCGGCACTGGATTCGTTCCCATCACTTTATTGTGGACGGTGAAAAGGGTCCCAAGCTGCGCACCTCCTCACTCATCTGGTTGATTATCTCGGCATATTGGGGAGCATCAGAGGCCGCAATCCATTCCAACCGAAAACGCCCATTCTCTACACCCATCTCCTCCAAAAGCTTTCTAAGGAGAGGGGCACGCCGCATTGCCTTGATGTTTCCCGAAATATAATGGCAATCGCCCGGATGGCAACCACCCACAAGTACTGCATCCGCTCCACTGGCAAATGCCTTTAGAACATAATTCGGGTCCACCATTCCCGAACACAATACGCGAATCACCCTGACGTTCGGTTTTTGCTTATAACGGGCAATACCGGCTGTATCTGCGGCCACATAGGCGCACCAGGTACAAAGGAATGCAATGATCTTAGGCTCAAAATCACTCATGCGAGGACCCCTTCTATTTCAGCAAAAATCTGGTCCGGAGTGAAATGCTGCACCCTGATGGCTGCCACGGGACATGCGGCTGCACAGGTGCCACACCCCTTACAGAGGATATCATTGACAAAAGCCGATTTTTTCTCTTCAATGAAGGAGATCGCACTGTAGGCACAAAGTTCCACACACGTCTTACATCCGGTGCAGAGTCTTTCATTCACAACCGCCACGGTGGGTTCGATCTCTATTTTTCCCCGACTGATCAGAGACAATGACAAGGCCGCGGCACCCTGGGCCTGGGCTACACTGTCCGGTATATCCTTGGGGCCCTGGCAGCAGCCCGCGATAAAGATGCCATCTGACGGCGTGGCCAGGGGGCCCAGTTTTGGATGAAGTTCATTGATCCAGCCGTCAGAGTCTTGTGAGATCCCCACCATACGGGCAACATCCTCGACGCCATTGGCAGCCTGCAGTCCCACACTCAAGACGACCATATCCACAGGAATTCGTCTGATCTTATGGGCGAGCGTGTCCTCGGCTACCACAGTGAGCCTTCCATGGTCAGCGGGGTCATCCACGATATCGGTCACCTCCGCCACCTTGCCCCGGACAAAATGGGTGCCCTCCTCCTGGAGGCGGTTGTAAAATTCCTCGTAGCCTTTCCCCGGCGAGCGGATGTCAATGTAAAATTCATAGACCTCGGCCCCAACTTTTTCCTTGACCAGATGAGCCAGTTTCATGGAGTACATACAGCAGACTCGGGAACAGTACTTATTATGATTTTGATCTCTCGAGCCGACGCAGTGGATAATGGCTACTTTCGCAGGCACCCGGCCGTCCTTGGTC
>JACNJD010000367.1 GCA_014382715.1 Candidatus Desulfacyla euxinica | reverse complement strand
AAAAATTTTACATCAACCTCGCTAGTATGGAAATCTGAGAGGGTAAGATGACCATTTTAAAACAATCTCTGCCAACCCTGCGGGCCCTGCTGTTTTTTTTAACAATCAGTTTCCCGGTTATAACCCTTCACACATCCGCAGAAGGCAGTGAATCCTTACCCACCAAAACAGTAGCTCTGCTCTCAGACGGTCAAAGCGAACCGCTTAAAGACCTCACCCTTCGATTTAAAAAGGCCTTTCAAATCCTGGCACAGGGGGAAGTCACCCCCGTGTTTAAACAGGATCCGGGCTATTCCGCCCGGTGGCAGGGAAAAAGGGCCGCAAATGCACTTCGGGCGGCACTCAAAAATCCTCATGTGGATCTTGTTTTTATAAACGGCCCCTTACTGGCCGCAGAAGCCGTTCAAATGGCTTCATCACACCCAAAACCCGTTGTGGGGTTTTTCACCTTTGATCCGGCTTTTGTTCTGCCTAAGAAATTTATCAAAAGACAGCCCCTGGCCCTTACCGTAATCCCCCGGCAAATTCAAACCGATCTGAAAACCATGGCCCAGATGTTCAAATCCAGGGATCTGACTATCCTGGTGGATGGGATTTTGCTTGGGCAGATTAAAGGGTTGAAACAACATCTGATCGACGTTGCAAAGACCCATGGGTTTGACGCAAAGATCAAACCGATCAAGAAAACGGCACAGGGGACGCTTGAATCCTTAGATAAACAGGTGAAGGCGGTATACCTGACGACGGGGATTCGAATGCCTGATTCCCAGAGAAAATTACTCGTCAAACAGCTCAATGAACGGAAAATTTTTACTTTCTCCGGGGTTGGCGCGGTGGATATCAAGAACGGCGCTCTCGCCGGCCAGCTGCCTCCCCTGAATGAACGGCTGGCGCGTCACGCTGCCCTGAACGCAATGCGCTTTTTTTCCGGAATGCGGGCACGAAATCCCCTCGATTCTCTGAAGCCCAGACGAAGACTAATGATCAATGAGAAGACTGCTGTGGCGGTGGGGTATCATGTGTCGGAAAAGATGGCGGAAAAAGCGGAAGAAATCGAACCCGAACCGAAACAGAAAACCGTTGTCGCCGCCCTTCCCGAGGTGGACCGGGTACCCTTTGAAAATTATCTTAAGAAACACAGCGCCCCGGAATTGACTTTGGCCCAGGCGGTTAAACGGACCCTCAAGAAAAATGCCAGTCTGTCGGTAAAACAGGCCAGGGTGGAGGAGGACCGACAGGACCGCGACCGAATGCTGACGGAGCTGTTTCCCCAGGTCCGAGGGAATGTGGGATACACGCGGGTCGATGAAAATTTAGCCCAACGTTCTTTTGAAACCATCCCCCTGGATCAGTCCTCAGCCGGTGTTGCCCTAAGGCAGCTCATCTTCAGCGACCCGGTTATCACCAGGCTCCGGGCCGCAAACAAAAACGTGGACAGTGCCCTGTTTAAGGAGGAATCTTTCCGCCTGGATGTGGCCGCACGAACCCAGGAACGATATATCGATTGTCTGGCGGCTGCCGCCCTGTACTGGATCCGCGAATACAATCTTAAGCTGACGCAACAGAATCTTGAAACGGCGAGGCAACGGAAAGTGGCAGGGACTGCCGGCCCCCAGGAGGTTTACCGGTGGGAATCCCAGGAGGCCCAGGACAGGAGTCGGGTTCTGTCGGCAAGATCTGCCCTTCAAAGGGCTATGGTGGGCCTGAACCGGATTATGGGAGAAAACCAGAATCAAATCTGGGCCTTTCAAGACCACCGGGGCACCCACATAGATGGAGCTTTCAACGCCCGGACTTTTCGTTCTCTTATCAGAAACCCGAAGGATTTTTCAGTGCTCAACACTTTTGTCATTGACGAGGCCCTCGATACTTCTCCTGAACTGAAATCCATAGACAGTCTAATCGATGCCACCAGAATCTTTCGCGGCTATTATAGAAGACGATTCTGGACACCGGAGGCATCAATGGCCTTCGACTACCGCCACACATTTGATCGGACTTTCGACAATCCCGCGTCTTCCGAGAAGTTTTTCTCCAAAATACCCGAAGACGCGGACAACCACTGGGCGCTCCAGATCAAACTGGTGTGGTCCCTCTTTGAAGGGGGCGGCAAAGTGGTGGATATGAGGAAAAACCGCGCTACCCTGCGCAAATTAGAATCGTTGCATCGGGAAGCGGCCGAGATCGTTGAAGAGCGGGCCCGAAACGCCCTCATCAGAGCATCAACGGCCCGATCCGACATGGATCTGGCGAGAGTGGCGGCAATAGCGGCCAAAAAGAATTTCAAGGTCGTCCGGGACGGATACACTCAGGGGGTGGCCAGTATTCTAGACCTGCTGGACGCCCAGCGGGAGGCCATGGTCCAAGAAAGGCAGGCCGTCCTGTCCGAGTATCGATTCCTGAAGGCGGTGGTGGAAGTAGAACGTTCCATGAACAGGATCGCCGCGCTGCTCCCCAAAGAAGAGCAGGAGGCCTGGTGGCAGGAGTTGAAGGACCGGTTGGGGAGAAAGGGTAAATAGAACTCGTTGCTGGATACTGGATGCTAGATACTGGATATTAATCAAGTTACGGCCGCCGGCCCAGAGGGCCTCTGGCCCGGAGGGGTTTCGGGTTTTCCTGCTGGAAGCGGGATTAGGAGTTCATCAATCTTCATCGTAATCATAATCGGGCAGATCTAAAATCAAACAGAGTGAAACACACCAGAAAGAAATGCTATTGGGGGAATTGCCATTGGAAATAAAAGGTCATCCCATGAGAAAGTCTGTTTTCATTTTTTTGATTATGTGGAGCTTAATGGCTATGTTCCCACCGGTTGACGCGGCTGCCGAAAAGAGCAAACCGGTGCGCGGGGGTAAAGAAGACGTCATCCCGGTCAAGGCCATGCGGGTTGCACCGGTTTCAAAAACCTTTGTTCGACGCCTGCCCGCCACTATCATACCGGAAGTGGAGACCCGTCTGGCGTTCAGGGTTTCCGGGCGTATCTCGAGCCTGCCTGTGGAAGTGGGCCAGGTGGTGAAAAAGGGTGAGTTAATTGCCTTTCTGGATCCGCGCGATTTTGAGGATGCTGCGGGTGAGGCCGAAGCTGCTTTTGCCCAGGCCCGGGCGCGCCAGAAAGATGCGAGACTCCATCTCAGGAGAATGCAAAAACTCTGGGCCAACCAGGATGTGGATATCAGCCAGTTAGACAAGGCCAGGGCGGACTCAAGGTCTGCGGACGATCAGGTGAAGATGCAGCAAAGACAGTTGAACGAGGCCAGGCGAAGGCTGTCATACACCCGTCTCGAGGCCCCCTATACCGGTGTCATCGCGCAAAAGGAAGTCAACCTGTCTGATACAGTGACAGCGGGCCAAACGGTGGTCCTTTTTGTAGACCTGTCCCGTCTAAAGGTAAGGGCCCAGCTATCGCCCTCCCTGATACCCGAGCGCAACCGTTTTGAAAAATACAGCGTGGTCATTCCCGCTCTCAATGGATTGAGGCTACCGGCAACCCTTCAGGGCATCGGCCCCAGCGCACTTCTCCCGGCCAATACCTACCCCATAACCGTGACCATTCAGACCGGGTCCGGCACAGACATTCGCCCCGGTATGAACGGTCTCCTGGAAATCACCGTAAAACGGGCCACGGGTGATCGCCATATTCAGCTCCCACTGAGCGCCGTGGCTTCGGACCCGAAAGGTAACGCCACGGTCTGGGTGGTGGATGAAAAAAAAGGCGTGGTCCATCCCCGCCGGGTTGTAACCGGAGGGTTAACAAAAAAGGGCATTGAAATCAAAAGCGGTCTTTCTGCGGGGGAATGGGTAGTAGTTGCGGGTCTTAGAAAGCTCAGCCCCGGGAAGAGGGTATTGATCCTGAAGAAATGAAACTGGAAACTGGAAATTTGAAACTTGAACAGGCATCGTCAAATGGTTAAGTGGTTGAGTCGTTGAGTAGGAAAATAGATCTATGAAATCTGTAAAGTATAGCTTCAGCTCTATCAGATGTCCAATTTTCGACCAAAGGGTATGAATTCAATGGATTACAACGACTTAACAACTAAACTGCTCAACCACTTAACGAGGTCTGCATGAATATCACAGAGTGGGCCATTCGAAATAAGACAACGGTGATGATCTTCTCCCTTTTTATTGTCCTGGGGGGTATCTTCGTGTATTTCGATATGGGCAAACTCAAGAATCCCACCTTCACCATTCAGACGGCAGTGGTGATCACCGAGTACCCGGGAGCAACGGCCGAAGAGGTGGAACTTCAGGTCACCGAAGTGATTGAAAAGGCCGCGCAGAAACTCGGCAGCCTCAAGCATGTGCGCTCCATGAGCCAGCCCAATGTTTCCACGGTGTTCGTGGATATCCAGGATTCCTACCCGCCCGAGGCCATGCCCCAGATCTGGAACAACCTGAGGGAGAGGATTCACAATACTAAAGGGCTTCTTCCCAAAGGGGCCGGACCATCTCAGGTGATCGACCATTTTGGGGAAACCTATGGCGTGTTCCTGGCATTGAGCGGCGCGGGCTTTTCCTATGAGGAGTTACGCCGTTACGCGGAATATATGCAGAAACGGCTCAAAGGATGTGACGATGTATCGGAAGTCAAACTCTTTGGGATCCAGCCCCAACAGATTGTGGTGGAGCTTTCACGCACGCGTATGGCGACCTTGGGGATTCATCCCGACGACATCATTAATTCTCTTCAGACCCAGAACCTCCTTACCTATTCCGGCAGTCTGAACGCCCACCGCCAAAGGGTTTCCCTGATGCCCACGGGCAATTTCCAAACGGTGGAAGACATCCGGAAACTGGTGGTTTCCGGGGCCAATGGCCGGCAACAGGTGTACCTGGGAGATATGGCACTTATTGAACGGCGTTACCAGGATCCGCCCCAGGTGCTCTTTCGCCATAACGGAAAACCGGCCATCGGTATAGGTATCTCCACGGTGATTCATGGCAACGCGGTTAACATGGGAAACGCCGTGGAAAAAAAACTCAAGGAAATGACCGCCCACATGCCTGCCGGTCTCACCTTAGACATCATCAACTACCAGTCCCGGGAGGTCATGGATTCCATAAAGGATTTTATTACTTCCCTGCTGGAGGCCATCGCCATTGTGCTTGGGGTACTCCTGGTGTCACTCGGCTTCAGGAGCGCCCTTGTGATCACCAATGGGCTTATCGTCAACATCTGCGGGACTTTTCTAATCATGTACTGGTTAGGCATCGACCTGCAGCTCGTCTCCGTGTGTTCGCTCATCCTGGTCCTTGGTATGCTGGTGGATGACTCGGTAGTGGTGACGGATAATGTCATGGTGCGGCTCCGGGAGGGCAATCTCGCCACGGACAGGGCATGTGTGGATGCAGCCCGGGCTACGGGATGGCCCCAGATTGTGGCCACCGCGGTGGCCGTCGCCAGTTTCCTGCCCATTGATCTGGCACAAAGCAGCACCGGTCAATTCTGTAAGACCCTCTTTGACGTGGTGGCCATTGCGCTGGCCATCAGCTGGCTTCAGGCTATGACCATAGTGCCCGTTATAGGAGGCAAGATTCTCAAACCCTCAAAACAAAAGAAAGCCAAAGAGCCGTACCAGAGTCCATTCTACAAGGTTTACCGGTTTCTGCTGAACAACGCCCTGCGCTTCCGGTGGCTGACGGTATTAGCCATGGCCGGGCTTCTTTTTCTGGCCGTGTGGGGATCCCAATTCTTAAAACAACTCTACATGCTGCCGGCCGACCGGGCCCAGTACCAGATCAACTACTGGCTTCCCGAGGGCACGCGGATTGAGCGGACATCGGCTGATCTTGAAAAACTTGGAAAGGAACTCCGGTCCTGGCCGGAGATTGAAAGCATTACTACCACTGTGGGGAGCGGCCCCCTTCGTTTCCTTTTGACCTTCACCCCCCAGCAGCAGCATGCCTGCTACGGTATGATCATCGTCAACACCCATTCCCCCGACGACGTGAACGACCTTGTTGAGAGGACCCGGGCTTATATAGTGGCCCATTATCCTGACGCTGATCCCTTTGTGGCGCCTTTCAATGAGTCGGGGGGGCCCGATTACCAGGTGGAGGCCAGGTTTTCCGGCGACGACCCGGAGGTCCTGCGTGCCCTTTCCGAAAAAGCCAGGAAAATCATGGCCGAGCATCCCAAGGCCAAGAATATCAGGGATAACTGGCGAAATCGTATTCCCGTGTGGATGCCCGAATTTTCTCAAATAGATGCCCGGCAACAAAGTATCAGCCGTCCAAATCTCTCCGATGCTCTCCTGCGTCTTACAGACGGCATTCCCATAGGCCAGTTCCGTGAAGGGGATCGCCTGATTCCCATCCTGGTGCGGGCTCCCAGGGCCGAAAGAACCCTTACCTCCGACTTAGACAATGTACCGGTCTGGGGAAACGGCTCCGAAAGCCGGCCCCTGGCTTCTTTGATCACGGGTCATGAAGTGCAAATGCACGAAGCCATGATCTGGCATTATGACCGTATCCGCACCGTCACCGTGCAGTGCAACCCGAAAGGGTCCTTTACGGTGGTAAAGTTACGCAACGAGCTGGCGCCCAAAATTGAAGCCATTCCCCTGCCCCCGGGGTACACCCTTTCATGGGGAGGTATGTTCGAGTTTGCCAATGAATCCAACCAGAGCGTCTATGCCCAGGTCCCTCTGGCTGTGGCCCTGATGCTGGTGTTCGTGGTTCTTCTGTTTAACGGTGTCCGTCAGTGCTTGATTATTATTCTGACCCTCCCCCTTTCCATTATCGGTATCACGGCCGGTCTTCTCCTCACGAACAAGGGATTCGATTTCATGGCCATGTTAGGCACGCTGAGTCTTATCGGCATGATGATCCGAAACAAGGTGATCCTT
This sequence comes from Candidatus Desulfacyla euxinica, assembly GCA_014382715.1. Lineage (GTDB taxonomy): Bacteria > Desulfobacterota > DSM-4660 > Desulfatiglandales > Desulfatiglandaceae > Desulfacyla > Desulfacyla euxinica. The sequence continues at coordinate 1,436 of JACNJD010000367.1, read as the reverse complement.
ATCGGCGAGATTGATCAGTGGATAGCAAGGGGCACGGACCGCTATCAGGCCGTGATTCAGGCATCAATTACCCGTGTCCGCCCCGTCCTGATCACCGCCTGCACCACTACCCTCGGTATGATCTCCCTGGTCAACGACAACCTCTTTGGCTCCATAGCCGTCACCATCATGGGGGGGCTGATGTTTGCCACCATCTTGACCTTAGTGTTCATTCCCACCCTCTACGTGATATTTTTTCGTATTCGGGCATCCGAAAAAAGGGCGTAAAGTCAAAAAATGGTTTGCTACCGGATCTCTACCCGTCTTGCCTCGCCGCTGCATCAGGCCGGCTTTTTAAGGGGTTGTCCGAAAAGTCTATCTTTTCTGATCAGTGCGGGTCAATAAAATTTCCCCCGTTTTTCACTTCGCTTGACTCATGTAACTCCATCAGATAGAGTTGCGTGGAGGGCAGAGCCTGGCGGGAGCACTTAGCGTTTAATCTACCTCCGAGCAGCAACCTGTACCGGTTCAAATATCACATCAGAATTCAGGCTGCTTCAGATTTTCAGACGATAATCGGAAACAGAAGCTCTTTTTATTGGAAGGACAACCATGAAAGCGGGTCGCTCACCCCACCGCAGAACAGGCAACCGTTTCGGGATATTACTGGCATTTTTTCTGCTGCAGCTTATTACGACCCCCCTTTTTGAAGGAAGTGTGGCCGCCGGCTACGCGGGTGACATCATGTTCTATTTCTTTCTTGCAGCCGCAGCTTATTCCGTTCGAAAAAGCCGCTTCTTTAAACTGGCCATTGTATTTGGTGTGTGCACCATTTTGGGAGAAACAAGCAGTTATTTTACGGATAATCTCAACGTCCTCATTGCCTCTAATTTCATATCATGTGGTTACCTCGGTCTTGTGACGCTGCTGATCGGCGCTGCTGTAGTTAGACAGCGAGAGATCAGTGCCGACATCGTTATGGGTGGCCTTTGTGGTTACATACTGATTGGGGTATTCTGGACAATATTATTTGTGAACCTGGAGCTGATCAATCCCGGCTCGTTCAGTTTCGGAGTGTACGGGCCACACCCGGACATGAAATCCTCCTACAAGCTCCTGTTCTTCTATAGCTATGTCACGCTGATGACCATCGGCTATGGGGAGGTGGTGGCTATATCGGGTATGGCACAGACCCTAACTATACTGGAAGGTCTTATAGGGCAGTTTTATCTGATCTGCTTTATGGCTTCCCTGATAGGTCTTTATGTTTCCGAGCGACAGCTCCATCGTTTTGAAAACAGACACGGAAAGAGCTGAATTTTTCAGCCGCATAACCGGTGCCCTGAATATACTTGGAAATTGAGCCAGGGGGAAAACCGACATAAATGATTTACTTTATTGACAGGGATAGATTCCATCGCCATAACCTATGCCCTCTTAGACCCTGTCATGACAGT
>JACNJD010000319.1:7062-8307 GCA_014382715.1 Candidatus Desulfacyla euxinica | reverse complement strand
TAGTAATAGTAATAAATCTCATAGGTATTCTCAGAAAGTTTTTTCCCTTTGCCAAAAAAAACCGTATCGTTCATCCATTTGTACTTTTCATACCCGCTCAGAAACCTCACATAAGAGTCTACGATCGTCCCATCAGGCATAGAATAGCCCTTAATTTGTACACTTATATGTGCGTCGTCAGGGGTTTCTATGGTTGCCCGTGTGTTAACTTCGTCAATACCATCAGGTCTATAGAGCATGTAGTCAATACCTGACATTTTTCCCGATACGAGATCTCCGGTAAGTTCGCCTTCATAATGCTCGTCGTGTCTTATCCCATAGGGTGTTTCCCCATATATGATCTGTTTAGTTATCGTAAACTTGAAATATCCGAGATAAGTCAGGTCCATTCCATCATTGGTAGCACTCGCGTCAGACCGAGAACTGCACTGCGTGATAAAACCGAAAATCGAGACTGATAATAAGACGAATACGATAACTGTAAGAATGGTTTTGACTTTTTTCATGATACCCTCCATAAACACAAATGTTAACCCCAATGTGGTGTGAGTATTAACCCTGAAAAGGGGTTGGATATATCAAGGAGTCAAAGGTCGATGAATACTTCCTGTGCAATTTTCTGGCCTGGTTCGATAACGAAAAAATCGTCATCTTCATAAGGGCCATAAATCAACTTCCTGAAATATGTTAAATTTCCCTGGACCTCCTTGTATTTTTTCTCAAAAAAACGGGCGTTTTCCATGGCCCGTTCACGCAGCGGTTCCAGATCTCCAATACCCGTATTGATCAGCGAAATGTGGGTATAATGCTTCAATTCCTCCTTCATGGCCCACACGGCCATTTCTCTGCCAACCCGGGCGGTATAATCGTCCTCGACAATGCCTAAAGGATCTTTTCTTTCTGAAACCCATCCGGGTGTCAAATAATAAGTCCCGGGTCTCTCCTCAAAAGCCTTCCCGTAGGCCTCTGGGGATCCCAAAAAGAAGGCGATGCAGTCATGGCAGGAGGGGATCAGCAACCCCTGTCGCCCCGCTTTAACCCCAACGATCCCGTTGGAGCAGAGGCCATAGCCCAACACGATCCGCGCGGCATTCTGTGCCGCCTCATCAATCTGTGGCTGGATTAAATCGGCCATTTTTTCAGGTGTTCTGTGTAATCCCTGGTCGAGGTAACGGATTTCCACGCCGCTATCCTGGTCACGGGCCTTTTCCAACTCAGGTTCCATTACCCGGCAGGCCACGATAA
>JACNJD010000319.1:0-6756 GCA_014382715.1 Candidatus Desulfacyla euxinica | reverse complement strand
AACCTTTCATCAATCGCTTAACAAGTGAAATCGCCTCTCCCGCATCCTGGGCATATCCGTCCGCTCCGATGTCATTAGAAAACTTTTGATTTACCGGAGCACCGCCGGTGATTATCTTGAGATTCTTTCGCAGGCCTGCTTCAGTGATAGTGTCGATCACCATTTTCATCTGGGGCATGGTGGTCGTGAGCAAAGCAGAGATGCCAAGGATATCCGGTTTTATTTCTCTTACCTGCTGAACGAAATCTTCAACTTTGACATTTATCCCCAGGTCTACAGTGTCAAAGCCCACCCCTTTTAACATGGTGAGTACCATATTCTTTCCTATATCATGGAGATCTCCCCGAACTGTCCCGATCATAATGGTGCCGCTGCTCTTTCTGTCAAGACTTGTCAGATGAGGCTCGAGAACCGTCAGCCCTTCGTTTATAACCCTCGCGGAGAGCAGGACTTCAGGAATAAATACACTCCCATCTTTGAATCTTACTCCGATGGCTTCCATGGCGCTGAGCATCCCCTGCTGCAGTATGTCCTGGGCTTTGAAGCCCTTGTCAAGCATCTCCTGAACGTGTTCCTTGATATTTCGATGATCGCCTTTGATCACCAGCTGTTGAGTGGCTTCGAAATCTCCATGGGACGGAGGGGGCTTTGGTTTTAAGCGTTCTCCGGCCTGTTTTAGCTGGCTTTCCGTAAACGGTCTGGCCGATCCCGCCTCTAAGGGCAGCCGGCCTTCTTTTTCAAAGCGCTCCCCGATATAGACCAGGCGTTCAAATTGGGTATTGGGAGGGCTGGTGTCCCCTATGGAGGCAATCATTCGATTCCCGGGTGATATCACCTTTAACATATTATCGAGATAGCCTTTGAGATCTTCCCAGGAGGTGGATTCCTCAAGCAGCATGTTCTCCGGAATACCGCCATGAATGGTCAGGTTGCCGGATCGGCACCATCGATCATAATATTCATCGATGGTCACCTTAGTCATGGGGTAGGGGGTTACCGCATCTGCTATGTCCATACCGCATGTGGGAATCAGATCCATTAACCCACGGTTTTCCCCGTCCGTGTGCATGGCGACAAGGATGCCTTTGGCATGTAGGGCTTCAGAGGCCTTTTGACACCAGGGAACGATTTCCTTTTCAAAATAGGCCGGGTAGGTCACCATGTCGTCCACATTTGCCGACCACAAAATGACATCCGCAGGGGAATCTGCAAGGATAGAGAGCAGCTGATCATAGGCATTCTCCAGGGCTTCTGCCAGGTCCCCCATCTCTTTCTGGTGATCATGATAATGATAGTAAAAGTCTGTGGCCCCAAGGAAGGTTTTTTGAATGAAATGCATGGGAGAAGAGCATGCGATCCCAAGCCCCTGTCCCACTGCAACGCCATCCTCCCCAACACTCCTTTTCCACCGGAGAAAACGCTCGTAAGCCGGTTTCAGGGTAAGATTCCCAAAGATGTGCGCCAAGACGCGATAATCTTCCGGCCCCTTGATGGCCGGTTCCTTAACCCATGTAATGGAGGCCCCGGATTGTTTCATCTCTTTGGTGGTTCCGTGCCTTACACTCACCATACCCACGGGGGTATGATATTCAACATGGGTCATCTGCTCCTCGCCATCGTCCTCATATTCTACTCGGATATCCACATCAGAGGAAAATTCAAAATCATATGGAAACTCTTTCAGGCGATAGAGCCCAACAGCCCGATGATCGATGTGTTCGGGGTTTTCGGGCTTAAGATATTCAGGGATCATCTTATGCAATGCCCATCCTTCCCTGCGATGAATCTCCTCCACGGTCAGGCCTTTGTATTTCTCCGGCAGTGTATCCGACAGGACATGGGCGTTATGCCATAGATCAATCCTCGGTACCCAGGGTATGGTATCAACAGTTTCACCTCTCGCTACCTTCAGGATTCTCTCTCTGTGGGTCAACATGTTTGACTCCTTTTCAAAGAGTAATTGGATAGAAGCCATGCTTAAGGGTTGTATCTCGCATGGCCATGTAATTTTCGAACTTTGCCCAGACAGGAACAGAGTTGCCCGAACCGACACAGTAGCCACCACCTGGAGCGATTTCACGCAATAGGTGTTTGGTGTATTCCTTTACCTCCTCCACCGTACCGCTGCGAAGCAATTCATTTGGCACGTTGCCCACAAGACTGATGCGGTCGCCATACTCCTTTTTCATCTTGACAATATCCATACAGGTGGGATCTATCGGTTGGAGCAAGTCTATGCCGGTACCGATAATATCAGGCATGAGGGCTGTTACATCACCGTCGGTATGCATGATAAACAACCGATCCTCCTCGTGGCAACGGTCAGCCATCTTTGCGTACCAGGAGAAGACATGCTCACGAAAGGCCTCAGGTGAAATCATCGGACCGGTGCCAAAGGCAAGGTCATCCACCACCCATAGCGCTCCTACATAATCCTTTGCCAGGATCTTCTCTAAGGCGCTGAACTGGATTTCAGCCACCTTTCTGAAAACATCGGCGACAAGTTGAGGGTCTGTAATAACTTTTATGGAAAAATTCTGAAAACCCATTAACATCCATGTTAAGGTAAAAATCTTGCCGGAAACAGCGATGACCTTCATCCCCTCAGGCAAAAGTTTCCCTGCCTGGTTCAGGTTGCTGAAATCCAGCTCACCCGCCGCATCCCATGGGAATTCCTCAAAATCCTCACGTTCATGGATAAAACTGGTGAATTCCAGATTCCAGGCCTTGGGATCCTGCTCTTCCGGTCTTTCCTTCTGGACTTTTTCGCGGAGGACTTTGGTTATCTCTGATTCATCCGTAACCCCTCCAGGGGTCATCATGCTGACCGGGATCGGTATAAAGTCATACCCTGCCCTGGCCCAGAACTCTACCTGAGCCTCAAGGTCATCCGCGCTCACCTCCCGGCCCAAGAATTGACTTTGGATCGAGTAGTCGATCAGCACCTCGCATAACGGCACCCTGTCAGCTTCCTGATGATTGACTACCCTCTTGAAACGTCCCTCAAAATCGGGTTTTAAATCCATTTTTTCTCCTCACAGTGATTCATTCGTAGAGACCTCGTTGAGTAGTTGAGTGGTTAAATGGTTGAGTAGGAAAATATATTTACCAAAATTAATATCCTTCGTGTACGGCAGAAACGATGGCTTTGAGATTATCCATGGGTGTTGACAACGGGACAGCACATTCGGGCCCGATTATGTCGACCCCGGCGTCAATGGCATACCGCGCCTGTTTATAAACATCTTCCGGTGTGCCCTGGTAGAGCGTCTCCGCATTATTGATGTTGCCCACCAGACACATGCGATCCCCCACTTTTTCAACCGCAACCTTCGAATCCACCTGCCATTCGAAATGATATCCGTCAAACCCGGCATCAGCAAACATCTCAAGCCTGTCTGTGCAGTTTCCGCACACATGGAGGATCAAGGGACCTTCGATTGCAGCGGTAAGCTCTTTATGGATGGGCAGAAGATATTCCTCGTAGTGGTAGGCACCAACCAGATTGCCGGTAGCATGGTCGGCAAGAACCACAATATCTGCGCCGGCCTGGAACTGGGCCTTTGCAGAGGCTATGGTAGCAGGCATCAGCTGACGCAGCATATTAATTATCTTATCTTTTTCCTCCATCCCTATCTGGAGTAGAAAATTCTGGGTCCCTGCCATATGATAGCCCAAGGTCCAGGGTCCCATTACTTTCCCGATGATAGCAGCCTGCCCGCCCACATGACGACGCAGGATAGAAAGCGCATCAAGAACAACGCGTATGGAGGGTTTTTCTAAAAAATCCTCAGGGACCACCACATCAGAGAAATCCTCATGGGGGAAATATTTGGTATCGGGCATTGTGTCTCTGTCGCCCCAGGCAATTTCGCAACCGAGGGCCGCGGCCTCCTGGTCTACACTGTACTCCGGCATAACGGTATCGAAACCCAGGATCTCATGGCCAGCAAGGGCCAGGTCAGCCATGGCCTGTGGATTGAGATGGGCCTCAGGAAAGGAAACACCGCAGGCATCCATCAGTCCGTGACATGCAATGGAAGTGGGATTTCCCACTGGGGGGCGGTCTCCTTTTACGCCCTTATACAGAGCTGACATGACCAGGTTGTAGGGTGTTGATTTCATAACGTATGATCCTCTTTAAGCGGATATTGACACCAATTCTAATGATTTTTAAGAAGTCAAATACCAATTTTTCTTGAAAAAAGTTTTTAATAGTACTGCAGGTCAATTTCATTTCAACATCATGCTGGGCAGCCATAGGGACAATCCTGGAAAGGCGACCGTAAAGGCTAATGCAACGAAAGTGAGCCACAAATAAGGTAGATTAGCCCGGTAGATCTGTCCAACAGGTATCGCATCGCCTACGACGCTCTTCAGGTAAAAAATGGAAGGCCCAAATGGCGGCGACAGATAAGAAATGTGCATATTCATACAGAAAACCACACCGAACCACACATTATCAAAGCCCAGGTCCAGGATGATGGGCACAAAGAGAGGCATGGTCAGCAAAACAATCCCGATCCAGTCCAGGAACATGCCCAGGAAAATCAGGATCAACTGCATGCCTATGATGGCGCCCCATTTGCCAAATGGGAGGGCCATGACCGCATTCTTGACGAATTGATCGCCGCCTGCGAGGGTATAAATGCCGATGATGGTCTGAGCCCCGAAGAACAACCAGGCTAACATACATGAAATTTTGACGGTGTCATAAAGCGCGATCTTGATTCCACTAAAGGTTAGCTTGCGGTTTATAGCAGCAGTAACAATTGCACCAAGACATCCTATTCCAGCAGCTTCCGAGGGAGTGGCAACCCCGGCATAGATCGATCCCAGGACTATGGCGGCAAGAAGCCCGGGCATGATCAGGCCTTTGAGCAGGGCCAGTTTTTGTTTGAGTGGAACGTTCCGCTCTTCCTCAGGGGCGGCAGGGGCCATTTCAGGTTTGAGCCAGGTGGCGATGATGATGTACCCGATAAACAGAGCACCGAGAAGGAGGCCCGGGATTATACCGGCGATAAACAGGTCCCCAACTGAAGCGCCTGCTGTCATGGCATAAACTATAAAGACAACGCTGGGAGGGATCAAAGTGGCCATCCCGCCACCTGCACAGATGCTTCCCAAGGCGATCTTCCCGTCGTATTTCCGCTCTAACATGCCGGGCAGGGCGATCATACCGAAAGTCACGATTTCAGCCCCTACAATACCGACCATGGCGGCCATGATGGTGCAGGAGATAATGGTGCCGATAGCCAGCCCGCCCCTGAAAGGTCCGGACCAAATATAGACGGCCTTGAACAGTTGATCGGCTACACCCGACTGCTGCAGGATTGCGGCCATAAAAATAAACAGCGGCACGGCAACAAGGGCGTAGTTCAGCATCATCTGGTAAACCCTGCCCACCATCATCACCATGATGTTGGGGCCGAACAGGGTCAGAGAAAAAATGACCGCGGTGGCACCCATCACCCAGGCCAAGGGCAGGCCGGTCACCAACAGCGCAATAAAAGTCGCAAGAAGCAGAATGGTGATCAATTCAATACTCATAATTCCGTACCCTTGATGGCGAGATGCAGATCTCGAATGAATTTTGCGGTTCCTTGAAGCAGCAGCAGGGCCGTCCCAACAACCAGGGCTATCTTAATGGGATAAACCGGAGGGTCCCATGCGGAACTGGTGGTCTCTTGCACGAGTATGGACTGCCACGTGTACTTACTGGCAGCCCACAAAAATACGCCTATATAGAGGACGAAAAAGAAGTAGGTTATAGAATCTATGACGGCCCGTTGTCTGGCAGTTAGCCTGCCGTAAATCAGATCAATTTTCACGTGCCGGTTATCTTTCAGGGCCCAGGCAGCGCCAAGCACATAACTCATACCGCACCCGAACACCATGGACTCGCTGACCCAAAGGGTGGGAAGGTGAAAAATATACCTCATCACGATTTCATAAACGATGAAACCCACAACTGCCAGTATAAGCCAGCTCCCTGCCTTGCCCATCAGAGTGGATAAAGCGTCGATGAAAGATAATACCTTTTTCATACCTACTCCCTGTGCCGAGGCCATAGAGAAAGGAAGGCCGTGGCCTTCCTTTCTCCATTATGTTTACAGCAATCGACTAATCAATCAGTTTAAGCTCCCGCAGCCATGCTTTTTGAGAATCGACGACTTTCTTTGCCATTGGGCTCTTTTTGGCAAACTCATCCCAGATTTCCATGGATACAGCACGGACCCGTTTCAGGTCCTCCTTGCTCCAGACATGGACCGTGACGCCCTGTCCTTTCATCTCTTTCAGGGCCCTTATGTCGTCGATGGCAATCCGCTCAACACTGTCCCATGCCCATTCACGGCAGGCCGTTTTTAAAATTTGTTTGATGTCATCGGGCAATTTATTCCATTCATTTATGTTAACGCTGAAACTGGCCATCGGCATGGAGTGAAAACCCGGGTAGTTCGTATATTTGGCCACCTGGAAAAAACCCATCCGCTGGTTCATGGATGGAGAGGCCCAGTCACTGGTGTTGATCACACCCTTGTCAAGGGCCGAATAGACCTCTCCGCCAGGTAGAACCACAACAGACGCGCCTAACTTCTGGAACAGCATGGCCGTCATGCCCTGGGGGACCCGCATCTTCAAGCCTTTGTAATCCTCCATCCTTCTGATAGGTTTTGTGGAAACCATGGACTCTATGCCCCAGAACATCCACCCCACCGCATAAGCGTTATAAGGTTTGTACATCTCGTTCAACAT
>JACNJD010000235.1:28965-38472 GCA_014382715.1 Candidatus Desulfacyla euxinica | reverse complement strand
CTGATACCACATAACGATTTTCTTGTTTTTTGTGACAGAAAACTAGGTGATAAGGTACTAAATCTATGTAAAAAGGATTTTTTACATGGGCGTCAATCTTCCATGACAATTTCTACCTGCTCGACCCGTGCTGCATCATTTTCGTAAAAAAAGGTGACTGCAAAGTAGAGGACCCCTGCCAGAAACGCAAAGAGAGGCAAGAACTGCATGGCCGTTTCAAGGCCGTATCTGTCCGATAATGAACCTATAAACAGCGGCCCAAGGGCGCTTCCAAAGAGATGCTGAACAATCACGCAGAGGCTTAAGGAGATCGCTCTCAGACCGGGGTGAACTACATCCTGGGTGACGGCTACCGATGCCGGAACAAAGGCTATGGCCGAAACACCGGCAAAGAGAAGAACCACGTACTGGAGGTTTCCCCGGAAAAACGTAAACGCGATAAGAAGAATAGCGGCCGTGGTCAGGGAAGAAAGAGAAGGGAAAAGAAGTCGCGCGGTTTTTCCGAGGCCTTAATACGCCTTCAACAAAACATTTCAAGACCCGCTGAAGATCGATTTAATGGCCTCCCTTGCCTTTTGATACTGTGAATCACTCAGCACGATTGAACCGTCATCTCTGATATTCGGCGCATCATTTATACTGTATATCCTTTCCTTCAGTTTGGCCTGCTTCGCAATCCTCTCAGGAATATCAGGAGTCACGCCGATAGCCTTCTTAACATCATCGGGGAACTTACCCGGGTCAGCGGTCTCGTAGATAACCGCAAGACGGTCGTGATTTCCGTTCAGATATGTGTCCAGGGCCCGCCAGCCAACTGCCCCATGGGGCTCGATGGTTATTCCGAATCGCTCATATACCTCACGCATGGCCGTGTAATGATCGGGATTGCTCACACTGATAGAGTAAAAATCTCTTCTCATGGCCTCCATATCCGGTCTGATGTCCATCACACCCTCCTGGATAACATTACCGGTTTCATCCCGCTTATCGTATACATGCCCGCTGTAAAGATCGATAAGTCTCGCAAAATTGCTCGGGTTTGAAACGATCATGGCAGATGAGGGGGATTTCTTCGATGGTTTCACCCGATAGTCTGCTGTCTTGAGAAATTCCGGAAACTCATCGTTCTCGTTAACACCGCAGACTATTTTAGATATGGGAAGCCCCATTTCTCTTGCCACTACGGTCCCCATCATATCCCCAAAATTCCCGGAGGGCACACTTGCGATCATCGGTTCATCGTATCTGGCAACGCGGGAATATGCAAAAAAAGGGTAAACGGCCTGAGGTAGAAGCCTTCCTACACTGATCGAGTTTGCGGATGTAAACCGATCAGGGTCGTTGAACAGCTCATCTGCGAACTCCTTATCCCCGAGAAGGCGTTTTGCAAGGGCCTGACATACGTCAAAATCCCCATTTACCTCAAAGGCATATACGTTTCCACCCAGAGTAGTCATCTGTCTCCGTTGTCTTTCGGTAACAGATCCTTTTGGAAAAAACACGACATTGTCAATCCGTTCCAGGCCATGAAGGGCATCGGCCACGGCCCCCCCTGTGTCGCCGCTCGTAGCAACAGCCACGACACGCCGGAGATCGGACTTCTTGAGAAAATAATTGAGGGTCCTTCCAAAAAACCGGGCAGCATAATCCTTGAAAGAGTAGGTCGGTCCCCGGGTCAGCCACATGATATGGGTTTTACCCGTAACATGAACCACTTGAGTGGGGATTGCCCCGTCATCATAGGCATCTTCAAGCATTTCCCTCAAATCCGCCCGCAAGATTTCCTCTTTCAAGAACGGGTAAAGGACCTCGAAGGCTATCTCAGCATAAGACATGTCTTGCATAGCATTAATGGCGGCGGGTTCCTGTCTGGGAATGTCCTCTTTGGAAACCATATAAAGACCATAATTGGAGGCAAGACCGTTCATCAGGGCGGTCTGGAAATTGACGCGCTCCGACTTATTATTGGTGCTGTAATATGTTATCTGACCCATGTTCAACTCCGTTTTAACAGTATAGCAGTTACCCACTGTGGGCACTGCGGGTTTCCAATTCAGAAATGACCTTTTCGCAAGGTCAAGGAAAACAAGGGTTTGTGCGGAGACGTACGTTAGTACGTCGCACAAGGAAACCCGTAGTTTGACGACGAGATTGCGGAAAAGGGCCATTTATGGATGGAAACCATTAAGGAATGGGGATTATATATCCTGAGAAAACCCCTGTCAAAGACTAAAAGATGTTTCAAAAATTTCCCTTTTCGATTTTGCTTGACATGAAAATCGATTTCAAATAAATTTCCATTGTAACTATATTGTGACTACAATGTGATTATAATTTGGAGGGGGCCGGGAGGCCCAAGTCTATTGAACAGCATTCTTATTATGAGGGTTAACCTATGAGACTTAAAGATAAAATTGCTTTGGTGACTGGAAGCAGTCGGGGCGTTGGGAGGGCCGTTGCCCTCGGTTTTGCAAAGGAAGGCGCAAAGGTCGTCATCAACTACACATCTAACGAAAATGCGGCCAACGAAGTCGTTGACGCTATTCAATCCATGGGAAGTGAAGCCATAGCTGTAAAGGCAGACGTGGCAAAGAAAAAAGACGCGGAAGGTCTGGTAGGGGCTGCTGTTGAAACCTTTGGAAAAGTCGACATTTTAGTCAATAACGCGGGATTCACCCGTCCCGCATTAATGATCAAGATGACTGAGGATCAGTGGGATCAGGTAGTTGACATCCACCTGAAAGGGGCTTTTCTATGCTCACAGGCCGCTGGAGTGCGGATGAAAGAGCAGAACAGCGGCAAGATCATCAATGTCATGTCCGTAGCAGGGCTCGTAGGCACCGTGGGCCAGATCAATTACAGTGCGGCAAAGGGGGGCATCCTAAGTATGACCAAATCGATTGCCCGTGAACTTGCCCGCTATAATGTCTGTTGCAATGTTATCTCTTTGGGTATCGTGGCCACAGATATGACGGAAAAGATAAGGAGCGATGAAAAGCTCAGGGATATCTACATGAACAGAATATTAATGAAACGTTTTGCCGAACCGGACGATATCTCTCCCGCCTTTGTATTCTTGGCTTCTGGCGAAAGCAACTACATCACCGGCCAGCTCCTCTGTGTGGACGGTGGGTACGGGATGATTTAGAACTTAGAGTTAAATTGCCAAACTGTTAAGTCCCGTCTGAGGCGGGGCTCACAAAAAAGATGAGGAGGAAAAATGACAGTACCAGACAAAATACAGACCTGGCAGATGGTTCAACCCACCTTGCGCGACCGGGAATCCGGCGAGGTAACACCGGGCAAACTAGAGAAAACGGAGATACCCGTTCCCGAATTGCAGGCAGGAGAGGTCCTGGTAGAGGTTGCGGGTTGCGGCATATGCCATACGGACTTGGGGTACTTCTACGATGGCGTTCCAACTATTGCAAAGCCCCCTTTGACACTGGGACACGAAATCTCCGGGACCGTAGTTGCCGGGGACGAGGGGTGGATTGGAAAAGAGGTCCTGATCCCGGCGGTCATGCCCTGCCGAAAATGCCATCTCTGCAAGACACGGAGAGGAAATCGATGTTTGGACCAGAAAATGCCCGGCAACAGTATGGGCATCTACGGAGGTTTTGCAAGCCACATCCCTGTACCCAGTATCGACCTGTGTGAAATCAAGAACCGGGGGAATATCCCTTTGGAGCATCTCTCCGTTGTAGCCGATGCAGCGACAACCCCCTACCAGGCCGCAAAACGCGCCCAGCTCGAACCTGGGGATAACGTTATCGTCATCGGTGTCGGGGGCGTTGGCCAGTACATGGTCCAAGTGGCCAAGGCTTTAGGCGCAGGCACGGTTATTGCCATTGACATCGTTGAGGACCGGCTGGAGAAAATGCTCTCATACGGTGCTGACTTCTTTATCAACAGCAGAGACAAGAGCCCAAAAGATGTTTCCGGTGAGTTCAAATCCATCAGGAAACAAAACGCTCTTCCCCCCTATGGCTGGAAGATCTTCGAGGTGACCGGCTCAAAGCCCGGACAGGAGACAGCGCTGTCGCTTCTCAGTTTCACGGGAAAATTGATTGTGGTGGGCTTCGGCCTGGCTAAAGTAAACTACTCCATCAGCCGGCTTATGGCATTTGACGCTGAAATGATAGGTACCTGGGCCTGTCTGCCCGAATACTACCCCGCGGTTATGGACATGGTGCTCTCAAAGAGGGTTGACATAGAACCTTTTGTTCAAACACGACCCATGAGCACCATTGTGGAGGCATTTGAAGAGGCGCACAGCGCTTCCCCTGAACAACGCATAGTTCTTATTCCGGATTTCTGATCCATTGCGGGGGGGTTTATTATTTTCGATTAATAATGAGGAGGATACATTATGGCTTTAGAATGGATGCCGAGAGACAATGAAATAAAAGATCATACTTTGCATACTGAGGTCCACTGGGGAACAGAGGCCCCATGTGTGGTCTACGAAAAGAGACCCTTAACAGACCCCGAAGGGAATGTGGTGGAAGGTCTCTATGTGTCGTGGATTCGCTTGAATAACCCAAAACAGTACAACTCCTACACAACGGAGATGGTAAAAGGTGTTATCGCCGGTTTTGAAAACGCCTCACTCGACAGGAGCGTTGTGGCGACCGTTTTTACGGCCACAGGCCCCTACGCCTTCTGCACCGGCGGCAACACAAAGGAATACAGTGAATTTTACGGCCTCAGGTGCGATGAATACGGGCAGTATATGGAGCTCTTCAACCATATGGTTGATTCCATTTTGGCCTGCAAAAAGCCGGTCATCTGTAGGGTCAACGGCATGAGGGTGGCCGGGGGTCAGGAAATCGGTATGGCCTGCGATATTGCCATCGCTTCAGATCTGGCCATCTTCGGTCAGGCCGGTCCGAGGCACGGTTCTGCCCCTGTGGGCGGCGCTTCGGACTTCCTTCCCTGGTATCTCAGCATTGAAGACGCCATGTGGAACTGCGTTTCGTGCGAGATGTGGTCTGCCTACAAAATGAAGATGAAGAACCTCATCAGCAAATGCGTACCGGTCCTGAAGGTGGATGGCGAATGGGTCAGAAACCCCATGATCATTACGGACAGGTATGTTGAAGATGGGGAGATCGTCTATGGTGAGTATAAAAGAGGAGATGAGGCCAAAGAGGCCCGTGCCTTTGTCAAGGAGCACCAGCCCAATGCCGATTTTGAGCTTTTGGACAAAGAGGTCCACAAGATCGTATGGACATTTGCCAACCTCTTCCCCGGATGTCTCATCGAATCCGTTGACAGTATTCGCCAGAAGAAGAAATTTTTCTGGGATACCATGAAGAATTCCCACAGACACTGGCTGGCAGCCAACATGGGCGGAGAGGCCTTCTTAGGCTTCGGTGCCTTCAATACCAAGCGGATCACCGGTCAGGATACCATCGACTTCATCAAATTCCGCCAGAACATCGCAGAATCCAAAGGATGGGATATGGACATGTTCGCGGAAGTACTTGGAAAGCCCAAGGAATAACAGCCTTATCCTGATTTTATTAACCTATTATGGCAGACAGGGCGGTGAAAACAGGCCCGCCTGCTTTTTTTCATGAAGGAAAGGAGCGAAACTATCATGGCTTACGAACATATTGAGGCCAATTTCCAGGATGGCCTGGGTACCATTACCCTGAACAGACCCCCTGTGAATATCATGAACATTGCAATGATGGAAGAGATCAATGAGGTATTGGAAGAGTGGCAGGGAAAGAAAGATCTCAACCTGGTCCTTTTTAACGCCAAGGGGAAATGCTTTTCAGCCGGAGTGGATGTGGGGGAACATATGGGTGACCTGGCCCCCAAGATGATTGCGGTTTTCCACCGCATGTTTCGTCTCATGGACAGTATTGGAATTCCCACGTTAGCTTCAGTCTATGGCTCCTGCCTCGGTGGGGGCTGCGAATTGGCCGTTTTCTGCGACCTCGTCATATCTTCTGAGGATGCCAAATACGGTCAGCCCGAAATACAGGTCGGTGTTTTTCCGCCCATTGCCGCACAGATCATGCCCCGCATCATTGGACGCAAAGCGGCCATGGATCTGATATTGTCCGGGAAAATTATCTCGGCAGAGGAAGCCTTAAGCATGGGGCTGGTGAACAAGGTGGTGGCGAGGGAAGAACTTGAATCCGCCACAGATGAATTCGCGAAGCCCTACCTAAAGCTGAGCGCAGAGGTCTTGCGAAAAACCAAAAAGGCCATCATGGCCGGGCTGAGGGACGATTTTGAACCATCGCTCAAGATTATCGAAGATATCTACTTAGACGAACTCATGAATACCGCAGATGCCCACGAAGGGCTGAATGCCTTTATGGAAAAGAGGAGACCTGAGTGGAAAAATGAATAACAGAGACGGTCAACCACATAACGAAGTCTGACGATGTCAAGCCTCTGATGACCAGGCGTCATCGGGGGCCTGGGCAGAATATCACCTCTATCAGTTAACGTTCCCTCTGATGTAGTCTATTATCTGAGTGGTAGTTGTTCCCGGGCCGAAGACATCTGCAATGCCGGCCTCTTTCAACGCAGGAATATCTTCGTCAGGAATAATACCGCCGCCGATGACTAATATGTCATCCACGCCCTTTTCCCCTAATAACTCCATTACCTTTGGAAAGAGGTAATCGTGGGCCCCCGACAGGATGCTCATGGCGATGACATCCACGTCCTCCTGGATGGCGGATTCTACAATCTGTGACGGAGTCTGTCTCAAGCCTGTGTACACAACCTCCATCCCGCCATCCATCAGGGCACGAGCCACTACCTTGACACCCCTGTCATGACCGTCAAGCCCCGGCTTTGCCGCCAATACCCTTATCTTCTTCTCTTTTACCATATCCGATCTCTCCCGCTTTTTATCAATCATCCCCGCCCAAAATCTGGTCAGGGCGGGATTTCCGCTTCGCTACAACAATCGACAATCGACAATCAACAATCAACAATCCATTTATCCCAGGGTGTTTACCTGCTGATATTCACCGAATACCTCTCTTAAAACATCACAAATTTCCCCGAGGGTGGCGTAGGCCTTGACGGCCTCCAACATGAGCGGGATCAAATTCTGGTCCCCTTCAGTCCCTGCTTTCAGATCGGCGAGGCATTTTTCCACCATTTTACCATCCCTTTCCGATCGAAGTTTTCTGAGTCTTTCGATCTGCGATGTTCGGACAGAAGGGTCTACCCTCAGGAGATTGGTAGGCTTCTCCTCCTCCACCTGGAACCGATTCAGCCCGATCACGATCCTTTCTTCCTTCTCTATTTCCCGCTGGTATCTATAAGCGCTGTCCTGGATCTCCCGCTGAACAAAGCCCTTTTCAATGGCCTCTGCAGATCCTCCCAGCTCATCAATCTTCTGGATATAGGCAGCAGCCCGCTCATAAATCTCATTGGTAAGATTTTCCAGATAGTATGACCCACCCAAAGGATCGACCGTATCGGCCACACCTGTCTCATAAGCTATCAACTGCTGGCTCCGAAGGGCAATTTGAACAGCCTCTTCGGAAGGGAGACAAAGCGCCTCGTCCATTGAGTTGGTATGCAGGGATTGCGTACCCCCCAAAACAGCAGACAAGGCCTGAAACGCGACACGAACGATATTATTTTTGGGTTGCTGGGCCGTGAGGGTACACCCGGCTGTCTGGGTGTGAAAGCGAATCATCAAGGACTTGGGATTTGTTGCCTTAAATCTTTCCCTCATTATTTCAGCCCACAAACGCCGCGCTGCCCTGTACTTGGCGATCTCCTCAAGAAAATCCACGTGGGCATTGAAGAAGAAGGAAAGCCTGGGCCCAAATGTATCCACATCCAGACCAGCTCCAAGCGCTGCCTGGACGTATGCAATCCCGTTCGCCAGGGTGAAGGCCACCTCCTGCACAGCGGTGGAACCCGCTTCCCTGATATGATACCCGCTGATGCTGATCGTATTCCACATGGGGACATTTTCAGTGCAATAGGAAAATATGTCCGTAATAATCCGCATAGAGGGTTTGGGTGGATATATATAGGTGCCCCGGGATGAGTATTCCTTAAGGATATCGTTTTGTATGGTGCCCCTCAGCTTATCGGCTGAAACGCCCTGTTTCTCTGCCACAGCTATGTACATAGCTAACAGGACGGCCGCAGGGGCATTAATGGTCATGGAGGTGCTGACCTTATCAAGGGGTATCTTATTGAAAAGGGTCTCCATATCCTCCAGTGAGTCTATTGCCACACCCACCTTCCCCACTTCTCCGATGGCCATCTCATTATCCGAATCATAGCCTATCTGGGTAGGAAGATCGAAGGCCACAGACAATCCTGTCTGTCCCTGGTCCAGCAAGAACCGATACCGACTGTTGGATTCCTCGGCCGTGGCAAATCCGGCATACTGGCGCATGGTCCAGTACCGCCCCCTGAACATGGTGGGCTGGACGCCCCTGGTAAACGGATATTCACCGGGGAGGCCAATTTCTGAAAGGTAGCTGGCATCTGAACCATCAAGGGGAGAATAGAGTCTCTTGACCGGGATGCCGGAAGTGTTTACAAACTCAGCCTTTCTCTCCGGCCGCTTGTTTAACTGCTTTTCCACCCCTTCAGACCACCTTTTCAGTGCAGTCTGCAAATCTTCGTAACCTGCGTGTTCTGTCATCTAAACCTCCTAATTAGCGGCTGAATCACACCAGGGCGTGATTCAGGCACGATTCTGGATTTTTGAATTTGGATTTTGGAATTATGGAACAAATTCCAACTCATTGAACCGTCGTTGTTGCAGAGAACTTTCGTATCTTATGGGTTTCAAGAAAATATTGCAAGAACGTAAAGACTGTCAAACTTTTTTTGAAAAATGTCCTACCAGAAAATCATTCCTCCAACTATTTTACCCTTGACAACGAAATGTGGCGATATTATAGCCATAATGCTGTGTTTTTGAATCTATCAACTTTCTACAATTACTTAATATAAATATGATATATCAAATTCCTGAGAGGATCTCGATATGACGGCTGATGAAATATTGGACATGTTGCATGGTACCCTCCAAACAACCGGGATATTCAACTTCCAATGGAACGTCATTATTATGTGGGCCGTGGGCTCCATGTTCATATACTTGGCTATTGCGAAAAAATATGAGCCGCTTTTACTCCTCCCGATCGGTTTCGGGATATTTATCGTTAATTTCCCCCTTGTTCCATTGATGGGCTTCTCCCACGGCCATCCCCAACTCCTGCAGGTATTTTATCGCTACGGGCTCCAATGGGAAGTTATCCCCTGCATCATCTTTTTGGGGTTAGGCGCCATGACCGACTTCGGCCCGCTCATTGCTAACCCCAAAACCCTCCTTATTGGCGCCGGCGCACAATTGGGCGTTTTTATAACCTTTACCGGTACGGTGTTAGTGGGCTTCACGCTCAAGGAGGCAGCCTCCGTCAGCATCATCGGCGGAGCCGACGGCCCAACCACCATCTATTTGACCCAGCATTTGGCACCCCAACTCCTTGG
>JACNJD010000235.1:18962-28546 GCA_014382715.1 Candidatus Desulfacyla euxinica | reverse complement strand
ATCTTTGGCCTGGGCCTGGTCGATTTTGCAGTCTGCACCATCGGTGGTATTGTGACAGTCAAAATCATGAACCTCTTTCTTAAAGAGAAGATCAACCCTCTTATCGGCTCAGCAGGAGTCTCGGCAGTACCGATGGCGGCACGTGTTTCCCAGGTGGAGGGTCTCAAATATGACAAGACCAATCACCTCCTGATGCACGCCGTGGGTCCCAATCTCGCGGGGGTTATCGGCTCTGCCGCAGCAGCCGGGATGTTTATCGCGATGTTTGACTAAGATAGATTTAGGAATTCCGGTTTTTCCGGGTTAGGCGTATAACAATGAAAAAAATAATGTTCTTACTCTTTATCTTACTCTTCTTTCCCCCCGCCTTAAACGCGAAGGATTTCCTCGGGGCACCTGTCATACCTGATGGAACTACGATCCAGAAAACCGATTCGCGCTTGGAATTGAAAACCCCGTTATCCCATGATGAGGTCGTTTCATTCTACAGGGAGGCATTGAAGGACTTCGAAAATATCAAATTCAGGGAGTGGAAAGACGCCACCTATATTGAAGATGACGGAAAAATGCCATGGCATTCCATAACTATCTCAAAAGAGGGAAAAGACAGTACAGATATCGTCATCGTCAAAGATAACTGGACATGGATTATCGGGACCCTTGTGCTCAGGTATATAGGGGTCTTTATGGTCTTGATGATATTATTTATTGGAATCTCTGTTTCAGGAAAAATTATCTCCAGGTCAGTTAAGAGGGTGGAGGCGAAGAAGACCGCTGATTAAAGTTCCTGAATCCAAAACTTAAAAAGCCTCTTCCCAGTTTCGAGGAAGAGGCTTTTTTGTTGCGTTCAGTTCTTCAGGCCCAGAGGCTGCCCCGGCATAAAAACCGTGGGCCGGGAAAGCTGACTTGGGCATACTTTACATCGTTAGTCAAGCACTATTAAGACACCTTCCGCTTCGACGGTGTCACCGTTATTACATTTAACTTCCTTCACCGTTCCGGATACCTCGGCAGCAATGGGCAGTTCCATCTTCATAGCCTCGAGGATAACAACCTCATCGCCCTCGTTTACAGCATCACCAACCTTTACCTTTACATCGATAACCTTTCCCCCCATGGGAGCAATAATCTCACTCACAACTAACACCTCCTTGATTTAGTAATATTTCTTTTGGTTAAACTCAATTTGATTTGATATTTTGAGCATATAACAAAAGCGCCAAGAGAGTAAAATATGATTTTTTGCATCATATTTTAATGTCGAAGACATATAACATCCAATCCACACTCTTTGTCAAGAATAATCTCCTATAGCCCATGAGTTTTCAAAGGCACATACCCTGAATCCGTAAGCGGTTACAAGAAGGGGTTGCTGCCGGCGACCTTGACAGAGGAAGCCGAATTATCTATTCTCAATTAATATTTTGCATACATTTAAGGAAAAGGCTAATCTAATGATAATATACTCAACCTTTTCCTTACTTATGAGAGATCTTACGGAGGGTTAAATGCCGATCTATACTTGGGTTGCAGAGACAAAAAAAGGTAAGGTCATTAAAGGAGAGCTGGAAGCAACCGATGAAAAAGCGGCGGGTCTGCAATTAAAAAGGCGCAACCTTACGGTCAAAAAGATAAAGCCCAAGCCGAAGGATATTTTTGAAAATGTTTCTTTCATGCAGCCTAAAGTTACTAATAAGGACATTGTCATATTTACCAGGCAATTTTCCACCATGATAGACGCTGGTCTACCTCTTGTCCAGGGCCTCACCATCCTTGCCGAGCAGACGGAAAATAAAACATTCAGGGGCATCCTCAAAAAGATTGTAAGTGACGTGGAGGGGGGTGCAAGTCTTGCTGAAGCGATGGAAAAACATCCTCAGGTATTTGACAGACTCTTCGTTAATCTGGTCGCAGCAGGTGAAGTAGGAGGAATATTAGACACCATATTGCAACGTTTAGCCGCTTATATAGAGAAAGCGGAAAAACTGAAGTCACAGATTAAAGGGGCCATGACATATCCGATAGTCGTAGTCGCCATTGCAATAATAGTTATAGCGGTGATCATGATTTTTGTAATCCCGGTATTCCAGGACATGTTCGCAAGCTTTGGCAAGGCCCTGCCAGTGCCGACACAGATTGTAGTGGCTATGAGTAACTTCACCAAAGGAAATATTCTATACATGATTGGCGCCTTTATTCTGTTTGTCTTCCTGTTCAAGAAGTACAGGGGCACCACTGGAGGTAGAAAAGTCACAGACATCTTGTCATTGAAATTGCCCGTATTTGGTCCACTGTTAAAAAAGGTTGCAGTAGCCAGGTTCTCCAGGACCTTAGGAACGATGATAAGCAGCGGAGTGCCTATTATAACGGCCCTGGAAATCGTTGCCAAAACTTCAGGCAACGTTGTGCTCGAAGAGGTCATTTTTGAAGTTCGTTCAAGTATTGCCGAAGGCCAACCTATCGCTGAACCACTCTCGGAAAACGACATATTTCCCAGTATGGTAGTTCAAATGATTGCTGTCGGCGAGGCAACAGGGGCCCTTGACACCATGCTCGAAAAAATAGCCGACTTTTATGACGATGAGGTGGACGTAGCAGTAGAGGCCATGACCTCTATGCTGGAACCCCTGCTCATGGTATTCCTCGGGGGATCCATAGGCGGACTCGTTATCGCCATGTATCTCCCCATTTTCAGCATGGCTGCAGCCATGGGGGAATAACATCAAGGACATGATAAGCCCTACAGACAAAAGCCCTCCATCAGAGCTACGAAGTGCCCTTAAAACCCTAATGTTTTTAAGGGTCCTCTTTATCTCTATTCTTTTGGGAGTCCTCATATTCATCCATATCAGAGCAACCCGAAGCTATTTCGGTGATGTTCACACCTCCCATTATCTCCTTCTCGCGGCCGTATACTTCCTGAGTATTGTTTACGCCTTTCTACTAAAATATCTCAAAAATATTACCTTGCAGGCATATATCCAGATCCTCGTCGACACTCTCATGATAACGGGTCTTATATACTCTACCGGTGGTATAGAGAGCATATTCTCTTTTCTTTACATCCTCAGCATATTCAGCGGAAGCATACTCCTTTACCGCAAAGGAGGTATGATCGTTGCATCCAGCAGCAGCATTTTATATGGTCTGCTCTTAGATCTTCATTATTATGGTGTGATTCATCCTCTCGGCAGCCGGGCGATCTACCCCGAAACCTATCAAAGCGCCTACCTGTTCTTCACTATACTGGCAAACATGATCGGTTTTTATCTCGTAGGATATCTCAGCAGTTTCCTCTCTGAACAGGCAAGAAAGAATCGTGTTGCATTAAGGGCAAAACAGTTAGATGTCAACAGACTGGAGGGGCTAAATGAAAGCATAATCGGCAGCATCACATCAAGCCTGATCGTCCTGGACAACCACGAAAAAATCGTCCTGTTTAATCCCGCAGCAGAGAAGTTATTTGGGATAAAGACCAACCAAGCCTGTGGACATCTGATAGGAGACATCCTCCCCCTTTTTGCCGAACATTCAATCGGACGAAAACTCCTTTCAACCGGTCTCATCGAGACAAGATCGTCATTTCCCGACCTCATTTATGAGAGGCTTGACGGAACAAGAACCGATCTACGGCTGTCTATCTCCCCCTTACTGTATTCCCTGGGTGAACAGCAAGGCCAAGTTCTCACCCTGCAGGATGTGACGCAAATGAAACAGATTGAAGAGGAGATGAAGAAGGTTGAAGGCCTTGCGCTTATAGGCGAACTTGCCGCAGGGATGGCCCACGAGATCCGGAATCCCATGGCCTCTATAAGCGGATCGATTGAGGTCATAAGAGATGAGATGGACCAAAACGATGTTAACGTTCGCCTCATGAATATCATACTGAGAGAAACGGATCGGCTCAATGAATTAGTATCCGATTTCCTCCTTTTTGCCAGACCCAAGAAGGCAAAATTGACAGAGTTTGACCTGAATCAGTTAATCCGCGAATCGTTAGAATTTTTCCAAAGCAGCCCCCGTTGGAACAGCAAAATAGCAATTTTTGCAAGTTTGCCATATCCTGTTATGGTTAAATCTGATCCGGACCAGCTCAAACAGGTATTGTGGAATCTCTTCTTAAATGCATCTGATGCCATGGGCGGGGGGGGTGAGCTCCACATTGCCTCTGCATTGGTGCCCGGCCCGCCTGAATCCGGGTCGGAGAAGGCGAAAATAGTCATTCGTGATACTGGAGAAGGATTTGACGAAAAAGGCGTGAAAAAGCTTTTTTTACCCTTCTTCACCACCAAAGAAGGGGGTTCCGGTCTGGGCCTTGCCATCGTGAAAAGGATCATTGATCGGCTTGAGGGACAAATCTCCGGAGCGAATCACCCTGGGGGAGGAGCAGAAATCAGGATATTGCTCCCTGTACGGCCAGAGCATGCCGTTCTGTCGCCTAATTCCGCGGGATAAAGCTCATTCCAGGCTGCGGTTCAAGACCGTTGTTCCCCACTGTAATCGGGATTGAAGACTAAACCCTTGAACCTTGAATCCCGCTTTCAGCGGGAAACCCGTGAACGCTTACAATATAAAGACATGCCCATCTTAGATCAGAACTGGTTTTCAAATATCATCCGTCCAAGCCGTTATCTCGGCAATGAGGTTAACTCTGTCAAAAAAGATCCCTCCAGGATAGAGGTCTCCATTGCCCTTGCCTTTCCAGACATCTATGAGATAGGCATGTCCCACTTAGGGCTGAAAATTATTTACAATATTCTTAACAATCAGGAATGGCTGGCTGCTGAGCGGGTTTTTTCTCCCTGGGTTGACCTGGAAAATGAATTGAGAAGTCGAGGGATTCCCCTTACGACATTAGAGTCTGAACGTCCCCTGTCAGGCTTTGACCTCGTGGGTTTCAGTCTTCAACACGAGCTCTCGTATACAAACGTTCTGAACATGCTTGATCTCTCAGGCATCCCCTTTCTATCAGAGGATAGAACTGAGAAAGGCCCTCTTATCATTGCAGGAGGTCCCGCGTGTTTTAATCCCGAGCCTGTTGCCGATTTTTTTGACCTCATGGTCATCGGTGACGGTGAGACCGCGGCTTTGGAGATATGCCGTATTATCCGGGAAACAAAGAAGAAAAAATCAGTAAGTAAAAAGGACCTACTGCATGAATTGCGTCATATAAGAGGGATATACATCCCTTCCTTTTTTAGCATTCATTATTGCCCCGATGGATCTGTTAAAGAGATTAAGCCGGATCATGCAGACTACCGGAAAGTAAAAAAGGCTATCCTGCCAGACCTTGATGATTACCCCTACCCAGAGCATCAAATCGTCCCCTTTACTGAGCTGATCCACGACCGTGTTTCAATTGAGATTTCACGTGGTTGCACTCGAGGCTGCCGATTCTGCCAGGCGGGGATGATATATCGCCCGGTACGGGAACGGAGCCCCGAATCAATTATTGAAAAAGCTGAAAATGCCCTGAAACTGACAGGATATGAAGACCTCTCTCTGCTCTCTCTCAGCTCCGGAGATTATAGCTGTATCGGCCCGCTTCTCGAGACCCTGATGGACAGGCAATCCTCGAAGAATGTCGCAGTAAGCCTCCCGTCACTCAGGATGGACAGCCTGAATACCGCAATGATCGAACAGGTGAAAAGGGTAAGAAAAACAGGTTTTACACTGGCCCCCGAGGCAGGCAATGATCGGCTCAGGAGGGTCATCAACAAAGGCTTGACCCAGGACGATATCCTACGTACTGCGGATGTAGTTTACCGGGCCGGGTGGAAGTTAATTAAGCTTTACTTTATGATAGGCCTCCCATACGAGGGAGATGAAGACCTTCAGGATATTATCGGTCTGTCCAAACAGATCACACGTCTTGCTGGCAAAAAGGGGAAAAGGGCCAATTTAAACGTCAGCATTTCTACTTTTGTGCCTAAAGCCCATACCCCCTTTATGTGGACAACTCAGATTTCCCCGGAGGAGAGCAGGAGGCGAATACGATTAATCCAGGAAGGGCTCAGAGGAAGCCGGATCAGGGTCAAATGGAATCAACCTGAATTAAGCTGGTTAGAGGGTGTCTTCGCAAGGGGTGACAGGAGACTCGGCCGTGTCATTATAGAGGCGTGGGGACTCGGGGCGCGGTTTGACGCTTGGGGGGAGCATTTCAAAATAGGAGCCTGGCAGGAAGCCTTTGTTCGCACCGGGTTGGAACCCGACTTTTATCTCCACCGGGAAAGGCCTTTCCAGGAGATCTTACCCTGGGACCATATCAAGACAGGGGTAACAAAGGCCTTTCTCAAGGGAGAATGGATAAAAGCCAAAAAGGAAAATCTGACCCCTGACTGCCGGGAAAAATGCTTAGAGTGCGGCGTATGCGACCATAAAACAATTGATCCGGTCCTTTATAAAGACTCTGACTTATCGTCTGCCAAAGAAACATATATTCCCCCGACCTCTGAATATAAAACGAAGTATCGCCTTACCTACAGAAAGCTCAGCAGGGCAAAACATCTTGGCCATTTGGAACTTGCAAAGGTCCTCATGAGGGCGTTCAGAAGGGCAGGTTTGAAATTGGCCTATTCGGCAGGTTTTCACCCCATGCCCAAGGTTTCATTTTTTGCCGCTTTACCTGTCGGAACCGAAAGCATAGAAGAGCTGGTGGATATTGAGTTAATTGAAGCCGTAGATATCTTTTCAATAAAAGAGAAAATCAATCATGAACTCCCCCATGGTATTGATGTGATCCTTGTCAAAGAGATTTCCCCTACCCAGAAAAGAGGCCGTATAAGCGAAAGCCAATTCCTGATTACCTTTAAGGGACCAAGAATTCAAGAAAAAGACCTGAGAAGATTTCTTGAATCAGACCATTTTTCGGTTGTCAAAACCAATAAAAAAGGGGATCATGAGATCGATGCCCGGGCGCTTGTCAGCTCTATATCACTTGTTTCGCCAAACAAGCTGCAATTGACAATAAAACAGACAGATGGTCCAGGGCTGAAGCCGACAGAGATAGTGAAAGGCATTTTTTCGCTGACGGATGACGACCTTCTCAATATGGATGTTTTGAAGACCGGGCAGGTTCTGGCGTAAACAATTCCGATTTTTCCTGCTATAGTAGACAAGGAGAGACATTTGAAAAGCGTTCAGTTTCGTTCAAGATCAAGGCGCATGAGGATTTTAACCACAGGAATATATTGAATATTTCGAGGATTGAAATCCGAATGCAACGCTGAGATTGGGCGAAAAAGGGCGTTTTGCAAAGGTCTCAAGGAGACCTCCCCATGACCAATGAACTTATCATTAATGCCAGGTCTTACGAAACCAGAGTCGCCCTTGTTGAAAATGGGGTTGTTGTAGAACTTCATATCGAAAGAGATCGCAGCCAGGAATTGATGGGAAACATCTATCGGGGGAGGGTAGCCAGGGTACTCCCTGGTATGCAGGCTTCATTCGTGGACATCGGCTTAGGCAGAACGGCTTTCCTTTACGTTGCAGATATTTACAGGGATTTTTCAGATCTTGAGCAGATGATGCTTGCAAATACCGATTCTGATCAAGACACCGATCTAATAGATCCTGGAATGTCACAAATTGATCAACCATATGAGGCCCCTCTGCAAATTGAGGATTTGCTCCATGAGGGTCAGAATATCATGGTCCAGATAGCAAAAGAACCTTTAGGAAACAAGGGCGCCCGGCTGACTTCTCATACATCACTCCCCGGGAGACACCTTGTTCTCATGCCCACGGTGAACCATATCGGGATTTCTCGAAGAATAGAGGATAAAGAGGAAAGAGAAAGACTCAAGGGAATTATCAGGAAAATAAGGCCCGGGCCACTCGGATTCATTGTAAGGACAGTCGCTGAAGATGGCACCGAAAAGAAATTAGAGGCCGAGATGGGCTTTCTCCTGAAACTCTGGGACAACATTCAGGGAAAAATGGAAAAAGGGACCAACCCTAACCTGTTACACAAAGACCTGTCTATTTCCCTGAGGGCGGTTCGAGATCTCTTTACAAAGGAGGTCGACCGTCTGATTATTGACTCTGACGAAGAGTACGAAAATATAATGGAATTTATCGATACGTTCGATCCTACCTTGAAGTACTCTGTTGAGCTTTATGAGGGAGCTGATCCTATCTTCGACGCCTTTGGCATTGAAATAGAAATTTCTCGGGCGCTTGGCAATAAAATCTGGCTGAAATCAGGGGGCTATATTGTGATTGAACTTACGGAGGCCCTCACAGCAATAGATGTAAATACCGGCAGTTACGTTGGCAAGAGAAACCTGGAAGAAACCATCCTAAAGACAAATCTGGAAGCGGTTAAAGAAATTGCCTATCAGCTTCGCTTCAGAAATATAGGTGGCCTTATTGTTATCGACTTCATTGATATGGAAAAACTCCCAAACCGTGAACGGGTGTCCATGGCCCTTAAAGATGCACTGAGCAGGGATAAAGCAAAAACAAATATCCTTCAGATGTCAGATTTGGGGCTTATTGAGATGACTCGCAAGAGAACCAGGGCGAGCCTGAATCGGTTACTGAGCAATAGCTGCTTCTACTGCGAGGGACGAGGCACCCTCAAGTCAGCCAAGACCATCTGCTACGAGATATTCAGAGATCTGGAAAGAGAGTACACTAACCCTGAAGAAGGGGGACAGGTCTATGTCATGGTAAACCCGGAAATAGAAACAGTCTTAAGGGAAGATGAGCAGAACGCGATTATCGATTTGGAAAAAAGGATAGGCAGAGGAATCAAGATCATCGGCAAAAAAACCTTTCATTTAGAACAATATGAGATAAACCCTTAGTCCTTTTTGCGTTTTCTGCGGAGTTCAGCCAAACCCTCTTCTATCTCCTTTTTTGTAAAGTTTTTCTGGCATTTTGTGCATTGATACCGCTCTTCTACCATTTCGTCGTAGATTAATTCATCAGAAAAATTGACCCCGTGAAACCGGAGGGAAAAATTGTAAAGGGGACTGAAATCCTTGTTTAAACAGCTATCACACACAAAAAAATCTAAGACGTCAGGCATAAGACTTCCTCCGTAAACTTATCGGCCAAACGAAACATTAGAGAAAAACGATTGAGAGGAGTTGTATCTTCTTTTAACGTTTATTACAATATTTTTTTGCAGTGCCGGGACAATTCCATCAACATTTCGTTCAACAACCGCTGAAGTTTTCATGATGGAAGATTCACAAGCTAAGGGCGAGTTTTTAACCCGCGAATGCAAGGAGTCATTAAATGTTTATCCTCAAAAAGATATTTGGTTCACTTTTTCTTCCTTTGCCTTTGTGCCTTTTGGTCTCTTTCTTAGGATTATTTCTGCTATGGCGCGGCAAGAGAGAGCTTACCGGCAAGGTGTTGGTCACAATCGGACTTGTTGCCCTCACTATTCTGAGCTATGAGCCGGTTTCCCGAGCCCTTAACGCAACTCTCGATTGCAGATTTGAGACCTATGGAACGGACTCAGGGTCAAAAGGTGCTGTAAAGAAAATGGGGAAGGTAAAATATGTTGTGGTGCTTGCCGGAGGGCATAATTCCGACCCTTCAATCCCCATAAGCAGCAGGCTGTACTCCCA
>JACNJD010000235.1:5352-18509 GCA_014382715.1 Candidatus Desulfacyla euxinica | reverse complement strand
TGCATGAGTATCTGGGATTAATCTGGGCAAGTTTGCAGGGACAGATCTGACAGCACCGCTGAATCGCCAGACAAAATCCTGATGGATCTGTACAGTGGCCATAATTTGATCGTTAATCGTTGATTAGACGTTAAAAAGCTGGTAAAGAGAGCGTATCTTAAAGGTCGTTATGTCGTATGGAAAAAACGTCTAATCAAAAAGAAAAAATTACCAGGGGAGCATTGGGGAAGTTCCTGCTCCTTGTAATTTTTTTGGTTGGGGCGGTCTGTCTTTTACGGCTTACCCCCATCAAGGATTTTGTCACACCTGAATCATTGAGCCGTGTGTTAGATGCAGCAGGATTATGGGCTCCGGTCGTCTTTATTCTTCTCGAAACGGTTGCCATATCCCTCTTTGTCCCGGCAAGTATCCCGATAATATTAGGGGCCGGACTTTTTGGGGCCGGCTGGGGATTTTTCTGTGGATGGCTTGGGGCGCTGGGTGGGGCCAGCGTCGCATTCTTTGTGGGAAGGACTTTGGGGCGGGGCTTTGTTGCCTCAATAATAGGGGACCGACTGAAAAAATATGATGACGGAATAGAGAGAAACGGGTTCACCGCGGTCCTTTACCTGCGTTTACTCAATTCTCCCTTTACGCCGATGAATTACGGTCTGAGCCTGACAAAGGTACATTTCTGGGACTATTTCTTCGGGACAGGGTTAGGGGTTATGGTCTCTATTTTTGTTATCACGTTTCTGAGCGGGACATTGAAAGAGGTGTGGGTCTCCGGTAATTGGGAAAATCTACTTGCCTTTGAAGTTATCTTTGCAGTGATTCTCTTTGTCTTTTCCTGTTTTATCCCCATGATCCTTAAAAGGGTTAAAAGGGAGTCCAATTCAAATTGAAAGGAGCTGTAACCGTTCACAGGTTCAGGGTTCAACGTTAAGGGTTAAGGACAAAGAAGGGTTGGAAGACTCGAAACCCTCGTAAAAAATGCTGGTTTTGCCACATAATTGCCAAATACTATGTTCCGGATTTGTGGTAATGTGGAAGCTGTCGGTTTTCCCGTACAAAACGTTTACAAAATGGCGTATGCTGATGAGAATGCAACTTTTGAACCTCTGAACCCGTGAACCCCTACAAGGAGCTTAAACAAAAAATGACAACAAAACTGGATGAACTGTGCGTCAATACTATCAGAATGCTTTCAGCAGACGGCGTGGAAAAAGCCAATTCGGGACATCCCGGCATGCCCATGGGCGCTGCTCCCATGGCCTATATCCTTTGGACCCGTTTTTTACAGCACAACCCTCTCAACCCCAAATGGCCCGCCCGTGACCGGTTTGTACTCTCTGCCGGGCACGGCTCCATGCTGCTCTACAGCCTTCTTCATCTCACAGGATATGATCTCTCCCTGGATGATCTCAGGGAATTTCGCCAGTGGAAAAGCAGGACACCCGGTCACCCCGAATATCGCCTTACCCCTGGTGTAGAAATAACAACAGGCCCTCTGGGTCAGGGGTTTGCCGGCGGCGTCGGCATGGCCATCGCCGAACGGTTCCTCGCTGCGCGCTTTAACCGTCCGGATTACCCGATTGTCAACCATTTTACCTACGGTATTGTCAGTGACGGGGATCTCATGGAAGGGGTCACGCACGAGACAGCATCGCTGGCAGGTCACCTCAGGCTCGGGAAGCTGATCTACCTGTACGACGACAACCATATCTCCATAGAGGGAAGTACCGACATCACCTTTACAGAGGAGACAGAGGACCGGTTCAGGGCGTACGGATGGCATGTGCAAATAATAGAAGACGGAAATAATCTGGAAGCTATCGAGGATGCCATCAGTAATGCTAGGGAGGAAACAGACAGCCCATCGCTGATTGCAATCCGGACCCATATCGGATATGGGAGCCCGGGCAAGGTGGATCATCCATCGGCCCACGGAGAGCCTTTGGGCAAGGATGAGATCCGGTTGACCAAGGAAAATCTTAACTGGCCCATAGAGCCCTCTTTTTTTATCCCTGATGAAGTGGCAGATCATTTCCAACCCACAGTTGAAAAGGGGAAAGAAAATGAAGATCTATGGAAGGAAATGCTGCGTTCATACACTCAAGAATTCCCTGATCTGGCAGAAGAGTGGCGCAGATTCATGGATGGAGAGTTCCCCGAGGGATGGGACAGGGATATCCCCTGTTTCCCTGCAGATCCCAAAGGGATGGCCACCAGGGTTGCCTCGGGTACAGTCCTGAATGCCATCGCAGAACAGATTCCCAACCTTATGGGTGGTTCTGCAGATCTGGCTCCATCCAACAAGACAGAGATCAAGGGTGAGGAGGATTTTCAGCCAGCTGCCTACAGCGGGCGCAACCTGAGATTCGGAGTCCGGGAGCACGGGATGGGGTCCATCTTAAACGGCATGGCGCTTCACGGCGGGGTCATCCCGTATGGTGGAACGTTTCTGATCTTTTCAGACTATATGCGCCCCGCCATTCGTCTGGCAGCCCTGATGGGTCTGAAGGTCATCTACATCTTTACCCACGACAGCATCGGTCTCGGAGAAGACGGCCCGACACACCAGCCAATAGAACAGTTGGCCGCTTTGAGGGCCATCCCCGGTCTCACGGTTATCCGACCATGTGACGGCAATGAGACCGCAGAAGCGTGGAAAGTCGCCCTTATGTCTGACAGCGGCCCGGTTGCGCTTGCCCTTACCCGGCAGGGTCTCCCTGTGCTGGATCGCACGGTCTACCCAACTGCCGAAAACCTGACCCGCGGCGCCTATATATTAAGGGGTGCAAAAGAGAGCAGACCCGACCTCATCCTGATTTCAACAGGGTCCGAAGTCCACATCGCTCTCGAAGCTGCGAAAAGGATTGATGAATCAGGTGTCAAGGTCCGCGTCGTGAACATGCCGTCCTGGGAATTATTTGACAGGCAGGATGAAGCCTACCGGCGCCAGGTCCTCCCGCTTGAGATAAAGGCACGAGTTGCCATCGAAGCCGGTATCTCACAGGGATGGCACCGCTACGTAGGAGATGAGGGTAGAATAATCGCTCTGGATCGATTCGGCGCCTCGGCCCCGAGTAAGATCCTGTATGAAAAATTCGGATTCACACCCGAGAATGTGGTTGAAACAGCATTAACTTTAGTGAAAAGGCCCGGCTAACTGGACACCAACTAAGGCCTAATCGTAATCCCGTTCTCCAAAGATCCTCGTGCCGATTCGTACCAGATTCGCCCCTTCGTCAAGGGCTACCCTGTAGGAGTTGGACATACCCATGGAAAGATATTTCATCATTATTCCGGGAAAGTTCGCCTGCTCAATATTTTCAAACAGCTCTCTTGTCTTCTGAAAATATGGGCGGGCATGCTCGGGATCACCACTAAAGGGTCCCATGGTCATGAGACCCATAATCCTGACGTTCTCCAACTCGGATATTTGCCTGACCAGTGAAACAGCATCCTCAGGTATCACACCCGCCTTCTGTGCCTCTTCACCACTATTGATCTCAATCAGGACCGGCATGGACTTATTAATGTTTCGACAGGCCTTATCAATTGCTTTTGCAAGCTTTAAAGAATCCACCGTCTCTATCATGTCAAATATACTAACAGCTTTTTTGGCCTTATTAGACTGCAAGTGCCCGATCATGTGCCATTTTGCCTCAGGGCCTATGGCCTCAAATGACCTCTCAGCCTCCTGAACGTAATTATGCCCGATAATGGTGAGGCCTGCTTGAATCGCCTTCAAGATCTCTGCCACAGTCCGTGTCTTGGCAGCAGCCACAAGCTGCACACCTGGAGGCAGTTCTTCCAGAATATTTTTTATGTTTTCTTCGATCATGTCCAATCTCCTTTGATCAAAGATTGATACCCCAATCCCATACGCGTGTAAAGACCTATTATGGCGTTTAAATCGATTGAATTTTTGGGAATTTCTATGTTATATGAAACTTGAAATTAGAAATTAGTCCCGCAGGGCGGGATTGGGGAGAGATGAAATGAGTTTACGACGGTATTGAAGGCAGTTAGACTTTTTGCAGTCCGTTTAGTTTCCGCGCAGGGTCAGAGATTTACGCGTTACGTTGAGAAGATTGTTCTCAATCCCTAAATACCTCAATCCCTAAATTCGCAATTCCGGTTTATCCGGGTTAAGGAGACACCATGACTAAGGAAGACAAAGGGCATTATGCAAAAAAGCACCTGCATGACAGCGAGGTAAAACCTGAGATAGAGGCAGCGCTGAAGCAGTTAGCCTCAAACGGGGAGATACCATGTGCCGTTGCATTCAAAATAGCAACTGACCTGGATATCGAGCCGGGAGATGTGGGGATTACAGCAGATCTTCTCGAAATGCGGCTGATAAAATGCCAATTAGGGCTCTTTGGTTACCAGCCGAAAAGATGTATTGTCGAACCTGCTGATGATATTTCAAAGGGCCTTGAAGAGGGTATTAAAAAGGGTCTTGAAAACGGAAAGCTTCCCTGCCTTACTGCCTGGGAAATAGCTGAGGATTCGGGCATTCGTAAGATGGAGATCTCATCAGCCTGTGAAGCCTTAAAGATAAAGATATGTTCCTGCCAGATAGGGGCCTTCTAGCGAAGCGATGCTGGGTAATGGGTATTGGGTACTGGGTATGTAGAAATTTGACATAAATATCAAGATCTCAGCCTATGCAGACGGCTATGGTGGTCCGATCAAAAAAAACCACCCTCTTCTTGAAACAATACTTCAATCAGAGGGTGGTAATTTTAAAATATTTAACAGCTACATGAACTGCTGCATGATGCGCCCATTTTCATGCTCGAGGCAATGTTAAATCCCTCGCCCATGGGGCTGGTGACATAATCGATCTTGATTGGTTTAGCATCATCAAACAGGGACTTCTCAACTACATATGTGAGACCCTTATCATTAAAAACTTCGTCATTTTCTTTTGACTCATCCAGAGCCATACCCAGTGAGGGTCCTGATCACCCACCTTGGGAGAGCATGATCCGGATCGCCGGAATCTCTTCCTTATCCTTAAGGAAGTCCTTTATCATCTCGCTTGCCTTTTCAGTAATCTCTAACATGTCATCCTCCTTTATTATTGTCTTGATGTGTTGGTATATAATATACACTGGAATCCGTTTGTCAAATCGTAATCCCGCCGCGCGGGAAGCCTTTGGACCAATAAACGCACATACGATATATAGAGACAAGACAGCAAGAAAGGTTACTGATCGTTCTCAAAAAGGTTCTTCTGCCAGTCTCTGTCTCACCCAGATCAGGACCTTGTCCAGCTCCCCTTTTAATTCTGCCATGGCCCTTCCCCGGTGGCTAACACCATTTTTCTCTGCCCCGGACATCTGTGCAAAGGTCTTGTTCAGCGGGGGATAGTAAAAGATGGGGTCATACCCGAAGCCCTGGGTACCGCTTATCTCCTGGGTGATAAGGCCCTCACAGGTTCCCCCATATATGAGTGCCGGCCCCTGCGGTACAGCGATAGCGAGGACACATATGAAGGCGGCCTCTCTCTGCTCTATCCCTTTCATTGCCTTCAACAATTTGATGTTGTTCGCCTCGTCGGTGGCGTCCTCTCCCGCATAGCGTGCAGAAAGAACCCCCGGCTTCCCTCCGAGGGCCTTGACTGTTAGACCGGAGTCATCTGCAATTGCAGGCAGCCCGAGAACCTTTGCTGTGAACTGCGCCTTTTTTACGGAATTGTCTTCAAATGTCTCGCCATCTTCTATTACGGGAGGGATCGGCCCGAAATCGTTAAGACTCTTTATTTCAAAGTCAAAGCCTCTGAACAGGTCCTGAAACTCGGAGACTTTGCCCCTGTTTTTGGTGGCCAGGATCAATGGACGATCGAGTTTCAAATCTTCTCCCATAAAATTCATAAGTCTCAACCCTCAAATCCTTATACGCTTCATCTTTGCCAGGTCGTTCTTGATATTGCGCGTCTCTTCTTCAAAACCCGGCTTCCCTATTAATGCGAACATCGCCCTCTTGTAGGCCTCAACACCGGGCTGCACAAAGGGGTTGTGCGCCAATAGATATCCAGATATGGCCACCGATTTTTCCATCATATAGTATAGCTGCCCCAGGTTAAAAGCGTTTCTCCGGGGAATCTCAATGGTCATATTGGGAACGCCCCCCTTATAATGGGCATATGCCGGGCCTTCAATAACCATCCGGTTGATGAAGTTCATATCCAGACCTTTATCCACAAGAAAATCGAGACCATCCAGATTATTGTCTGTTC
This sequence comes from Candidatus Desulfacyla euxinica, assembly GCA_014382715.1. GTDB lineage: Bacteria > Desulfobacterota > DSM-4660 > Desulfatiglandales > Desulfatiglandaceae > Desulfacyla > Desulfacyla euxinica. The sequence goes on along the minus strand of JACNJD010000235.1, from coordinate 12,274 downwards.
TCGGAATCCGGACCTGGTTATCATGCTCTTTTAGAAGCAGAAAGGTCTCAACGATATTTCTCTGACCCTCCTGGACCATCTGCCCGTTGGCGTGCAGTTTTTCAGAGTAGAGAGAGGGCGACACCCAAAGGCCATGGCCATCGTGCCCCTCGCTCTCCGGGAAGAGCTGCTCCATCCATCTCGCCACTGCATAAAGCGAGGCCGAATTGGTGGCCACCACTTCGATCTTCTTTTCTGCACACCATGCGGTATGTCTGAGGGCCGCATGAACCAACGCGGGGTTATGCCAGAAATCATCTCCCGAGGTGATATCCCTCATAACTTTGAAACCTGCGACAAATTCTTCGATATCAATATTGGCCACAGACAATCCCACCAGACCCACATCGGTCAGGACTGAAAATCTTCCCCCGATGTCGTCCGGAATCACGAATGTACGATAGCCCCTTTTCCCGGCCATTTCTTTCAATGCGCCCCGCACCGCATCCGTGGTAACAAGTATCATGCGATCGGCGTCATTGCCCCAATTTTCCTCCATCAGCTTCCGGATGATCCTGAAGGCTATAGCGGTTTCTGTGGTAGTGCCGGACTTGGAGATGACATTTATGGCGATCCGCTTCCCTTTCAGCATGTCCAAGGTATCCCTGAAAAAATCAGGGTCCATATTCTGGCCCAGGAAATAGATCTCTGGAGCGCCTCCCCTCTCATCCCTTGTCAACTGGTTGAAGTATTTGTGCGTCAATGCCCTGAAAGTCGCCTCAATACCGAGATACGACCCCCCGATACCGAGTGAAACGAATGCATCCACTTCCCCGGATAATTCACTCGTAATCGATCTGATTCCTGTCAGATGCTCTTCACTGATCTCAACGGGAAGGTCCTGCCATCCGGTCATGGCAATCCCATGATCATAGATATCCCCTTCCCCACTTTTCAGCATCTGATGGGCCTTGATAACCTCGGGGATCAGAGATTCTACATCCTCCAGACTGACAGATCCGGGTCCCGGGGCGCCGAACATATTTGTCACATCCATGGAGATCCGGTTCGCCGCCCTGAACTCGCCCGATTCGAAAGGGTTTTTGACCTGCTTCCCCCTCTTTTGCTGCTCTCTTATTGTGCTGTTCTCCGCCAGATCGATCAAACTTAATCCTTCCATGGTCCCCCCTGCCCCCCGTCAGACAACGCTCAATGGATTAAACATAGGACATCAGGGCCAACAGAACATCTGTCTGATACTCTGTAAATATATCCCATCTTTAATCGCAAGTTATGCAAACAAGACGTCCAATTTCTTACAGCAATTCCCTTGAGGCGTCAACCTGCAATCTGAAATTTTCAATCAGCGGCCTATGGGTAGACGATCAGTTGCTGCATCAATTTGAGTAGAGAGGAAATCCTCGAATGCTGCCTGGAGATTCCATTGAATCCATCTACTAAAAGTGGCCATAATAGACATTATTAGTTGTTTATAGATATTTTAATCCTGGCATGAAAAATATTCTTGACATAAACTAACCGTTACTGCTAATAAGACCTCGTGCCTTTTCTGATTTTAGCCCAGTTAGATCCTGCACTCTTTTTTCCTGTCGTCTTATGTCAAATACGATATATATACATAAGACCTAACAGTCTGTTTTGTCAAGATAATATTCAATAGAAATGTGACAGGAAAAGCCTTCCAGGAAAATCGAGATAGGCAGCATCGTGGTAAACATTAAAACCATAACGGCAACAAAAGGATTTATATGTGAAATTAATTACTAATAGTTCCCATAAATAACCATAAAGGCCAATATTTTGAGGCATGGAGTTATATCCAACGCTAAATAGAAAATTAGGATTTACTGCAAAGGAGACGTTTATGAAGAGGAAGGTCAGGGTTATTGTTTTGCTGTTAGGAATCATTTGCCTCACTTGGCCTGGAAATGTTCTTGCCCAGCAGAAGAAATCGGTCAATGAAAGAATTCTTGAAATCCTCATCGAGAAAAACATCATTACAAAAGATCAGTATGAAGATTTACTGCAACAGGCGAAAGAGGAAGAATCCGACAAACCAGAAACCAGAAAAACCACCTTCGCAAAGATGGAAAAGGAAGATGAGTCGCCAAGGGCAACTGCAGGGTTCAAGAGAGGTTTCTATGTTGAATCGGCCGACAAGAGGTCCAGAATTTTATTCCGCGGACGTCTTCACTCTGATTTCAAGGGCTATCTCGGAGATAATCCCCAGCATGACTCCTTTTTCATACGTCGCGCCCGTCTGGCTCTCGCCGGAAGAGTGTATCAATATTATGCGTTTCGGATTGAAGCTGAATTTGCAAAAGGCGGCGCCCGGCTGAATGATGCCTTTCTGAATTTTCAATATTATAAGCCGGTTCAATTCATAGTCGGTCAGTTCAAAGTCCCCTTTTCCATGGAAGAGATGCACTCGGATAACTGGATCGACTTCATGGAACGATCCATAGCCAATAAGATATCACCTTCCCGCGATATCGGAATGATGTTCCATGGTGGCATCGGGGACCAGATATTTTATTATCAACTGGGATACTTTAACGGCTATAAGCTGAATAAACCCTCAGACGCCGATGATGGCAAAGATCTTGCCGGCAGGGCTGTGGTGGCGCCCTTCTTGAGGTCTGGGTCTAAGGCGGTTGAGGGGCTCCGCTTGGGCGCTTCATTCACATGGGGAAACGAGAATCTGGCCAAGAATCAATGGTGGAACTCGGGGAATTGGACTACTGCCGCCGGAACCATTTATATGGGAATGAGCGATGGCGTGGTGCAGAATGGAACGCGGATAAGAGGCGGGGCAGAACTTTACTGGGACTGGGGCTCCACAAAGCTGCAGTCAGAATACATGATAGTGAAATTAGGTGGCCTTGAAAATGGTGCCGTGAGAAATGATTACAACATATGGGGTGGATATGTTTCTCTTTCCCACTGTTTGACCGGAGAGAAGTTTGTATTTAAAAATGGCAAACCCGGGCGTATTATACCTTTGAGGCCCTTTAGGCTTAACGGGGGTGGATGGGGAGCCTTTCAAGTTGGGGCCAGACTGGAACAGGTGAAAGGAGACCGGGGCCTTCTCACCCAGGGGTTTGTAGATCCCAGCCAGTACACAAACAGGGCGGCCGGGGTCACCTTTGGAATTAACTGGTATCCTGTTGACATGGTTCGCGTAATGCTGAATTATTACCATATGGACTTCGGAGACAGTATTGCTGTAGGAGATACAACCATCGACAATGAGGATGTTATTATGACTCGCGTTGAATTGGCCCTTTAAGGAGAGAAGGAGAGTGAGATGAACTTAAGAAAAAATACCGTAGGAACAATGCTATTTCTTGTGATTTCTTTTTTTTCTTTAGCCTCCCCCTTTATCGCCTGGGCCGGTTCGGAAACTTTAAAGATGGCCACCACCACCAGCACTGAAAATTCGGGTCTTCTGGACGTCCTGCTGCCGGCGTTTACCCGGGATACCGGAATCCCAGTAAAAGTGTTTGCAAAGGGCACTGGGGCCGCTATCCGGGATGGAATGGATGGAAATGTGGATATCATCTTTGTCCACGCAAAGAAAAGGGAGGAGAAATTCATTGCCGATGGTTACGGCGTCTACCGGCTGGGGGTTATGCACAACGACTTCGTTATTCTCGGTCCTGCAAGCGATCCTGCGAAAATCAAGGGGACGAATGAAGCAGCTGCAGCGTTTAGAAAAATTGCTGTGAAAAGAGCGAAATTTACTTCCAGGGGTGATGACAGCGGGACCCATACAGCGGAGCAGGCCCTTTGGAAGGCCAGCGGTATGCCCCTCAAAACTGACACCACCCAGATCTTTAAGAAGGGGAAAAAACGAACACTTTCCTTTCAACACCCTGACGGGCTTGGAAAATGGTATTTCTCTATCGGACAGGGAATGGGCAAGGCACTTACTTATGCTGAGGAAAAACAGACTTATACTCTCGCTGACAGGGGAACTTATTTGAAGTATAAATTTGGAAGAAAATATGGGCTGGATCTTGATGTTTTATGTGAGGGGGACCCAAAGCTCTACAATCCATACGGTATCATTCCCATCAATCCGGCTAAGTACCCGCATGTCAGGTTCAAATTGGCCGATACCCTTGCAAATTGGCTGATTTCACCAAAAGCACAGGCTCTAATTGCCGGATATCGAATCCAGGGACGTCAGGCGTTCTTTCCTGACACTTTTCCCTATGCAAAGTAATCTCCATCTGGAAATGATCGCCGGCTCTTCCTAAGCGTCCAAAATAGTTTGTTACTATGGTTTACCTGCTGAAGCAGGATAGTCCGCTCTTGTGCGTGGCATTCTCTCCTCCCTGGAGCGGGTTATAATTTGCGCCTATGGGTTTTTGGTCGCTCTTCTTCCTTGTGCATCGGATCGCAATACGGAGGCTGATGGCAGCTATCCTTGATAATAGCCAGGCTTTGTTGTAGCATCACGACTATTGTTTGATCTGCCTTTGAGGAAAATACTCAACAATCACAACTTTGCCCGATAAAATAGTTCTAAGAAAGGATTCCCAAAACGATAATCCATGCACTTTCTTATAGACAGCCTTCTATCCGCCATACTCCTCCTGTGGTCTTTTGACCCCGATCTCTACTTTATCATTTATGTGTCCCTGAAGGTAAGCCTGAGCTCAACACTGTTATCAAGTATCTTAGGTATTCCCGCAGGCTTCTTTATTGCTTCCAAAGAGTTTATCGCTAAACGGGTAGTCATTACCACCTTCAACTCCCTGATGGCTCTCCCAACGGTTGTAGTGGGTTTGCTGGTCTATGCGTTTATTTCCAGAAAAGGGCTTTTAGGGATACTCGATCTCCTTTATACTCAGACAGCGATGGTCATAGGTCAGGTAATCCTGATCTTTCCCATCGTTGTATCGCTCACTATTGCCGCCATCAGCCATGTTGATGAGCGCTACAGGAAAACCGCCTTGACCCTCGGGGCAACACCTTTCCAGGCCGGCCTGATTGTTTTTCGAGAAGCGCGGTTCGCAATTATCGCCGTCATCATCGCAGCGTTCGGAAGGGTCATCGCCGAAATAGGTATCAGCATGATGCTGGGGGGCAACGTCAAGGGATATACCCGCACCATGACAACGGCCATGGCCCTCGAATACGATAAGGGAGAATTTGTCCTTGGCGTAGCCCTCGGGATTGTTCTCCTTCTAATAAGTTTTATTGTGAATATCTTTTTCAACTACCTCCAGGGGAGGGGCAGGGCATAATGCTTTTTCAACTGACCGATCTCATCAAGATTTATGGCGGCAGACGTGTTCTGGACATCCCCGAATTGAACCTCGAAAAAGGTGATATCTGCGCTCTCCTTGGAGCCAATGGGTCAGGAAAGACAACACTCCTCGAAATACTCAGCCTCCTTATCCCCCCCACCTCAGGAAAGCTAAGATATAAAGACCTGGATATAGCCTTTTCAGGCAAGAATCTGACCACTTTACGCCGAGAAATTGTGATGGTGCAACAGAATCCGGTTCTCTTTTCCACAACGGTTCGCAAAAACCTGGAGTTTTGTCTCAAGATAAGGAGGATAGCCCCTGAAACGCGGGAAAAGATTATTGATGAATCCCTGGATCTTGTCGGGATGCGCGAGTTCAGCAACGAGGCAGCCCAAAAACTGTCAGGAGGAGAGACCCAAAGGGTGGCCATTGCCAGGGCCCTTGTCTGTTCCCCGAAAGTCATTTTTTTTGATGAACCAACCGCAAATGTTGATGTTGAAAACCAGGACGTCATTGAGCGAACCATGGGAGAAATAAATGATCAAAAAGAGATTTCGGTGATGTTCACCACGCACAACGTGGCTCAGGCAACGAAACTCTCCAGCAGAGTAATCTCCCTTTTTGCCGGGAAGGTGGTTCCAAGCACATATGAAAACATATTCAGTGGAAAGATAATGGAATACGAAGACGGGAATAAGTATTGCAAGATTAATGAGGACATAAGCTTCTTAGTGGATACCAAGAAGACCGGAAATGTGCGATTGGCCATCAGCCCGTTGGAGATAAAGCTGTCGAGCGCTCAAGATATAGTTCCTGGAAAGGGTATTTTTAGGGGGAGAATCATCCAACTGACAGAAGAGCGCGGTCGGGTGAGGGCAACTATTGATGTGGGGGTTCAAGTGTACGCGTTTCTTCCCGGGTATCAAGCACGGGAAAAGGCCCTTTACATAGGGGATAACGTGGGCATCCAGTTCCCTGTAGACGCTGTAAAGATATTTTAAATCGGCCGTTATAAAATGAAAGGAATGACGCTATCAGTTACTTGATAAAATCAATAATATATTTTCCGGCAACAAACAGAACACTGAAACACAATATCAATTTGATAATATGCGCAGGGACATATTTTTGACATCGTGCACCAAGATACATGCCGCAAAATCCGCCAATTCCAAAAAGAATTCCGAGATACCAGTCAGGAGCAACGGACATATCAGGATAAATAGGAGCCAAAACCTGATATATAATAACCCCTGCTATTGAGGTTACAAAAGTTCCCATTAATGCTGCACCGGCAACCGCATAAACAGGAAGATGAAAAAACGCGACAAAAAAAGGAGCTATAATTGCCCCACCGCCGATTCCGTATATTCCACCTATGATACCCACAATTAAACAAAGTGAAAAAACACCCGGAACCGAAAAAGAAAACTGTTCTCCGCCGAATCTGAATTCAACCTGTTTTATAGAAAAACGAGTGTCGCTAATGATAAATTCGGTTTTTTGTTCTGATGATTCGCTTTTTTGAGCAATTGCCTTTTGTTTTTTTGTTTTAACGGTATCAGAAAACAGTTTAACACCTATATACAGCAAAACAAGCCCTGCGAAAAATTTGAAATCTTTCGTATCAGGCAGATATTCCAACCGAAGCCATGCGCCGA
>JACNJD010000235.1:0-4664 GCA_014382715.1 Candidatus Desulfacyla euxinica | reverse complement strand
CTCACCACCCGGGAGGTTGCACGCTTCCTAAATATTAATGAAAAAATGGTCTATACCCTTATCGCAGAAAAAGGGCTTCCTGCCACAAAGGCAACCGGTAAGTGGATTTTCCCGCGCCACCTTGTAGAGCAGTGGCTGGAGAATCAGACTATCAACTACCCCAAAACAGCCGATCCCCTCCCCCCATACCACGGTTTACTCATTATAAGCGGGAGCAATGACATCCTTTTAGACAAGGCAATTTCCCTCTTCAACCGGCTCTACCCCGAACATGTGGCGGTGTTCGGTAATCTCGGAAGTTTAGGTGGAATACGCGCCCTGAGACGCAACCTCTGCCATATTGCATCAAGCCACCTGCTCCAGGAAAATGAACAGGAATATAATTTCGGCATTGCCGAAGAAGAATTAGGACAGATGCCCGGGATGATCAACTTCTGCAAAAGGGAGCAGGGGCTCCTGGTAGCGAAAGACAACCCTCAGAAGATTCAGGGAGTCCGGGACCTTGGGCGACGGGGCATAAAGATCGTCAACCGACCATTGGGCACTGGAACGCGGGTGCTCTTAGACGGTGAACTGGCGAAGGAAGGGATAGAAGGCGCACGTGTTGAAGGCTATGATCGGGAGGTCACCCGTCATCTTGAAGTAGGGCTGGAGGTGCTTTCTGGTCGCGCTGATACCGGACCCGGGATCAGAGCCGTGGCCGGGCTCCTGGATCTTGATTTTATCCCCCTGCGCTGGGAGAGGTTTGATTTCCTGATTCAGAAGGACCGTTTCTTTGAAAGGGGGGTGCAGCTTTTCTTAGGGCTCTTGAACGAACCGGCCTTCAGGGAACTCGTAGATGATCTGTCAGGATATGATCTGAACTTGTGCGGGAAGATGGTTTTTCCCCATAGCGCAATCGAAGAAAATGAGGTCTGATCAACGAGGTCTCATTTTAGTCACTTTAGATCACTTTAGTCACTTTAGATCACTTTAGGCACTTGAACCTCACTATCATGAACACATCCTTTTACAGACAATGGTTTGACAGGCATTGGCCTGTGTTGGGCGCAAGTGTACTGAAATTATCGTCAGGCTTAGTGCGAACAAGGCTTATCGGCATGGAGCAGACCCAAAGTATCACGTGCGGCTTTGCCCACTGGCATGGCGATGAACTTGCCTTGGTAACCCATTTTGGCCATATAACCCCTACTATTCTGGTAAGCCACTCCAGGGACGGAGAGATCATGGCAAGGGCAACACGCGCCTTAGGCTACAGGGTGACGCGCGGTTCATCCACAAGGGGGGCCGTGGGAGGGTTGATAGCCCTGATCAATGCGGTTAAGGAAGGCTATACGGTTGCCCTTGCGGTTGACGGCCCACAAGGTCCCCGTGGTGTCTGCAAACCCGGTATCATAAGGATTGTCCAGAAAACGGGCGTGCCCCTGTTTCCGGCGGGAGTAGCAACAACACGCAGGTTTGTGTTCAAAAAGACATGGAACCAGGTCTATCTCCCCCTCCCCTTCTCCCGCCAGGTTATCTTTATCGATAAGCCGATTTCATTCCCTGAAAAAGCCGGCCCTGAAGAGATGGATCCCTATTGTCGACAGGTGGAAGAAAGCCTGCGGACCGCACATGAAAAAGCGGTAATGATCCTTGAAACATCGCATTAACCTTTTTCCGGCTCAAAATTTCGTTTGGCCGCAAGAAAGGTGGGCAGATGCCTGAGGAAGTAGATAATACTTCTCCTGTGCTCCCAGATGCGCTTTCGGAACCTCCTGCGCCAGCCGGGATCCGTGTAAAACCGCTTTACGTGTCTGTTATAGAGATGGTCCAATTCATCTTTCGATTCTATCCCTTTTGGAATAAACACGAAGTTGAGGCAATTCATCTTACGCCAGTCATAATCAAAGGCTCCCTCCTCAAATATGGAATCCCACACCGGCGCACCATAGAAAGGTGTGAACTTGGACATATTCATATCATCCAGACCCAGGGAAATAACAAAATCGCTTGTCTTTTTAATTGAATCACGCGTATCTCCGGGAAGACCCATCATAAAAAGCCCTTTTGCCCTGAGGCCTTTTTCCTGAATACGCCTGACAGTATCGCGTACCTCATCAAGATGAACACCCGGCTTGTGGGTTTTCATTAACTCCCAATCCCCTGTTTCAATACCTAATGAAAACTGCAGAAAACCCGCGCTTTTTAGCATTTCCAGAAGTTCGTCATCACAGTGCCCCGCACGTACCGCACAGTTGAATTGCATACCAAGCGGTTTGGAGACAAGGAGATCGCAAAGCTCGGTGATACGACTGCGGTGGGCCGTAAACAGGTCGTCATAGATGTTGATATGACGGACCCCGAAACGCTCCTTCAGGTATCTCATATGTTCATAAACATATTCTGCCGAGTTATAACGATAGTCCCTTCTGAAAACCGAACGGTCACAGAATGAACATTGATAGGGGCATCCACGACTTGTGACCATGGTTGCACCCGGTGATAAGATATAGCTGAATAGAGGTAGGTTATAACCCTTTGGAAAACCATTCAGTTTTTCATATGAAGGAAAAGGAAGGCCGTCCAAATCAGGGATGTGAGAGCGCCCGGGGTTGGCCACCGCCTCTTTCTGATCTCTCCAGACCAGACCGGTAATCAGGGCAGGCTCTTCCCCCGAGGCGAGTTCGGCCAAGGTGGTTTCTCCCTCGCCCATGCAGAGATAATCGATATCCTCGAACTGGTCCAGGAGCACGGAACCCATTGCAGAGGCGTGAACCCCGCCAAAAACGATTTCAATTTGAGGATGAACAGCCTTGACTCGAACTGCAAGATCGTATCCGTCCAAAAACCCGGAGGTAGTAGCAGAAAAACCCACCAGATCAGGTTTATATGCAAGGATCGCTCTGGCATTCGCCGCATTGCCGGACGCCGCCTTGGGTCCCAGGCAGTCGTGGACATACACCTCATGTCCCTCACGTTCAAGGTAAGCGGCAATTGAAAGAAGACCGAGAGGGGCCATCCTGTTAGCAGTTGCCGTCACATCCTTTTTGCCTGGCACCCAGTTTGAGCCGACAGGATGTACAAGTACAATTCGCATATGAGATTACCGGTGATGTCTGTTATAACCTTGATACCTTTGAAAAATTCTCAAAATGTGCAGAAATCAATTTACCATTCTTATAGCCCTGCCCAAAAAGCTTGTAAACCATTTTTGAGCTATGGGAAACCGGAAAAACGCCATCCCTCTATCGGGGAATCCCCATTATTCACAATTTCTTACCTTTGCGTCTGCGCGCCTTTGGGTAAGTAAACAGTTGAACGGCCATTCATTTTCAGAAAAACCTTCCATCACTGGTTTTTCGTCAATATTCAATATCAAATTTTCAATTTTCTTATACATTACCAACTTGTAATGTTCCGGAAAGGTTGTTGTAAGATTTGCATGTTATTTTCCTTTCAACCTCAGAGGGAAAGGCCTTTTTTGCCGCCCACTCAAAATGAGACATTTAAAGAAAGGAGAAATCATGGACATTCAAACATCAGAAAAATTTCAGGAGGGAGGAATGGGGACGTATCAGCCCCCAGCAAATACAACCGGGAGTAATTCAAGACCGGCGCCCCAGTTTACCAGCATTCAGACAATTAGCGATTCCGTGCAGCAGGCTTCGGCATGGGTGAGGCCCTTGGAACAGGAGATGGGGCGTGTGATCGTCGGCCAGAAATATCTTATTGACCGCCTCTTGGTAGGGCTGCTCTCAAATGGCCATATCCTTCTCGAGGGGGTGCCCGGTTTAGCCAAAACATTAGCCCTCAGGACATTGGCCTCAGCAATTCAGACCGGATTCAGAAGGATTCAATTCACGCCAGACATGTTGCCCGCCGATATCATTGGAACTGAGATCTATAACCCGAAGGATGTCTCATTTGTGATCAAACACGGGCCCGTATTTAGCAACCTTGTCCTGGCAGACGAGATCAACAGAGCACCTGCAAAGGTCCAGAGCGCCTTGCTTGAGGCAATGCAGGAGAGACAGGTAACTATTGGAGAGAAGAGCTACCCACTTCCCAACCCATTTTTAGTGATGGCCACGCAAAATCCCATTGAGCAGGAGGGAACCTATCCCCTGCCCGAGGCCCAGGTAGACCGTTTTATGCTGAAGATAATCATTACTTACCCCTCAGTCTCTGAAGAACGGATCATCCTGGACATGGTTGAAGCCATAGATCAAACCATTCAGGTGAATCAAATTGTTCAGGTTGAGGACATCATCAGGGCGCGCCAGGTGGTAAACACCATCTATATGGACGAAAAGGTCAAGGACTATATCGTGAGTCTGGTCTATGCAACACGCGATCCCGAGGCCTATGGGCTTGACTTGAAACCGTACATCCAGAACGGCGCTTCACCCAGGGCAACCATCAACCTCAAGACGGCGAGCAAATCCCTGGCATTCCTTCAGGGCCGTGGATATGTCACTCCGGAAGATGTCAAGTCCATTGCCATGGATGTGCTCAGACATCGTGTCAGCATCACCTATGAGGCAGAGGCAGAGGCATTAACGAGCGATGACATTGTCCAGAAAGTCCTGGATACCATTCCAGTGCCCTAAGAGAGAACTTTGAACTTTGAACTGGTACCTTTCCGAGTTATGGATGTTGGGGAGGCGAGCGAGCCCTTTAGG
>JACNJD010000295.1 GCA_014382715.1 Candidatus Desulfacyla euxinica | reverse complement strand
TCAGCATGATGGAGGTACACGACTGTTTCTCCATCACCGAGATGGTCACCATGGAGGATCTCCATATCTCCCCGAAGGGGGGCTCTTATGATGACATCATGGATGGAGTTTATGACCTGGACGGCGAGGTCCCCTGCCAGGTAGACGGCGGGCTGAAGTGCTACGGCCATCCAATAGGCGCATCAGGATTGCGGATGATCTATGCAATGTATGAACAGATTCTCGAGAGAGTTCCTGAAGAAAGGCAGGTGAAGAACGCACGGATGGGGTTGACTCATAATCTGGGCGGTACGCCCTGGATGAATGTGGCCGCCATCTCAATAATCGGTAGAGATTAAAACTAACCCGGATAAACCGGAATTGCGAATTTAGGGATTGCAGGAATTGAACTTCAACAGTCTCTATGGATGAGGAAAAGTGAATGACAATGTATTTCAATGAAGAGCATAATGCCTTAAGGGATATGGTCAAGAAGTTTGTGAACAAAGAGATCAACCCGCATGTGGATGAATGGGAAGAGGATGTCGTTCCCCTTCACGAGTTATTTAAAAAGATGGGTGATCTGGGTCTTCTCGGTATCACCTACGATGAAAAATACGGGGGGCAGGGACTCGACTACTGGTTTGATCTTGTATTTTTGGAAGAACTCGGGCATAGCAATGCAGGTGGTGTACCCATGGCCATCGGGGTTCACACTCATATGGCCACGCCTTCCATCCATGAGCAAGGCACCGAGTATCTCAAGGAAACTTATCTCAGGCCTTCTATAGCAGGCGATATCGTCTCGGCCATCGGTGTAACCGAACCTGATGCCGGATCGGACGTGGCCGGTCTTAAAACCAAGGCTGTCAGGGATGGCGATTCCTACGTCATAAACGGGTCAAAGCTCTTTATTACCAACGGCTGCCAGGCCGATTACGTGACCCTGTTGGCCAGAACAGACGATAAACCCGGTTTTCACTCGTTTGGTCTTTTCGTTGTCCCCACCGATCTGCCCGGGTTTGTCGTCAGCAAAAAACTAGACAAACTCGGCATGAGGTGCAGCGACACTGCGGAACTTTTTTTTGACGACCTGCGGATACCCGCAGAAAACCTCATCGGCGAAGAGGGTGAGGGCTTTATTCTCCAGATGAAACAGTTCCAGCATGAACGTTTTTTCGCCCTCCCCGGAACGTATATCAAGGCCAGAGACAATATAGACATGACAATTAACTATATCAGCCAGCGCAAGGTCTTTGGCAAACCCCTGATAAAGAATCAGGTCCTGAGGCACCGGCTTGTTGACTGGATCGCCGATATTGAGTGTCTGAAGCATTTAACCTATCACATCGTCAGGATGAAGATGGAAGGACTCGATGCCACACGGGAGATATCCATTGGAAAACTCTTGGCCGGTAAACTGAGTTTTGAGGTCAGTAACGGTTGTCTGCAAATGTTCGGCGGGATGGGCTATATGAATGAATCCTTGATTTCCAGGTCCTTCAGAGATTCACGCCTTCTCTCCATCGGCGGCGGGGCCGACGAAGTTATGAGCGAGGTCATCGCCAGGTTGGAGGGATTTTGAAGAATTATTCTCTTGACAATCGAAATCGGTTTTTTTAGGTTAACAGAACTTTGCTGCTAAGATAACATTACTTTTTGAAATACGGGATACTTGCTTATGATTGAGCTCCTCTTCCCAAGCGGATCGTGTAATGCTATTGATCCCTCCTGCTATTTCGGAAAGTCTCCTTTCCAGATATCCCACAACTTGAATCCTTCGTTCTTAACCTACAACGCCATCATGGGAACCCATCATAACAGTTTTTTGTCGCCGGGCTTCCTTCAAGTCAGGACACATTATTAAATTAATAAGGAGGTGAGTAAAAGAAACCCCGGACTGTCCACCTTTCAACTCAATTGCCAAGGAAAGGTTCACTTAACGAGCCTATCACCAATTAGGAGGAGAAATCATGAAACAGAGAGCAGTTTTTGTTTTGGCATTTACCCTGTCCTTAATTTTACTTTTCATTCTTCCCCTTTCAGCAAAAGAGATAAAAACCCTTTCCCAGTTCCCCATGAGCGGGCCTGTGGGATCCCTGCCTGAATTCGGATGGGGATTCATTGATGGTATGAACTGGGTCAACAACGAGGGCGGCGGTGTAAACGGCAAAAAAATCAAATGGTTTTTAGAAGATTTTCGCTATAACCCAACGGTTGAGGTTGCCAATTTCAGCAAATACACTGCAGAACACCCACCGGACGAACTGCTTATGGCCACCGGATATATCACCGGCGGTCTCAAACCCCTGATTGAGAAGGTGAACAAGGAGCAAAAGATCCCGTGGCTCGACGGCTCTTACTCCACAGAGATCTTCGGTGCCGGGGGTGGTCCTTCAAAATATCCTTATTACTATTCCCTTGGTGCCACCTATGGCGACCAGATAAAGGTCCTGCTGAAGTGGATCAAGGAAAACCACAAGGGCAAAGGCAAGCCAAGGGTCGCCTTTGTTTACAGCCCCACCGCATGGGGCAGGGATGGTACCCCCGAAGGTATCGCCTATGCAAAGAAGCTTGGTTTTGATGTGGTCGCCGAGATCGAATATCCGTACACCGCCACGAGCGCCACCAACGAATGCATGCAGCTCCGGAAGGCCAAGGCCCAGTATGTGATTTATCACGGTTATTCAGGAGCTACAAGCTACACCGCCATCTTTTTCAAGACCGCAAGAAAGATCATACCAAAGGCCCAGCTCATGGGGACCCATTATACCACCGGAAGGTTTCCGATCCTGGTGGCTCAGGAGGCCTTTGATGGCTATGTTGGGGTAGCTACCCGGCCTTTCTCCGATCCCGTACCCAGGGCAAAATACCCCAAGGACAACGCAATGGTGAAGATGGCCCATGAGTTTGCCCAGAAGAACCGTCCCGAAGAATATAAAAAGGGGCTCAAGGGGGGGATCAAGGATATGTTCCTCTATATGGAGGGTTTGACCTATGCCCTTATGCTCCAGAAGGCCTTAACCGATGCCGACAATGCGGGCGATCTCAGTCGGGAAGGGGTCAAGAAGGCCCTTGATAATATGGTCTGGGACTTCAAAGGTATGTTTGGCGGAAAGACATTCTCTTACAAGTCCCATACTATACCCATGCTGCAGATCTTCAAGGCCAAGGTCAAGATGGTCAAGATGGGTGACAAGATGGTGCCCACGGGAGGCGTGTACCCCATTTCCGACTGGATCAATACGGACGAGATCCAGTGGTAGCGAGGTAACGGCATCTACGACAAGGGAGAGTGTCTGGGAGGGGGGAAGAGGTTATCATGATCGATCTTATTCAGACCCTGGGTTCTGGAATATTGGTGGGACTGGTCTATGCCCTTCTGGGTCTTTGTATCGTTATTATATTCAAAGCCTCAGAGGCATTCAACTTTGCTATCGGAGAGTTCCTTATCCTCGGTTCATTCCTCTTTTATGTCCTGTTTTTCAACGAAACACTTCCATGGCATAGGGCCCTTCCATTGGGAGTGCTGATTTTTTTGTTCTTCTCTTATGTCTTTTTTTTCGATATAAGAGCTCGCTTCGTGATTGCCATTCCCTCGGGGCTTGTGGCCGGTTTCCTAATCTTTTGTGTCCTGTTTTTTGGGTTGAATCTTTCATCCCTTGTCTCCAGCTCCCTTCTTCGCTTCATCATTGCCCTTCCCATGGGGTTGCTGGCCGCGGGGTTTGTGGGGTCAATGGTGGAACGAATTACCATCAAGCCCCTCCTTGGACGCTCTCCCATCTCAATGACCATAATAACCCTGGGGCTGGGTTTTTTCTTGAGGGGTTGCATACAGCTTATCTGGGGATCACATGCCTATCCCTTCTTTCTCGACCTGCCCGATATCACAATGGAGATGGGGGATTTTCTGTTTCTATCGGATCCGATCTGGGCCGGGATTCTATCCTTGTTGACCTTTGGGCTGGTTATTGTCTTTCTTTTTCGATCACGCTGGGGTCTGGCCATCCGTGCCACCTCTGAAGACCAGGCCAAGGCCATGGCCTTTGGCATTAATTCCCGTTTTATCCTGTTGATTGTCTGGGCCATCAGCGCGCTCTGCATCGCCGTTGCAGGGATCATGATATCCAACTTTGGTGCCCTCCAGGTGGGCATGGGGTATGTGGGCCTTCGGGCCATTCCGGTGGTCTTGATCGGGGGCATGGACAGTATTGGCGGGGCATTGATCGGGGGTATTATCGTAGGTGTCTGCGAGTCCCTTGCCGGGACATACATAGAGCCCATGGGTCTGATCGGCTTCAAGGATGTGGCCCCGTATATCCTCCTGTTGATCGTTCTTTTTATCCGGCCCTACGGTCTTTTCGGCACCGTCCGGATAGAAAGGGTGTAAAAATGCTTTCCATTGAAAACCTGAGGGTAGTTTACCACGACGTGATCTCGGTTCTGAACGGGATCTCCCTGGGAGTCAAGGATGGCGAGGTCCTGATCATCATCGGGGCCAATGGCGCCGGAAAGACCACCCTTCTCCGTTCCATCTCTGGTATGATCGAGTTTTACGACGGAGATATTATCGAGGGGGATGTCAAGATGGATGGGACCTCCATCAAAGGCCTCGATGCCACCGACATCATGAAGCGATTCGATCTTACATACGTGATGGAGGACCGGCCGGTCTTCTGGTACCTTACCATCGAGGAAAATCTGGGGGCTGCCTCATTCTCCCGATGGGACAAACGGGTAAAGGCCGATATGGAAGAGGTCTTTGGCTATTTCCCGGTCCTGCGCTCCATGAAAGGCAAGAGGGCCGGCTATGCCTCAGGAGGGGAACAGCAGATGCTCGCCATCGGTATGGCCCTGATGACCAAACCCAAGATATTGCTCCTGGATGAGCCCTCTCTCGGTCTGGCTCCCCTCATTACCGAAGAACTTTTCAGTATCATCAGCCAGCTCAACCAGACGGGTATCACCATCATGCTGGTGGAACAGAATGCCCATGCAGCCCTTGGTATCGGAACACGCGGCTATGTGGTTGAGATGGGGCGTATTGTTCTTGATGGAACCGCTCAAGAGCTTCTGGAAAATGAGGATGTGCGTGAGTTCTATCTTGGGTCCGGAAAAAAGGAACGTAAGAGCTACAAGGACGCAAAACGATACAAGAGACGAAAACGATGGCTATGACAGGGGGAAATGGGAATATCCTATTGAAGATCGAGGATCTGCAACTCTCTTTTGGGGGAGTACAGGTGCTGACGGGTATCAGTCTGTCCGTACAAAGAGGGGAGATATTCTCCATTATTGGACCCAATGGCGCAGGAAAGACCAGTCTGCTTAACTGCATCAATATGCATTACCGGCCCGAAAGTGGTGGGATTATTTACGACGGAAAGGAACTGAACCGCTTCAAACCGCACACAGTAGCCACTATCGGGATAGCCAGGACCTTTCAGAAAGTGGAATTGTTCCATGGCATGACTGTCTTAGATAACATCAAGCTGGGTCGTCATTTTCTTATGAAATCTTCCATCCTGGGGAGTTTTTTCCGGCTCCCCAATATCGTCCGGGATGAGATGACACACCGAAAAGAGATCGAGGAAGGGATCATCGATTTTATGGGTCTCTCGAGTTTTCGCTATTCTCCCGTGGGAATCCTTCCCCTCGGGGTTCGCAAAAGGGTCGATATGGCCCGTGCCCTGGCCATGAAACCGAAGTTGCTCTTGTTGGACGAGATCATGTCGGGTATGGCCGTTGAAGAGAAGGAGGACATTGCAAGCTATATCTTAGATGTCCAAAGGGATTTGGGGGTGACTATTATCTGGATCGAACACGATTTGGCCGCTGTCATGGATCTTTCGGATCGCGTCTGTGTCCTCAATTTCGGGACCAAAATCGCCGAGGGTTCTCCCGAAAAAGTCCAGGCGGATCCCAAGGTCATCGAAGCCTATCTGGGCAGGCAAAGGCAGGGGTAGGGAGATCATGCTGGAAGATACTCTGATAGGTCTTATCGTCAAGAACGCAACCGAGATGCCTGATGAAGTGGCCATGCGGGAGAAGAGATACGGCGTCTGGAGTCCCATGACATGGCGCCAGTTCAGGGATAATGTCCAACGGTTTGCCTTAGGCCTGAGGGCCCTCGATTTCGAAACCGGAGATAATTTGGCAATTATCGGGGATAATAAACCCGAGTGGATTATTGCCGAATTCGGGTGCATGGCCGCGGGAGGTCTTCCCACCGGTGCATATCCTGACAGCCTCGCCGAGGAGGTGGAATACCTGATCTCTTATTCCGAAGCAAGATTTCTGGTGGTTCGGGATCAGGAGCAGGTGGATAAGATCCTTGTTATCTGGGAGGAAATCAAAGATCAGGTGGAGAAGGTGATTGTCTGGGACTCCCGGGGTATGAGCCACTACCACGACGAATATCCATTCCTGGAGCGTTTTGAGAAGGTCCTCGAAATAGGTACTGAAGAGGAGAAGGACCAAAAGGACTACCTCCTGAAATTAGTGGAAAAGATTGATCCTGCTGAGCCGGCCATGATGCTGACCACCTCAGGGACCACAGCCAAACCAAAGCTTTCCATCCTTAGCCACGAAAACCTCATCGAGGCCTCCAACAGCTACGGTAAGGTCGTGGAAATGAGAAGGGGTGACGAGCTTCTCTCGGCTGCTCCCCTGCCGTGGATTGGGGAGCAATTATATAATGTCATCCGGTTTCTGACGGTGGGTGCCCACTACAATTTCCCTGAAGAGACCGAGACGCTCAGAAAGGATCTACTGGAACTCCAGCCCTATTATTTTGGCGGGACTCCCATTGTCTGGGAATTCATCATTTCCACCATACAGGCCGCCATGGATAACGCCGATTTTGTCAAACGATATTTCTATAATATGGCGATCGGGACCGCCCTTAAATGCACCGATGCCGAATTAGCGGGTAAAGATCCGGGGAACTGGAACAGGTTTTTGCATCGTGTGCTCACCTTTTTGGTCCTGCGGCCTTTAAAAAACAAGGTGGGTCTTGGACGGGTCAGGATGGCAGTGACAGGGGGGGGTGCCATCTCCCCGGAGGTCTTCAAATATTTCAAGGCCTTAGGGTTGGATCTCCGCCAGGTGTTCGGCCAGTCTGAGTGCTCGGGGATCGCCACTACCCACAAGGCGGACGATGTGCGGCCGGAAACGGTGGGGGTGGCTATCCCGGACGTTGAGATCAAGATTTCCGAAGAAGGTGAAATCCTTGTGCGTGGAAAAAACACGCACATAGGCTATTATAAAAACGAAGAGGCCACAAAGGAAGGATTTACCGAGGACGGTTTCCTCCGGACAGGTGACGCCGGTTATTTTGGGGAAGATGGACATCTTTACGTCTTTGATCGGGCCAAGGACATCATGACACTTGAGGATGGCACCAGATTTGCCCCCCAGGACATTGAAACACGCCTGAAGTTCAGCGCTTACATCCATGAGGCTATGGTATGCGGGGGTGAGCGGCCCTATGTTACCTCCCTTGTAAGCATTGACCTGGAAAATGTGGGTAACTGGGCCAAAAAGAGAGGTATCTCTTTTACCACCTTTCAGGATCTGTCCCAGAGGCCTGAGGTCTACGAACTGGTGCGCAATGAGATACAAAAGATCTGTGAGCGGTTTCCTGAAAATATCAGGATAAAACGGTTTGCCATTCTACTCAAAGAGCTTCACCCCGATGATGGGGAACTTACCCGGACAAGAAAGATCCGGAGGGGTTTTGTGAACGAGAGATACCAGGTATTGATTGAGGATTTCTACCAAGACAGGAAGGAACATGATCTGGACATCGAGATACGTTATGAAGACGGCCGGGTGTCAGCCTTTAAGGGGAAAGTGATTATTGAGGAGGTAAGGTAGTGAGATCGTTCTCAGAGATCTATAGCGATTATTTTTCTTCAACCGCTGTGTACAGCTATAGAGAAGATGAAAGGATCTTTCGCACACGGTTCATGAGGTCATGGTTTGTCATTTTTCTTATGGCGGTGGCTATCATCTTGTTTGCATCCATGTTCGGTATGGGTGCGAATGAATACCATTATTTCATCGGGAACCTGATCCTCGTTAACCTCATAGCGGCCATCGGACTCCAACTCCTGGTCGGGTTTACCGGTCTCCTGTCCCTGGGCCACGCCGCCTTTATGGGGGTGGGCGCATACACTTCGGCCCTCCTGATCACTGAAGTCGGCTGCCCCTTTATTCTATCCATACTGATTGCCGGTCTTATGGCGGCCCTGTTCGGGTTAATCGTAGGTATTCCATCCCTGCGTATCAAGGGTTTCTATCTCATGGTGGCCACCCTGGCGTTCCAGTTTGTGATCGAATA
>JACNJD010000364.1 GCA_014382715.1 Candidatus Desulfacyla euxinica | reverse complement strand
GAGGTGTTTTGGAATCCTCTCCTTGAAACTTTGCCAAGGGAAGAGATTGCAAAACTACAGGTGAAGAAGTTTAAACGGATAATGAAGTGGGCCTATGAGCACTCCAAGTTCCATGGTCAACTATACAGAGATGCCGGTTTGGAGCCGGGAGACATCAAGACCATGGAGGATATCGCGCGTGTGCCCAAAGTGGAAAAAGGCATGATGCGGGGAATTCAGAAAAAGGAACCCTACCCCTATGGCGATATGCTTTGTGTTCCTTTAGAGGATGTCACGGAATTTCGTCAGACCAGTGGCACCACCGGCCAACCAGTCTATCAACCGGATACCTGGGAGGACTGGGAGTGGTGGGCGGAATCATGGGCCTATATCCTCTACTCACAAGGTTACAGGAAATCGGACAGGGTATTTATTCCATTCGGTTATAACATCTTTGTAGCATTCTGGGCCGGACATTATGGCGCTGAAAAATTAGGATGCGAAGTGGTGCCCGGTGGAGTTCTCAACACTGAAGCCCGTCTTCTGAAGATGCAGGAACTGAAAGCTACGGCAACAATGGCAACCCCCACTTATATTTTGGGTATGGCTGATACTGCAAAGAAAAAATTGGGGCTTGACCCGGCAAAGGATCTTGATATTCAAAAGATCACCTGTGCCGGTGAACCAGGCGCCAGCATCCCAACGACCAAGAAGAGGATGGAGGATGCCTGGGGCGCCAAGGTGTATGACCATATAGGTGCTACGGAAATCGGGGCCTGGAGCTATGAGTGCATGGAGCAACCGGGGGGACTGCACGTGAACGAGGGTCTTTTTCTCGTGCAGATTGAGGACATGGAAAGCGGTGAGATCATTGAGGAGCCCAACAAACAGGGTAAGATGGTCATCACAACCTTTGACCGACTGGCCCAGCCTTGTATTCGTTTTGATTCCAAAGATATAATTATGTGGCATGAACTGCAATGCCCCTGCGGCCGGACCTTTCGCATGATCAAAGGGGGGATTGTCGGGCGGGCAGATGATATTACCAAGGTAAAGGGAGTGCTTCTTGCACCCACGGCCATTGAGGAGGTGGTAAGAGGGGTTTCTGAGTTGGGGGACGAATATGAAACGATAGTGACAAAAAGGGGAGATACGGACGATATCTCTCTGAAAGTGGAACTGCAGCCTGAGGCGGAAAATCTCAAAGAGGCGGTCCTGGCAAAGCTGAATGATCAGTTGAGGCTCAAGACCAACCTGCGGTATAATATATCCTTTCATCCTTACGGCTCATTACCGAGATATGATGTCAAGGCCAGACGTTTCAAGGATCTTCGAAAGGGACATTAAGGGGCAGGTAGATTATGACCAGAGCAGAGTTGAAAGAAATTGACAAAATGATAGAAGGGATAGAAAAGAGGGCAAAGGGGTTGATTGAGAAGGGTCAGGGGATTCAGGCTATTGAGCGTAATGCCGCCCGAATATTAGCGAGCACAAAGATGCTCAAGATCAATGTGAGCGACCTTACATCTTGTTTCCATCCATAAATGGCCCTTTTCCGCAATCTCGGCGTCAAACTGCGGGTTTCCTCGTGCGACGTACTAACGTACGTCTCCGCGCAAACCCTTGCTTTCCTTGACCTTGCGGAAAATTGCTCATTTCTGAATTGGAAACCCGCAGTGCCACAGCTACATTAATGGATGAAAACTATCGGGATAAATAGGTATTTTCCCCGGTTTATTAATATGCTCATGACAGAGAAGGGCAAAGCGTGGGATATTAGGTTATAATTTAACAGGGAGGGGACAACTGATGAGTGATACACTTCAGCAGATAAACGATGCGGTAATAACCAGGAAGAGGGCCGAGATCCAAGGATTGGTAACGAGGGCAATTGAAGAAGGGATTGAACCTAAGTTGATCATTGAGGATGGGCTCATTTCAGCCATGGACGTAATTGGAAAACAGTTCTCCGACAGTGATATCTTTGTGCCCGAAATGCTTGTCTCTGCCTTAACCATGAAATTGGGATTGGACAGTGTGAAGCCTTTGCTGAAGAGTGAGGATAGCGAGCCGAAGGGTACCATCATCCTGGGCACGGTCAAAGGGGATATCCATGACATCGGAAAAAACATCGTAAAAATGATGTTAGAGGGGTCAGGGTTTGAAGTGGTTGACCTGGGTGTAGATTTGACGGTTGAGAAGCTCGTAGAGCAAATTGACACCATTCGACCGGACATTTTGGGTTTGTCAGCCCTTCTGACAACGACTATGCCTGAAATGAAAAATACCATCCAGGAGCTTCAGGAAAAAGGGCTGAGGGAAAAGATAAAGATTATGGTTGGGGGCGCGCCGGTGAGTAACTCCTTTGCCGAGGAGATTGGTGCTGACGGTTACGGGGCTGATGCTGCCGAGGCGGTTGTGCTGGCTCGAAAATTAATAGGGGTTTAAAGGAGTATAGATCATGCTGATAGTTGCTGAGAGGATAAACTCGTCCCGTAGGTCAATCGAAAGAGCGCTTGAGGCCAATGATGTAAATTTGATTCAGGCTGAGGCCACTGCACAGGCTGCGGCAGGCGCTGATTATATAGATGTGAATGCCGGAACATTTATAGGTGATGAGTTGGACCGGCTTAAGTGGGCGGTAGAGATAGTTCAGGAAGCCGTCGATCTGCCAATTTGTATTGACAGTCCCGATGCGGCAGTCATTGAAGCCGTGGTTCCCCTGGTCAAGAGATCTCCCATGATCAATTCCATTACCCTGGAGCCCCTGAGGTTGGAAGGTATCTTACCCATGGTGGCCGAGCACGGGACCAAGGTCATCGGTCTGTGCCAGTCAGAGGACACCATGGCTGAGTCTGCAGAAGAGAAGCTGCAGTTAGCCAGTCAATTGGTTGAAAGGGTTACGAAGGCAGGTATACCTTTAGATGACCTGTATATCGATCCTCTTGTATATCCCCTTGCCACAAATCCCCAATCCGCGTTGGCCACAATGGACGGCATTGGACGGATCATGGAAGAATTCCCCGGTGTTCATACCATCTGCGGTCTGACGAATATATCTTACGGAGTGCCCAAGAGGAAACTCATGAACCGAACCTTTCTTGTAACAGCCATTAGTCGGGGTCTGGACGCTGTCATTTTAGATCCAACCGATAATCATCTCTTTGGGGCACTCAAAGCCGTCCTCGCCCTAATTTCAAAAGATGAGTACTGCATTGACTATATTGGCGCGTTTCGGGAAGGCCGGTTAGAGTGAGAATGGGTGTTAGAACAGGTGTTAGATATACTTCAACGTTTCTTCGTAGGCTCCCTTCAAATCCTTTGCCAGCTCAGATGCGCCATGTGCGGCGGCTGAATCAAGGTCTTCCTGCAATCCGTGGAACTTCTTTACAGCTAAAAGGAGAAGTTCCAGTTTCTGAAGATAAATTTCTCCTGCGCCCCCTCCATGGCCGGCTGCTTCGCTGACTGCATCAGCTGCAAGAAGCCCGCTTTTAAGCGCTGTGCCAATCCCCTCAAAGGTAATCGGTAAGATCAGACCGGCAGCATCTCCCACCAGGAGAGTGTTGCCCAGGGCAGGGGAGAAGGCGCCGGTGATAAGCTCATTGTGGAGCAACGCGATTGCACAGCCGTCCCTCCACAGGGGTTGGGCATTTATGCTGAACCCGTAATCAGCCAGGATAAGACGTATATCTTCGCGCAGCTCTCTAATCCCGCTACCCTCAATGAGAAAAAAATCCCCCTTGTGGTGGAGATCGAACCTGGGGCGTGGAAGAGATTTGGGAAAAAACCAGTGGCAATAGTCCCTTTCTATGTTTAATGAGCCTTCATAACACTCCCTGATGGGCGATGAGTACCGGACTTTCAATGTAGGGAAGAGAGATCTTCTGACGACAGAAGTTGCTCCATCCGCTCCGACTAAGAATTTTGCCCGGAACTCTTTTCGCCCCTCATCATCTTCTATAATAAGATCGCATCCCCGGTCGTCATGTGAAACCGCTACGACTCTTGACCTGTCCTTTATCTTCACCCCTTCCTTTGCTGCCTCTTCATTCATCCATGAATCCAGATCTTTTCTCCATGCGATAGGTGTCCTGCACTCTATAACCCGGGTTGGGACACCGGGAACATGCACCATGTGCCCTGATAAATGTCCGGGGTCAATAAGCACACCTGGCGGGATATTTCCAAACTCTTCCGGGATGATGCTCTTTGCCCACTCTCCCATGACCATACCGGTGCATACCTTGTCCCGGGGCAATCTCCTTTTCTCTAAGATGAGTGTCCTGAAACCATTCTGTGCGCACTTCATTGCCGCTGCAGATCCTCCCGGACCGGCACCTGCCACTATCACGTCGAATTTTTCAGTACTGGGTATCATAGACCTCACCTGGAAATGGACCACCGTATCTTTTTCAGAAATATTACTGAGTAGTGGAGGATGTGTCAATGGTCACATCGACGTATGGAGATACCTTCATCAATTTCTCAATACGTTCATAGACAACAACCTGCCAAAATTGCTTGACATTTGGTCTCCACTGCCCTATGGATTTGGTTCATAATAAATCTATCAGGAGGGAACATGACCAAATCTGAGTTGGTAGAGGCGCTGAGCAAGGCTGAAGATCTCACAAAAACGAAGGCTGAGGAAGTTGTAAATCTGTTTTTTGGTGAGATGGTAAATGCCTTGGCAGGTGGTGACAGGGTGGAAATCCGAGGCCTTGGCAGTTTCAAGGTGAAACATTATGACGGATACTCCGGTAGGAACCCGAAGACAGGAAAACAAATCAAGGTAAAACCGAAAAAGCTGCCATTTTTCAAATGCGGTAAGGAGTTAAAGGAGAGGGTGGATATCTGAAAGCGGATGCGAAAGGAGGAAAATCATGAAACAAATGAAAAAAGATTTGCAGGGGGTGCTGAAATCACTGAAATTGGCCACAGACAGAGTTGAGAAGCTGATGAAAAAGGTTGAGACCCTCGAAAAACCCCGGAAGCTAAAAAAGCCAAAAGCCAAGGTGCCATCCAAAGCCAGAACGCCAAAAACTACTTCTGATAGTGATAGGGTATTAGCAATTATCAGGAGATTCAAGAAAGGAGTTGATGGCGCTACCTTGAGAAAAAAGACAGGTTTTGAGGGCAGGAAAATGCGAGATATCGTTTACAGGCTGAAGAAGCGTGATAAAATAAAGACTGTGGGAAAGGGCCTTTACCTGAAAGCCTGATTATCAAATCAGAAAAAGTTGATACACCCGGAAAAGTCTCCAAGACCGTCACTCCCGTGAAAACGGGAGTCTCTCGCCCCTGCAGAATTGAGTTCCCTGGATTCCCGTTTTCACGGGAATGACAATGACGGGTGCTTCCTGACTTTTTACGAGACTATCAAACATAGCCCCTATAAAAGTGGCTGCAGATTTGAGATGCCAATTTATTGCAGACGCTTGCTTTTCCTTTTTAGAATCCCCTTAATGACTTCTTCGTCCAGGATATTCAAATCTGACGGCAGTATCTTTCCATTCACGTCATAGCGTATAACGGGTAGATCCGAGCTCAGGAATCCATAATCCAGACCTGCCGGATTTTCTCTGTCAGCGATAAGCTCATTCGAGGGCAGAAGCAACGGCGCATCCATTCCAGCCTGTTTGACAAGATGGATGAAATAATTCTTACCGGTCGAATGTTCCATGTCTTCTTTACTGTCCGATATTTTGAAATAGCTTGGTTTCTGTGTCAGGAGTTCGAGGTTTGGAAACAGGCTCAGGATGTTCATGTGAATTCCAACCCTGAAACCTGCGTCTTCCAGCCTCCCTTTTATCTCCAGAATCCTTTGATAATTGGTTTTTACGTCTTCTTCATCGCGAAAGGGTAAATCCAGGATTGTGGAGATCTCAAGAAAGATATTCCTGTCCATATGCCTGATTATCTGATCTACGGCTTCCTGGATGTCATTCCATGTGTATCCCTTCTTGATATTCTTCAGGGCGAAATCCGATACGGTTTCCAGGCCAAACAGAATTGTATTCACATACTTATTAAGGAATTCTATATGATCCTTCTTTTTCATGAGAAGAATACCAGCGAACACGGCGATCCGGTACTGTTTAATCTGCTCGAGGATATAGTGGACGCTTTCATTCTGTATGGAAAAATAGGAATCAATGAACCTGAGCTCTTTTGCTCCGAATTTCCGTCTGATGGTGTGAAAATAATCGACTATTCTGTCTTCTTCGGCGCCCGACAGAAAATCCATGACGGGCAGTCCTTTGTATGTGCAGAATTTGCACTTTCCGTACCAGCACCGATTGTTGAATCCTACGTGGACGATGGTGGAGGAGGAGTGGTCGAACATGTCCTGTAAAAAATCTTCCCTGCAATCGTAAATGGTTGTGTAATCTGTGTCCTCGATGACATCGTCCTTCCACGCCTGAATATATTGATAGAGATCCGTATTCAGATCCATATCGCCTGAAATGATGATCAGATTCTTGTTTAGGGAATGACTGGTTGCGCCCATTTTGGAGAGAAATTCTCTTATGAATCCGGGAGACATTTTGATGTTTAGAAGCGGTCCGCCCAGCACCACACGGTTCCCGTTATCAAGAAGGTCTTTCACAATAAGCAAATCGCAGAAGTTGATACAGGTGACCATGACGTATTCATTGTGAACATCCTCAAAGATATCAGCGTTGAAATAGCCCCGGGTCATCATCACATAGTAGAGGTTGCTGCTGATAAATTTCTGAGACATGTATACCCCGGCCGCAGGGGAGAACATATCTTTCCCCTTGGAAACGATCCGGTCATACAAGGCCTTGTAGGTTTCGGACTTATACGCCCTGACCGGAATTTCGCTGAATGTTACATCCAGCTTTTCATTGCGCTGGAGATTTCCTGTGATCATTCGGGTTGCAATGGGGTAGTAGGGGGTGAATAAAGGAGGATAAATATAGGTCAGTTTCATGAATGGCTCCTGGTTTAGAATTCGTCAAATAGTTGATTGGTTAAGTCGTTGAGTTGGAAAAACAGCATGTGAAATTAACTTAACGAGGTCTGCGGTTAGGCTTTATCTATTTCGACGGTCCCCAGATATCAGACCACCTCTCCCCTGTCACGATTTCCGGCTGGTTCAATAATTCCACAGGGTTCTCGTTCTGCTGAATTTCCAGGTTGCGGTAGTTCCGAAGGTTGGTCTCATTCCCCACATACATACAGATGCAATATGAGGCATCTGCATACACAATATATGGATTGCCGTTACGGGTTCGATGGATGATCTTATTCTGTGGCAGGCTCTTCAGATGGGCCAATTTCTGAGGAGTATCGGCCGGCATTTGTCTGAAACCTGCCCTTGCAAGCAGGCCTTCCACATCCTTCACAGCATTTTTCTGCAACGACGCGCATCCCGCCAGAGTCAGACTCAACACCGCCACAACAATTAGAACAATCCACCAGTTTCTTTGAGATTTCATAAGTACTCCTCCCTTACCCAGATTATAGGTTTCTGTTGCCCCTGATCTGGAATGAGCAACACCTGTAAGCCAAACCTACACCACTTTCTCTAACATAAACACCTTATAAGGTACATTATTTTGTTTGGAAAATACTTTCTCTGATCTACCCATACAATAAAAGCCTTCTTACAGGACTACAGGGTGCCTAATGCCCGAAGGAAAAACGAGCTCAGGCCAAATGCTAATATTGAACGCGAATCCAGGCCAGTCGGGATTGAGGTGCTCAGGAATTCCTAATGCCAACGATTTATCACCGATATTTGCATTTCTCTGACACCGCTTCGCCCATCCTTGACCTTTTGTTTTGGCTGAAGTATGGTGTTCACCGTCCGAAAGGCAGATACTGGGACCTTTGAACGACGCGGTAAAATGAGCGGCATAGTGGAAGTTGCAGGGAGCAGGACAATGAAGAAGATAGCCATATTCGTGGTTGGATTATTAGTGTCTACAGGATGTGTAACAGGGGAGGGCGGGTCCAGCAGTTCCCTGGGGAAAGTGATTGCCGGGGACGGCCGTTTTGTAGCCTATGAAAACGGGACGGTTGCTGATACGGATACAGGTCTCATGTGGGCTTCAAAGGATAACGGAGGTCCCATAACCTGGAAAAAAGCCAAGAGTTACTGCAAGAACTACAAGGGAGGCGGTTATACCGACTGGCGTATGCCCACCAATGCTGAATTGACTGCTCTTTACGATCCCAAGGTAACCAATGAGCTCCCGCCCACCGGCGAATGTAAGGGCGGTTGCCACATTACGAACCTGATCCATCTGACCTGTTGCCCGGTCTGGGAGTGGAATGGAATTTCAGAGGTTTCCTCCTTTTTCCATTTCAATCTTGGCCCCAAGGGCTGGAGAGATCAGTCCCTCACCTATCA
>JACNJD010000362.1 GCA_014382715.1 Candidatus Desulfacyla euxinica | reverse complement strand
GGTTCAAAGGTTGTATTTTCATCGGAAATAATACCAACAGCTGGTAAATCCGCAATCCGCAATCCAAAATCCGCAATGGCATCATCCCTGCTTAAGAGACACGATTAGTGAGTAGACCTTTTGCCTCGCATCATTGAACAAACCTGAGAGATTCAGGGAATGATTGGCAAATACGCTGCCCGGAGATCCGTTAAACACGATCAGGGGTTCGAATTGGCATCTCCTCAGGTCTTCAATGATCTTATCAATAAGTTTAACCGAGTTCTTATCTTTCAACACCTCAATAAAATCGATTCGGATTGCCTTGAATGATTCATATAGGGCATACGCAGCACCCTGTCCATAATAGAAGTTATCATCAATTTTATGCCAGGGGATGTTGAGCTGGAACAGTTGGGGACCTTTTGCACCCTTTTTGAAATCTTCCTCCATAGCCAGGACTTCCTCCCGGCGTTTGGGCGCGTTGATCAGCCGGGTATTCACCCCTCCCATGAGCGAAACATACTGGTTGAGGAGTTCCACTAAATTGTCCGCCCTTGGATAGAAATGGGACGTACCATTTATCAAACCTTTATAGAACTCCCCCAGATCATCATAGGCTTTCTTCCACTTACTTTCTGCAGATGGAAACCACCATTTGTACGGGTCATTTGAAAGTGCGGTGAAGGCCCCCTCGGCTGAAGGGTCAAGCTTATCAGTGGTCCTCATCCGGGAGAGATTATCTCTTAAAACGCGAATATTATATCTGATAACCTCCAGCTCCCCGATCTGAAAACTGGGCATATTGTCGAGAAGAACCGTGGGCCAGAAAAGATCATTGGGCTGCCAGTTATCGAAAAGCTGCTTTATGAGCATTTCATTTGCCTTGATAAATGCTGCCCCTCTGACCTTTGTATCTATTTTATAAGATTCTAACGGTTCGGGCTTTCTTGAATTAACACCCATAATAATGAGGGTGATCACAAGCAGGGCCAAAATGATAAAACAAATAACCCCAGCGTAACTCTTTTTTTCAAAATCTTTATATTTCTCTTCCATGGCTTCTTACCATCCTCCTTAGGTTAATCCCGCTGTAACGGGGCTCATCTTCTTTGACCTTGCAATCCCGCCTCAGGCGGAACTCATTTCTGGATAGACATTTCTGAGTTTTGCAGATAATAAAATTGATTCTAAAAGTGTACAGCCTCAATTGTCAACAGGTAATGATATGTGGCAAAAGAAGTTGTTGTGATGTGGATATTCCCCCTCCTGTTAGAGACAAGTATCACGAAGGCCCTTTTTGTAGATCTTGCCCGACCCTGTTTTAGGGAGGGCTTCCAGAAAGTCCACGCTTTTGGGGGCCTTGAAGTGGGCCAGATCTTTTTTACAGAATGAGATAATTTCCTCCTCAGTCACCTCGCACCCCTCCTTCAATACCACACAGGCCTTTACCGCCTCCCCCCAATGAGGGTCCGGCACCCCGAAAACCGCTGCCTCTAAGACGTGCTCGTGCCTATAAAGAACATTTTCCACCTCAGTGGAGTAAACATTTTCACCGCCAGTCAGAATCATGTCTTTTTTCCGGTCCACAATCGTAACATACAGTTCCCTGTCAATGACAGCGAGATCCCCGGTATAGAGCCAGCCGCCCCGGATTGCCGCTTGGGTTTCTTCGGGCAGGTTCCAGTAACCGGGTGTGACTGTGTCTCCCCTGACAATAATCTCTCCCACCTGCTGATCATCTGTTACCACATCATTCCCCTGATCATCCACCACCCTGAGACTGACATTGACAAACTCCCGACCGGTTTTGGCCTTGAACCTGAGCTGTTCTTCCCAGGGGAGGTCTTTGAGGTGTTCCTTCAGGATGGAGAGAGTCAGATAGGGACTCGTCTCAGTCATACCGTATGTCTGGATATAATCGCACTTAAAGGCCTCAATAATCTTTCGAACTGTCTCAGGAACTATGGGCGCGCCCCCGCTTAACAGGACCCGCAGGCTGGAATAATCAAAATTGCCCACATCAGGATGGTTGACCATCATATTAAGCATGGTGGGTATAAGATTCGAGATGGTGATCTTTTCCTCTTCAATCATCCTAAGCGTCTCATGTGCGTCAAATGAGGGTAAAATCACGTGTTTGCCGCCTACCCATGTAATAGCAAATGTGGCCCAGGCATCGGCCAAATGAAAGAGCGGGGCCACGTGGAACCAGTGATCATTATCAACGAGCTGGAGTTCGGCGATGGTACCGAGGGCATGGCCCTTTACATTCTTATGGGTCAGCATCACGCCCTTTGGACGTCCGGTTGTTCCGCTGGTATAGTATAACTGGGCCACATCATCATCCTTGATTGACTGACAGGATGGCGGCTCCTCTCGTTGACTTGATAAAAACGATTCATAACTCATCTCTTTAGATCCTGATGGTTCAAAATCCGCCTGAGTCCAGATCACCTTTTCAATTGTGGGAACCGAATGGGGGATATCATTTACCTTGCCACGGAAGACGCCTTGAGAAATGAGTATACGAGACTCGCTGTCATTGAGGATCATTGAAAGCTCTTTCGCTGAAAGCCTGAAATTAAGCGGGACTAAAATTACTCCAAGGTGGGCGGCTGCAAAGTATGCCTCGAGAAATTCGTGAGAATTTTCATGGAGTATTGCAACCCTGTCATTCCTCTTAAGTCCCAGCCCGATCAGGCCCTGAGAAAGTCTCCAGACTCTCCTACCAAAACCGCGATAGTCCATCCTGATTTCACCGCAGACTACTGCTTCCTTTTCAGGATATAGCCTTATCGCTTTCGGAAGAAGCTCATCAAGTGGCATAATCCTACCTCCTTAACCAAAATTCCTGGAATACATGACTAAATCAAGGCTTTGATTCATAACACTTTATCCCTTAAAACAAAATCGTTTTTTAAGAGAATTCCGGAGAAAGAAAATGACCTGCATATTTTAGAGTATTCGTCACCAGCAGTGTAAAGGTGTCGCAAATTACTCTATATTCAAAAAATTCCAGATAAAATCTTGACTTTTACATGGGTTAATCTACACTTACGGAATTCTGCCCACAGATGGTCCTTTTTCGTCATTCCCGCGAACGCGGGAATCCAGGGAAATCAACCCCGCCGCAGTAGACTCCCGTGTTCGAGTGAGTGACGGCCTTGGAGACTTTTTAAGAGACCACCAACAATTTATCCACGAAACACAACAAATTACAAGGAGCATCAAAATGAGAAAAAAAGCAACTGTAATAGGAGCCGGAAATGTGGGGGCCACTGCTGCCATGCGCCTCGCAGAGAAGGAATTGGCCGACGTGGTTCTGATAGACGTCCTTGAAGGGGTACCTGCAGGAAAGGCCCTTGATTTAACTGAGGCGGCGCCCGTTGAGAAACATGATGCCAAGATTATCGGTGCCACCGGAGACTATAGCGAGGCAAAAGACTCGGATATTATTATCATCACGGCAGGAATCCCGAGGAAGCCGGGGATGAGTCGGGATGATCTCCTCTCGACCAATGTTGGGATTATGGGCTCTGTGACAAAGGAGGTGGCAGCAGTGGCCCCAAACGCGACCTTGATTATTGTGAGCAACCCTTTGGATGCCATGTGCCATGTGGCCTATGAAGCCAGCGGGTTCCCCAAGAACAGGGTAATTGGGATGGCGGGTGTACTGGATTCGGCCCGTTTCCGTGCCTTTATCGCAATGGAATTGGATGTGTCTGTGGAAAACACGCATGCCTTTGTATTGGGAGGGCATGGCGATACAATGGTTCCCCTTCCCCGGTACTCTACAGTGGCCGGTATTCCCATAACCGAGTTGATTTCCAAGGAAAGGATAGATGCTCTTGTGGAAAGGACAAGAACTGGTGGAGCGGAGATCGTGGGTCTTCTCAAAACCGGGAGCGCCTACTACGCACCCGCATCCGCAGCCGTTGAAATGGCCGAAGCTATCCTAAAGGACAAGAAGAAGATTCTTCCATGCGCTGTCTGCCTTAATGGGGAGTACGGCATAAATGATCTTTTTATTGGGGTACCGGTCAAACTTGGAGAAAACGGTGTGGAAGAGATTATTGAAATTGAACTCACCGATTCTGAGAAAAAGGCCCTTCAACATTCTGCCGATGCTGTTCGGCAACTCGTAGAGGACATGAAACGGCTCGGTTAAAGAATTTGCAGACATTCCCAGGTTCCCCCGCACTATGTGCGGGGATCTACGACAGTATTCACGGCCCCGCCTCCGGCCAGGTGAGGGTTATTTTTTCTGCTGTGTTTCAATAGTCAATCGTCAATATTCAATCCACAGGGGTGTACCTTGGATGAAACAGCCACTTTGGGGTATCTTGAAGCACTGGCCCATACCCTCGGGGTTGAGATCCGTTATGAGTCCATGGAGGGTGACAATCTTTTTTCCTCGGGGGGGATGTGTCGGATAAGGGATAAGCAGGTCATCATTGTCAATCAGAGAGCTGCCACCGGGGATAAAGTGAGGACATTAGTTAAGGCCCTCAGATGTTTTGACCTGACCCAGATTTATCTCAAGCCAGTCCTACGCGATCTCTTAGAGGATGAAGTGGATAAATAGGCATTTAAAACCTTTGTTCAAATCCGCAATCCTCAATCCGCAATCCGAAATCGTTTCAGCCCCCCATATCATTTTCAGGCTTGAATTCCTCATCCGGGAGGGGAAGACCCCTCTCTTCAAAGTCGTCAATAGCCTCTGATATATTTTTAAACAACCGTGTCGGGGAGAGAAACAGACGCTTGAAAAAACCGACAGTAGTGTTCCCTAAGCTTTTTAAGGGTATATATCGTACATCAGGGTCAGATAACGGTCCCTCTACCTTAAAATAATCCACATAGAGCGCCTCTTTATCACCGGTTAACAGGTACCCGACTATTGGAAGCTTGCTTACCAATAAATCTACGGTCCCTAAGGGTTGTATCCCCAATTCTGCGTTCACCTGTTTTGTGTTAAGGTTAGCCTCGCCTCTTACTACCGCGTTGAATACCGGGCTCTCCATCGCGATATCCTCTGTCTTTGCGACTCCTTCCGCCAGGTCAATATTTCCGCCAATACTCTCAAAATAGAGCCCCTCCTTTGAAAGACCTGGCGGTCTTTTAACAAAAATTCCCCGAAGACTCATAAAGTCCATTACCTTAATAAAGGCGTGAGATTTTTTCAAAACACCTTCCTCAATCATAACATTTATGCTTCCGGTGAGGCTTGATAGCAACTCTTTTCTGTTGCTGCCTTTAGCAAAAAGCAGGGCCTCCATTGTCAACATACCTTCGGCACGGGACTTAATAAATCCAAGAGATTGAGGAAGTTCTTTCAGGGGCTGTTTGGTCATATCGATCCAACTGGAAAAAAGCATCTCCCGGCTTTTTCCTCTTTTCATATGTCCTCTTAACTGCAATTTCCCATGTTCCGTTTCCACACTGGATCTACTGATGTAAAGATCGCCCGATCGCAAAGCGCATTCTATCTTGAGTGGGCCATATCTGAACTTTTCCCATTGACCATACGGGGCAGTTATATTCAAATGTATATCGGATTTTTTCATAAATCGACTTGCGCCATCTCGCCATCCGGTCCGGGTTTGATCTTTGTTAGGACCTGAAAAAGCGGGGGAATCAGACCCGGTGGCAACGGGATTGAGATTGTTGAAAATATCAGAGGGTAAAAGATCGGACAGATCCAGGTAATCTGATTTGATATCCAACACCCCTCTCATTCCATCCCAGCCCCGAAGCTCGCCCTTGACATGGAAAGGGCTTTTCCCCAACCTTAAGTTAAGAAAGTCTATAAATAGATCTTTGTCGCGGAATTTTAACTCGAAGTCGCAATTTTCGACCGGATGATGAAAAGCGCTTGCGGAGAAAAAGAGGCCTCGCCCCCTTGCCTCTCCTGTCACGCCTGTCATCATAGGCCTTGACCGGGACCCCTTTATGGTGGTGTCAAATTCAAGCGCCCCCCTTCCCTTGAGATTTCCC
This sequence comes from Candidatus Desulfacyla euxinica, assembly GCA_014382715.1. GTDB lineage: Bacteria > Desulfobacterota > DSM-4660 > Desulfatiglandales > Desulfatiglandaceae > Desulfacyla > Desulfacyla euxinica. The sequence goes on along the minus strand of JACNJD010000362.1, from coordinate 2,386 downwards.
CTCTTAAAGCGAACCCCTAAATCCTCTAAAAGGATCTTCTTGCTTAAGAGCTTAAAATCGAAGAGGTCTCTGCCTCGCAGATCGTAAGAACCCGCCAATTCAAAGGATGATTCACCTAGATTGCATTGTAAATTTGTGAGATAGAATTTTTCTCTCGGTTGGAGTCTCCCGGTGAAAAGGACCATCCCCGCTTTCTCGAAAGGATCTATGGTCATTGATTCTGTTTCGAGAGACGTCTGCTTCAAATCAAGGGTTCCGCGAAAGGCCCACTCACCCCCCTTCTTTGAGAGGGAGACTAAGGAGGGCACCTGATTTCTAAACCTTATGAATGAGTTAAGATCAGGAAAAAAATACCCCATTAGTTCATCCATATCCGCCTTGAGAAAAATGTGGGCGTCACCTGTTTTCCAGGAGGCCCCAATTACACCGGAACTCAGGATTTTCGACTTGCCCCATTTACCCTCTGCAATAAACAGTTTTCTTTCTTCTTCATCAACTGTTAGACTGGCCTCTTCCAATAATACTGGAAAAACCAAGTCCTTATTTCTTAGAGAGCAATTTCTGAATTTAAACCGGCCTTTCAGTATCTTAGCATATTTCCATTTGGCCTTATGCCCTATCTCTACGCTGGTATTCATCTTCCCGGTAACAGACTCAAAGTCTTTAAGTTTCTGCCGCACAATATCAGGTACAAGGCTTAAGTCCTTTTGCAGGACAAGATCTGCAAGATCGAATGACCCGTCCACAGTTACACGAATTGTTGGGACATCAACATAAAGGCTGTTAAGATAGAGGGTACCGTCCTTTATTTCGGAATCCCTGAAATGGGCTTTAACATTTGAAACATGGATGGCCCCTTTCTCGATTTCCAGATTCCCCGAGACCCCATCCACGGGTACGCCGCCGTCATCTTTAAAAGCCGTAAGGCCGTTACAGGTGAGTTGGAGTGACAGGGCATCCGCATTTTTCGGTCTGTCCAGGTTTTTGATCTGGTGAAGTGTCCCATTGAGTGAAAAGAGATCAACACGAACATCACCTCCGGAAAATATGGGAAAAAGATCGGTTTCAAGCCACTGGGGCAGGAGTGAGGAGGGAAAGATCTTCCTGAAAGTTTTAAGCGGCATGGCCGGACTCTTGACATTGATCTCTAAATGAGGATTCGATTCATCCTTTAAATCGAGTGTTGAACTGGCATTTAAGGTAAAGTCAGAGGTCTTCATCTCTAAGGACGGGATGTGTAACTTCGACTCAGAGTAAAATGTGTGAAAAGGAAGGTCTACTTCATCAAAGGCATAGGACTTTTTGTCACCGTCATCAATAATCATGAAATCAAGATCTTTAAGGGTGAGATTTCCCTTTGCCCAGAAAGTGCCGTCAAGTGACCCGCTCGCCGTCATCTCTATTCCGGCTACCCCTTGTTTAACGGGCAAAGACTCCGGCCAATTGATGTGTGAAAGGGGGATCTCGCTCGCCCTCAGGTTCACTTCCGCTGACGCCCCTCCCCTTTCATCCTGAGTGATGCTCCCTTCGGCCGAAAATGGGATTTCTTCCTCCCTGTAGTCGATCTTTCCATTCAGTTTAACATCAAACGCAACGGGATCGCTGTTCTTCCGGGATAGATGAAGGAAAAGGCCTTTCACCTTAAATGGAGTCTCCTTTAGAGATATCTCCGCTCCATTTAAAGTGATAGAAGGAATTCCCACCAATGTCTTGAGTGGCATTGTCTCAAAAAAAGCACCTTCATCAGATCTTGAAAAATCCCAGCCCTCTTTCATGTCAAATTCAATTTTAGGCTCCGTGAGGGTAAGACCCGTAGGAAGGATGTTCCCCCTTATCAATTCCCGTAGATCAAGATTAAACATGATGCCCGCCGCGGCAATCTTATTATGACTCCCGGGAAATTTGACCTCAAAATCCCGGGCACTGATCCCAATCCCTTCCCAAAAAGTGAATTCTACCGGGCCCGAATCGATTTCATATCCAACAACCTTTGATATCTGCTCGAGCAGGTAGTGCTGAACCGAAGGTCTCTGTATAAGGGAATTGAGTAGTAAAAGAGCTCCTATAAAAAGAAGGAAGCACAGAAACAGTGGAACAAGAATGGACCTTAGCCTTTTGAGTAACATCTCTTAAAATAATCTCTGAGGATTTCTTTATGATCAAAGGCCAGGGGGTCAGGCAGGGAAAGGCGGTCAAAAATGCCTACATCTATGGCATCGTCAGCGGCCTTTGGCATTCCTGTTGCCCGGCCAACGAAGACCACAGAAATGGTATGGTGTCTTGGATCTCTTGAAGGGTCTGAATAGGCGCCTAACTGGTATAGAAGTTCAACCTTCATAGAGGTTTCTTCTTCTGCCTCTCGTTTTGCTGCAGATTCAAGGCTTTC
>JACNJD010000358.1 GCA_014382715.1 Candidatus Desulfacyla euxinica | reverse complement strand
TTGTTGTAGGCGAACTGTGGAGAGTTGTAGAGGATGTCGCTGACAGCCTCTTTGAAACAGGCAATCGCCTTGTCCCATTCCCCCATCTCGAGATAAAGGGTGCCCAGATTGTTTCGAGTTTCAGGGTCCTTGGGCTTGATGGCCAGGGCGCGATTGAAGTATTTGAGGGAAAGCTTGTACTCGCCAAGAACCCTCAAAACAACGGCGATCTGATGATTCAACTCTGCATTGTCAGGGTCTAACTTGACCGCCTCGAGTAATTTTGCAAGGCCTTTCCTCAAATTGCCCTCGGCCGCATGGGCAATGCCCAGTTGCTGCAGGGCCTCGACCTTCTTTTGTTTCTTGATTATGGCCGCCTGATCACCTGCGCATGCGGCTATCATCAGCAAGAGAAGGAGGGAAAATAAAAATGGGTATCGGATATTGTAAGGTTTAAGGCGCAAGGCGCAAGGCGCAAGGCCCGAGGGACATATCCAAGAATCAATTATCGAATCATCCTTCATCCTGTATCCTGTATCCTGCATCATCCATCCAGCATCCAGTACCCAATCCCCAGTATCCAGTATCGAGTATTCAGCATCCAGTCCCCAATCCAAAATCCAAAATCGCTCCCCTCCTACCTCTCGTCATTCGCTGCCAATGTGTCCACAACCGTAGGCGTAAGAAATATCAACAGCTCAGTCTTCACCAGTTCCTTGTGTTGAGCCTTGAAAAGCCAGCCCAACAGGGGGATGTCCATGAGCCAGGGGACACCTGTGTCTACAGTCTGCTCCTGTTTATGATAGATTCCTCCGATGACCACGGTATCTCCGGTTTTGACCATCAGGGTGGTCCGGACGCTCTTTTCCGTCCTTCCTGACTGAGCTTCCGTTTCCTTACCAGTGCTATCGATAGTTCTTTCAGCCGGTTTCGGTTTGTCGTCAGTAACATCTACGACCATTGTAACATGAGAATTGTCGGCGCTGATGGTAGGCTTGACCGTGAGGGAGAGGACAGCTTCCATCTCTTTAACATCTATTGTATCTAAGGTCTTGATAGGTTCATAGGTCACCTCTCCCCTCGATATGACGGCCTCCCCTCCATTGACTACGAGGACCTTGGGGGCTGAAATAACATGGACCTTCCCGTCTTGCTCGCCGAGGGCGAGGGATGCGTCAAGTGCAATGCTTCCCAAGCCACCGCCGGTGAGCCAGCCTAATGCAAGACCGATGGTGGGGCTCCAGCCACTGGGCGAATTGGTAGAGAATTGACCGCCGCCCCAGGAGTTGGTGCCCGAGTTGTACCAGTCGCCTTTAATACCGGGGTTTGTTCCATCAAGGGATCGCCACTGTATGCCGAGGTCGCGGGTAAAGGTCGTTACGGCGTCCACCACCCGGGCCTCGATCATGACCTGTTTTTCCGCCACATCCAGTTTTGCTATGAGTTCCTTGACCTTATCAACCTTTGCCCTGACCCCGTTGGCGATGATCATGTTTGTTCCCGGGTCATAGGAGAGATAAAGATCAAGTGTGGAAATTTTTACCTTTTTACCTTTTTCTTCCTCTCCCTCTTCTGTTTCCTCTGACTCGGCCGCTTCAATATCTAAGGCGGGCATGATAGGGGGTTTTGCATCCGGATCTCCAACCAACAGCTTGAATATGTCCGATGCCTTTCTATTCCTTATGGTGATGAACTCAATAATCTTGGCTTCAAAGATCCCCTGGAGTCTCTTTGCCGCCATCAGGGCGCCTTTCCTCTTCCCCTCTTTAATCTCCATATCACGGAGTTTTTCTTTGGGGACCACCCAGAGGACATCGTCTTCGATCTGATATGTGAGGCCGTTTGGTCTGAGTATCATTTCCAGCGCCTGATCCCAGGGTATGTTATCGAGCTTCATGGAGATCTTGCCCTCAACATCGCTTCCCCATACGATATTTATCCCTGCAACTTCAGAGATCAGCTGGAGGATGTTTCTGATATCGGTATCTACAAAATCGAAGCTCATATTCTGACCGGCATATTGTTTTGATGTTGCCTCGAACAACCCGGCCCTGGATAGGGGTTTTGCAGACCCCGATCCTTTATCCTTTCCAAAGGCTTTCTTTACTGCTGAGGATTCGGTCTTCTTCAGCGGCGCTTTGGAAGCCGGCCGCCCGGCAACGAGGGGAACCTCGCCTGGCACGGCGTCAAAATCGATATTCAGCACCTTCCCATCCTGAGTAATGTGGTACGGGACCAGTTTCCTCAGGGTGACTCTCAGGGATATGTGATGGTCCAGGGCGGAGTAAAAGGCATTAACACGGTTGACGGCACCTGCAGCATGTTCGGAGTCGAGCTCTTTCAGCAGATCAGGTTGTATTCGGCCGTTATTCAGATTGATAATCAGAACCGTCCTGTCTAATTTCACGTCATACTTTACCTCTTTGTCTGTCTTGACACTGAGACGTGTACGGTTTCCTTTGCGCTGGGTGACCGTCACATCCAAAATTTGCGCTAACGAACTGGCTGCCGCGTCCCTCTTTTCCACTGCCCCTTTTTCCGTTATTTTGGGGGTTATTTCGAGCACAATATCCTTGCCTCTCTTGATAAGGCGGGAATGGTTCCTCTCATGACGGACATACACCACTACCCCGGAAATACCAGCCTTTTTTTCTTTGATGAGGATTTCCTTCACAGGGCCTAATTTGAACGTTACCCGGTCGGGAAGATCCCTGGCCGGCGTCCCCTTTATGTCAAAAGATATCCGGGCGGGATTGGCAACGGCAAAGGGATCTCCATGAGTCGTTTTTTTTGAACAGACAAAGGTAATAATGGCCTGGTTAGGAGTTGCGTCGGTCCGGACAGACTCTATGACCGCCACACGAGGGGTTGTGTCCGCCACATCCACCGTGGTTTCGGGCGGTGTCGAACAGGCGCTGAACAGACCCAACATGACGAACAACAGGGCAAAACGGTACCGGAACATCATACGAAAAGCCAGGTTCATTAAGATATCCTCCTTGCCCTAAACCGCCTTTTACTCTTAATCTTAATCATAATCTTAATCACATCCATACTCTACCGAATTATTCTTGGTGCGCCCATAGAAGGTCTCAAAAGCCCTGGATTCCCGCGTTCGTGGGAATGACGAAGCCGGAATCATCGGTCAGCATCCAGTAAACTTTAGGCATTTTAGGCACTTTAGCTCACTTTAGGCACTCCTTTTCTACTCTCCCCCATACACCCTGTAGATCTCTGTTATCTTTTTTAACCTCTTCATCTGTTCATCTCTTGATCCCTCTATTTCAAGACGCCGGACAAAGATCTCTGGCTGGTCCCTTCTATAAACATAGTTGATCACATATATATTCAGACCCGGTCTAACAGAGAACTTAAACCTGCTCACATACTCTGATCTGGGTTTCTTGGTGCCGTATTCACTCTCGGCTATGGGCTCAAAGGTGGCTGTTGCCGTGTGGGTTCCCACGGGCATGATATTCTTGAAATCTTGGTCAGCCACATAGAGCTTCCATCCCTTACCGGTTTCGTAGGGAGAGGGATTCTTGCTCCTCCCTCTCTTGGCCCAGAGGTACATAAAACGGAGCCCGGTCCCTTCCGGTCTGTAGGGAACAAAGTAGAAGTCGCTTTTTTCGGGGATAATATAGGATCGAAGTTTATAGGCGTCCCCACCCGATTCCTTTATCACAAGGCCAAAAGCCTTAATAATATAGCTCAACTCTTTCAAGGTTTGAACGCTTTTGACGCGGCTTTGCATCACTTGTCCGGTACGGCTGCGCAGAGCGCCTATGTTGAGGTCCTGCCTTACGTCATACACCATGCCGTCGGCCTTCACCTGCCACGAAAGGTTGAGGTCGTCACATATGGGCTGCGACAGAAAAATTACTTCGCCGAGGTTCCCGCGCTCGGCGATTTCCGAGGTTTCGGTGGCTCCCCGAACCAGGACATGTTTGAAAAAATCGAGACCTGAAGAAGACAGGTCTCCCTTCCAGGGCAGGGGGGAGAGGATTTCTTCTTTCAACTCTTTCTCTTGCTCTTTCAGCTCTTTGAGGCTCCCGATTTTGCTGAAATCGTCATATGGGGGCTTTATCCCCCAGAGATCAGCCTGACATGCAACACTTGCTCCTCCGGAGGTATCAATCTTGCCAAAGACATATACATCCGCCTTTACTTCACCCACTATCCGGTCTCTCAGGGGTTTGTTCTTCTCAAATTTCTCTGCATAGACCAGGGAGCCGCTTTTCTCAAATTTCTGAACTGACAGGAGCGCGAACTGAGGGCTGGTACCGAATGCGAGTTTGATCCGGTTTGATATATATCTCGAACCGACGGTTATGTCGCCATTTTGGTCTGTAAAGTCAAAAACAGCGACCTTTATCACGGGTCTTTTTTCGTCGTCGAAGTATTTTGTTGCAACCTTTTTCGTGAGAGACACGGCGAGGCTGTCAGCCCCCTCATTTATGGAGAGAGCTTTGTCTTCATTGGTCGTGGCCAGGGATGCCGGGCCGCATACCAAAAAAAACAGCAAGATAGTCACCCTGATTAGCCTTTTCATCAGTTCGTCCCCGGGGATTCGTTATTTGTTATTGGTTATTTGTCCTCAATCAACAATCGACAATCATCAATCATCAATCATAGACCTGATCCGGCAACTCAAGCTCAACCGGCTTGTATTTTATATGGAGCTCTTTTTCGAGATAGGGCTCCTTTATGATTACTTTTTTCTCGGCAAACGCAATTTTCGATACTACGCCACCGTTTGTCCCGATGTAGGTGCCCTTTTTTAATACAAACCCCCTTCCACTTTCATCCCTGACCATGGCCCATGGAACATCTCCGGCCTGAACAATGGCGGTCAGGGTCAACTGGGAAAGACCCATTTTCTGGAGCTCGGTTCTGGCTTTCTTGAGGGCTTTCAACTTCTCTGCCGCTGCGAATTTTTGCTGTTTCAACCTTTCTTCGGCTGCCAGTTTCTGCTGTTTTAGCCTCTCTTCAGCCTCGAGTTTTTTCTTCCTCTCACCTTCGGCCTTTGCAGAGGCCAGCTGCCCGCGCTTTACGAGATAAGAGAGAAAGGGGTCGGGGATCTTCCCGGGGTCAAAAGGAATCTTTTCCGGTCGCATTTCCTTGTACACCGGCTCGGCGAGCTTTTTAGAAGGACCCCCGTAGGCTGAACCCATAAAGAGCACCAGACAGACAGTGGAAAGCAAGCACCTTGAAATAATTTTTATCCCTTTGTCCATAAATCCTAGCCAAAGATATTTGAATTTAGAAATTGGAAATTGGATCGGATACATCAAATCCTTCGTCCTCTAATTTCAAATTTCCAGTTTCAAGTTTGATGGTCCCGTAAAAAGTCTCCAAGGCCGTCACTCCCGCGAAAGCGGGAGTCCAGAAGTGATTGATTTCCCTGGATTCCCGCGTTCGCGGGAATGACAAAAACAAGTGATTTCTGACTTTTTACGAGTTTGTCAAGTTTCGAGTTCCAAATTTCAACAACCCGCAATCCCGCTAAAGACGGGATCTTCGACCTCAACCTGCCCAATACCTCTCCGAGCCGTAGATCTCCGAGCCGGAGGCCAGTACCCAATACCCAGTACCCAATACCCAGTCCCCAATCCCTAAATTCCTAAATCCAATCACTTCTTCTTCTTTGCTTCCTCCTGTTCAGCCTTTGTCTTAAATCTATAAGTTATGGCCGTATACTTGGTAACCAATTCCGTGGAGAGTGGAGTTTTCGGCCTCATGGAGATATCCATTATGTTGACTATCCTGTCCATTCGCCGCACTTTATCAAAGAAAAGGGCTACATCCCCGTATGTGCCGTCAACTTCGATGGAAACAGGGATTTTAACATAGAAATCCTGTGGCGCCTCTTTGCCCGGTCTGAAAAGTTTGAACTGCAGCTTTGAATTGATACCGAGCTGGGTTATGCCTTTCAGGAGGCTCGGTATTTCTCTTTTATCAGGCAATATCTTGAGGGCCTCCTCAAATTGTTTTTCTACCCGGGCATATTCAGCTCTGAACTTTGCCAGATTTTTTGCCTTTATCTTTGTCAGGGCAATGCGATGTTTCAGCCCTGAAATATCCTCTTTAAGCTGGTAGATCTCTTCAGAATAGGGCATGTAAACAAGAGAGTAAAAGGAGCCGCCGAGCAGAAACAGGGTCCCTGCAAAAATCAAAATCCTGTGGCCCTTTTTTATTTTCTGGGTTGTATCTAAAATGGCCTCTATGGCCGGCCGCAGCGCTATTTTACTCATGAAGGGCATTTAACGTCTCCTCCTGGATTTGCCCTTCTTGGGTTTTGCTTCAGGTTTATCCTGCTGGAAAACCGTCTTGCAGGCCAGGACAAAGCTGGCCGTATTGAGCTTGTACTTGGGAAAATTTTGCAATTTTGTAGTTTCCAGGTCTACAGATGTTATCTGTTTGGTTTTCTCTAAGTTGGTCATGAATAGGGCAACAGTATCGTGATCCATGGCGTTTCCCTTGAGAGTCAGGTTCCCTCTCTTTTCCGAGATGGCAGTGAGCCAGAGCCTGTCTATTGGAACTGATATGGCGATCTCTTCGAGGAACCGGACAGGACCTGATCTCTGTTTTTCGAGATTCATAATTACATTGAATTTATCCTGAATCTCTTTTGTTCTGCTTTTTATCCGGGCGATCTCTCGTGTGACCTTGGCATATGAGGCCATTTCTTTTCTGAGCTGCGTTTCCTCGCCTTTCAATTTAACCAGTTCGTTGTTGAGGTTCATGTATGAATAAATCATTAATGTCAGAAGGCAAAAAACAGAGAGGAAGTAGACACTAACCTGCCTCCTGATGTTTTCGTGTTTTCTGGCCGCCCGGTAGGGCAAGAGATTTATTCTAATCATTTGTCGCCAAGGCTTCGCAAGGCCAGGCCAACTGCAACACAGGCCTGAGGCCCTATGTATTGGAGGTAGTCGGGGTCAAAAAACTTGCTGTTTGCTACGAGATATTTAAAGGGGTTCAGCCCGGTTACTGGGATCTCTGTCTCCTTTTCTAAATGGCGCTTAAAACCCGGAGTCTCGGAAGAACCGCCGCTTAAAAAAATCTCTTCTATGGTTTCATCGGGATAGGTGTTTGCCACGAAATCCAGCGCATGTTTGATCTCGCTAACCCATTTTAATACTTTGCTGGCTATGATTTTTTCAATCTCCGCTATCTTGTCATCGTCTAAGCCAACGCCGCCCAATTTCATGCTCTCAGCTTCTTCAAAGGGCACATCAAATTCTGACATGATTGCCTTTGTTATTTGGGTGCCGCCGTAGGATGAGTCTCTGGAAAAGACGGACAGGCCATTATGGATAGTATTTATTCCCAGTTCACTGGCCCCCACAGTGATGATGGCATAACTCCCTTCAGGTTTGTCCAGGCTTATCTCAGCGGCATTCTGGATGGCAAACACGTCTATATCGACCACACCGAGGTTGAGATTGGCAGCCTGAATCAGCTCCACATATTCGTCGATAACATCGTTCTTACCGGCCACCAATAAGACATCCATCTTATCTGAAGACCCTGAGTCCGCTTTTTCATCGGACGATTCCTCCATGGGGTCTTGAGCGTTTAGAACCGTATAGTCAAGATTCACCTCGTTGATTCCATAGGGTATATATTTTTCGGCCTCCAGCCTGATCGCCTTTTCCATTTCCGATTCTTCCATCTCGTCCAAAACTATCTTTTTTGCAATTACCGAGTAACCGGACAGGGAGGCCGCGACATTTTTGTTTTTTATCCCTAAATTTTTGAAGAGGCTTCTTATTGCAGCGGAGACTGCTTCCACATCCTTTACAGAACCTTCGACAATTGCGTCCTGAGGGGTCGCTATCATTCCAAAATTCCGGAGGATCCTGCCAAGCTTGGAATGCTCTATTTCGACCACCTTTATACTATGAGAGCCGATGTCTAATCCGACCAGGCTCTTTTTTTTAGATCCAGACCCTACGTTTAAAATGCTCATGGGTTCCTATCCAAAGGAATTTGAATTTCAAGGGAAAAAGACCGATGCTTCGGTTACCGGTATTGCCGCCAAAAACGGGATCTTCGACCAGTTTCCAGTTTTTTAATCATTATATTTGATAAACTCGCAAAAAGTCAGATTTCTCACGGAGCCCACAGAGCCCACAGAGCACAGAGGTATTATATTGACATTATTCATTTTGTCTTGACGTTCTTTGCGGCTTTGTTTGCCCCGTAGGTCCGGGAGACCGTACTGGGGCGCAAGATAAAAGTGTTTTTGCGAGACAATCCATTAGTACCTTATCACCTAGTTTTCTGTCATAAAAAACAAGAAAATCGTTATATGGTATCAGTTATCAGTTGTCAGTTATCAGTTGTCAGTTATCAGTGAAAGCATATCGATACTAATTTATCTTCC
>JACNJD010000161.1 GCA_014382715.1 Candidatus Desulfacyla euxinica | reverse complement strand
TATACCATAATTTTAATGTTAACCCTACTATCTTTAATAGCATGGGGCTACTACCTTTCTCAGCCGAGGCGTTAACTTTCTTATCTCCGGTGGAATATGCCGCTGCGTATAAAGATCGCGCTTCTGCCGGACAGATACCCGAGCATTTATGCTCTTATCTTGGCCCCAGCATAGGCATGGCTTTATCCAACGCTCTGCCTAAACCGGCGGGTATTGTCTATGCTTCCCATCCATGCGATAGCACGCTAGCCACATGTCAGGCCTTGTCAGAGCATTATGGAGTACCGGCCTTCCTCATTGACGCACCCTATGGTGATAGCAAAAGGGATCATGATTACTTTAACAGTCAGATAAGGGAAGCTTTTCAATATTTAGAAAAAATGACTGGAAAAAAGGTAAAGTTAGACAATTTACGAGAGGCTGTCAAGAAAGCTGACAAGGCCCATGAACTCAATTATCAGATTGACGAACTGAAAAAGATGAAGCCCTGTCCCTTAGTTTCTGGAGGCAATATGCTTCGGATAATGAGTATTGCGATGTATATGGGGATTGGTAAAGAAAGCACGATCCACTGGTTGGAAAGGGTCCTTGAAGATGTAACGGAAAGGGCTGGAGAGGGTATTGGCGGCAAATACGAAGAAAAATTGAGAATTGCCTGGCTCAATAACATGCCTTCCTTTGATCCTGCTATTTACGAATGGATAGAGGAAAGATATGGAGCAAAATCTGTTATTCTTCAGGGCGCCGAGGAGACTTACTGGCCTACTTATAAACCCGAAAGAAAGGATGATTATGATTACGGGTTTGATGAATTATTTCGTATTCTGACTGATCAGGGTCTAAACACGCCCATGGCCAGACAACACCGAGGGCACTACAATTATTATGTCAGGGATTGCGTACATTGGTGCAGGGATTGGGATATTGATGCGGCCATATTTTCCGGACAGATAATGTGTAAAGGACCGTGGGCTATTGCGCAACTTACCAAAGAAATTTTGATGGATGAGCTGGATGTTCCAACATTGATGTTTGGAATAGATCCCGTTGACCCACGTGTCACCTCTGCGGAGCAGATCATTAAATATATGGAACCTTTTCTCGATATGGTAGCCGAAAATAAAGGATTGTAGGTTTTTCAGGGGAGGAAGAAAATATGAGTATTGTGGCAGGTTGTGATATAGGGTCTGTGACTGGAAAGACTGTCATTTTGGATGGGGATGAAATTATTTCGACCAGTATTATCCCATCAAGACCACTGCCCGCCAAAACGGCCAGCGATACAATGGGCCAGGCTCTCGAGAAGGTTGGTCTAGATATTGAAGAGATAAAATATGTGGTTGGAACTGGTTATGGAAGGGTAAAAATTCCATTTGCCAGCAAAACTGTTTCAGAAATAGCCTGTCATGCAAAAGGGGCCGCATGGTTTATGGAGACGGCGGGGACACTCATCGATATTGGCGGCCAGGACTGTAAAGCCATTGCACTTGATGAAAAGGTGAAGGGGAGAGTCAAGAACTTTGTCATGAATGACAAATGTGCTGCGGGTACGGGAAGATTCCTTGAGGTTATGGCAAAGGTATTTGAAATAGAGCCAAAAAATATAGGTCCGTTAGCTATGAAAGCTCAAAAAATCGTTCCCATATCCAGCCAGTGCAGTGTATTTGCCGAGAGTGAGGTTATAAGCCTGATAGCGGAAGAAAATGATATATCTGACATATTAGCCGGTGTTTGTGATTCGGTGGCGGGGAGAATAGTATCATTAGTGGGAAAGGTTGGCCTTAGAGAAGACGTGACGATTTCAGGGGGCGTGGGAAAGAATATCGGCGTGGTCAAGGCCATAGAAAGAAGATTGGGCATGGAGATGAAAAATCTGCCGGGAGATTCTCAGATTGTTGGTGCTTTAGGTGCGGCCCTTATCGCTCGGGAAATGTGTTTACAGTAAATTTTGTAAACTTTATTTAATTTAGAAGTAAAAATGAGATAACTGAGAAAAATTATTATTATACAGCGCATGATTTGGCAAATGGCATATGGGGATGCCATTTAATCCACAGACGGGTTTCGATCATTGGGTTGCATTCCCTCGTTGAAGTCCAATAGAATCGAAAAGTTGACATATTGGAAAGGGATTTACAATGGAAAGTAAAAAATTGTTGGATGGTAAGAAAATTCTCATAGTTGATGATGAGCCTGACGTATTGGATGCGTTGGAGGAATTACTTCCAATGTGTGAAATCTCAAGAGCTCATAGTTATGATAATGCGGAGAAATTGCTGCAAAGCCAATATTTTGATATTGCCATATTGGATATAATGGGAGTCGACGGGTATAATTTATTGGAAATTGCTGCCAATAGAAACGTCATTGTCGTGATGTTAACTGCCCATGCACTCAGCGTTGATGATACGGTCAAGTCCTTCAAGAAAGGGGCAGCTTCTTATGTGCCCAAAGAGGAAATGAGTAATATTGCCACTTATCTCATCGATACTTTAGAGGCGAAAAAAGGGGGGGAAAGCTTCTGGTGGCGCTGGCTTGAGAGACTAAACCCCTATTATGACAAAAAATTTGGACAAGATTGGAAAGATAAAGACAAGGAATTTTGGCAAAGGTTTCCGTATTGATGCCTAATTGGAGACCACTTTTTCCATCGTTGTTGTCTGAGATCCCGTTCGGTAATTGCTTTAGCCTCTTGCCATGCTTCGGCGGCGTAACCCGAGTGTTCAGCAAACCCAAAATCTCGAAATCGATGTGGCGGCAGTCGGCTCTCCATTTCTGACGCTCGAAGAATTTTTTGAGGTGGCGGATATGTTGGACGAGAGAAAGGGAAAGGGGCCTTAAATAATGGATTTTGAACATGTCAAGAAGATAACGATACTGGGTCAGGGAGTCATGGGTCCCGACATCGCACTCTGCTTTGCAATCGTCGGATATGAGGTGACAGGCGTAGACGTAATGGAGAAGCCTCTTGAACGTGCAGCGCAGAAAACTTCGCTAAACTGTCAGCAAATGGTGGAGGGAGGTATTTTGACGGCAAAAGAGGCAATCAACGCTCAAGACCGCATAACCCGGACTCTGGAATGGGAAGGATCAGTCTCGAGCTCAGACTTCATTATGGAGGCCGTCCCCGAAGACATGGAGACCAAGCAGGTTGTTTTTTCGAAGTGCGATGCGCTCTGTTCTAAGGATATTATTATTGCATCCAATACATCCTCCATGAGTATAACCAGGATAGCCTCCAATGGATCATCCGGAAAGGGCTATAACCGCCCACTGGACGATTCCGGCTCACCTGAGCCGTATGGTGGAAATCGTTTGTGGCGAAAAGACATCTGCCGGGACAAGGGATATGATTTTTGAGCTGTTGAAAACGGTAGGAAAACACCCGGTACTGTGTAAGGATAGCCCCGGCTTTATCCACAATTATCTTCAATTTGCGCTGATAAATGCGGCCTTGACTCTGATAAAACAGGAGGTTGCTTCCCCTGAGGACATAGACAGCGTTGTCAGGAACGGTTTTGGGCTGCGGTTGGCAAGTGTGGGCCCCATACAGTTTCTTGATATGTGCGGGTTGGACACCGTACAAAATGTCCTGAAATATCTTCATGAAACCACAGGAAACGCGGGATATGAACCACCGAACATCATTAAGGAGAAAGTGGATAAAGGTGAATTGGGGGTTAAGACCGGCAAAGGCTTTTATAATTACGAAAAGCCGGGCTCAGATGATTTCTGGGAGCAGACAAACAGGAAGATCATCAAGACCCTGAAGGCATTTAAAGAAACTTAGAGATATTCCACCGGACTGAGGGTTTGGTTATCTTATTTCCGGATGGACACCACCAACGAATGAAAAAGAAGGAGGAGTAAGTCTGATGGGCAAGATTTCCCGGATTTTTGTTGCCAACAGGGGTGAAATTGCAGTTCGGATTTTGAAGGCCAACCGGGAGCTTGGAATTGAATCTGTTTTGGGTGTTTCAGAGGCTGACAGGGATAGTCTTGCAGCGAGAATGGCCGACAGAGTTGTATGCATAGGCCCCCCCCAGCCCCTGGAGAGTTATCTGAGAGTCGATACGATTATCACCGCGGCCCTCGGGACAGGAGCAGATGCAGTTCATCCCGGATACGGTTTTCTTGCCGAGCAGCCTGAACTGGGAGAGGCCTGTGCTGATAGTGGTTTGGTTTTCATCGGCCCCAAACCCGAAAATATCCGGAAGATGGGGGACAAGCTGGTGGCCAGGGAAATAGTGAAAGAACTGGGTGTCCCCATTATCCCGGGGTCAGAATTGGTTCATGATTTTGAAGAAGCCTTGCTGATGGCCGAAAAAGTCGGCTTCCCCGTGCTGCTTAAGGCTGCCGCAGGGGGTGGCGGCAAAGGCATGAAAACAGTGAAGCGCCCTGATGATTTGAAAACCGTCTTTGAGGAGGCTTCAGCGGAGGCCCGCGCTGCATTTGGTGATGACAGGATCTATATCGAACATCTTATCCCGAACGCGCGCCATATCGAGGTTCAGATTCTGGCAGATCGCTTTGGAAATATTGTCCATCTGTTTGAGCGTGACTGCTCGCTTCAACGTCGGTACCAAAAGATGGTTGAAGAAGCCCCCTCGCCAGCGATCTCTGACGATATGAGGGAGAAGATCTGCAAAGCTGCCCTAACGATCGCGGATCATGTGAACTATGAGAATGCCGGAACGATTGAGACTATTCTGGATCAGGATCAGGAAAAGTTCTATTTCCTTGAGATGAATACGCGGATACAGGTGGAGCATCCGGTAACAGAGATGATCACAGGAAAAGATCTGGTAAAAGAGCAAATTAGAATCGCTGGCGGAGAACCGCTCAGCTTCACACAGGAAGCGGTAGCTATGAAGGGGCATGCCATTGAATGCCGGATAAACGCCGAATTGCCTGAAGCTGATTTTCGGCCATCTCCAGGCGGAATTACGGACTGGAGACCACCGGAAGGTAAGGGTATTCGCGTTGACAGCCACTGCTACCCTGGATATTTCGTTCCCCCTTATTACGATTCTCTACTGGCAAAACTTATTGTCAAAGGAGATGACCGTACTGAGGCCGTTGAGCGCATGGGTTACGCTCTGGCGAATTTTGAAGTGAACGGTGTGGACATCACGATTCCATTTTATCGGAATTTGATGAAAAACCTGGATTATCTGAATGGAAATATAAATACGCGATGGATTGAGGATGTCTTCCTCAGGGAGCATTAGTTAATCATGACTGGCTCGTGTTGACTTTGGG
Organism: Candidatus Desulfacyla euxinica; assembly: GCA_014382715.1. Taxonomy (GTDB): domain Bacteria; phylum Desulfobacterota; class DSM-4660; order Desulfatiglandales; family Desulfatiglandaceae; genus Desulfacyla; species Desulfacyla euxinica. The sequence goes on along the minus strand of JACNJD010000161.1, from coordinate 3,163 downwards.
CTTCCATTAGGAAATATTTCAGGTGATGAGGCCCTCGTGCGCCGGCCATGCGGCAATGACCTCGGGAACTTTATTCATCACCTTCCTGGCCAGATCCTCTGATGTGGAAATCAACACGGCCGGTGAGTCATAACCGTGTTCCGCGTGCCCCACCAGTTCAGAGGCCACAATGTCGGGATACGCCGTCTCATCCGCGATCACAAGGATTTCGGACGGACCTGAAAACACATTGATACCCACTTCTCCGTAAAGAATTCGCTTGGCTTCCGCAACAAATTTGTTGCCGAGCCTCACCAGGATGTCCACGGGTTTTCCCGAAAAAATCCCACAGGCCATGGCAACGTTTATGCGCTCTCGTAAAGCTTGGTCAGCACGAACTCTTCGTGGCCGAGAACTTCCTGGGCCGTCAGGCGGCCTTCGCAAGTGCGGACTAGCATGTTGAGCAGGTTGTCGCCGGACTCATCCAGGGTCATTTCACCCCTCAAAATGGCAGAGCAGTCGTAGTCGATGTGCTCGGACATATCGCCTGCAGTGCGCGGATTGGCTGTCAGCTTAATGACCGGCTCGATGGGATTGCCAATGATGTTGCCCTGGCCGGTGGGAAATAAATGGGCCACAAAACCGGCTGCTGCCCACAGCGTAACCGCTTCGGCTGCTGCGCTGGAAGAATCCATGTACCACAATCCCGGCCCGGTAGGGGCTACTGCCTTGTCCAAGGCGCCCACATATTTACACTTCTTGCCGATCTTCTGGAGGTTGCCGAACGCCTTTTCCTCGATGGTGGTCAGGCCGCCGGCGATATTGCCCTTGGTCGGCTGGGAACCGGACAGGTCATCGGTTTTGTTGCGGTCGATCATCTCGGCATAACGGTCAAAAAGCGCCATGAATTGTTCGGCTGCTTCGGGTGTTGCGGCTCTTTCTTTAACGATCATTTCACCCCCGGTGACTTCACTGGTTTCACCGAAGCTGCAGGTGGCGCCCATGTCCACCAGTTTATCAAAAACATTGCCAACAGTCGGGTTTGATGCCAGGCCGGAGGTCGTATCGGATTCGCCGCATTTGGTGGACACCCAGATCTCACTCAGATCGCACTCTTCGCGTTTGCGCTCACTGGCCCAATGCATGTATTCTTTGGCTTTCCAGCTTGCCATTTCAACCGTTTTGATTTCACCATGACGTTCTATGGAAAAGCCGGTGACAGGCTTCCCGGTCTCGGCAATGCCGTCCACAATGATATTGGTCCATTCCGGCTCAATCCCAATGACCACAACAGCCGCTACGTTGGGATTGGCTCCGGTGCCGATGAGGGTGCGAAAAAATAGCTGCAGATCCTCTCCAAACTGAAGGCGGCCGTAAGCATGAGGCAACGCTTTGCAACCTTTGGTATTAAACGCGACTTTTTCGCAGGCAGAGTTGCTCAAATCATCCAACGGCAAGATTATTACGTGGTTGCGAATACCGACGCGTCCGTTTTCACGACGATAGGCCATAACTTTCGGGTTGCTCATGATTACCACCTCCTGGTTTTTAAATTTTGTGTGTGTACGTGTTCGCCGGCTTTGATTTCGGCCACAACCCGTCCGATATCAGCCCCGTATTTAATGACCGAAGCATCCACAGCAATATCAGTGAGAGCGATTTTATGTCCCAGCGGGATATCGTGCAGCGTTTTCATCTCAACACTTTCCTGGCTGTCCATGTATAGCCCCTGGGCAGTTTCACCGGTTTTAATATCGACCGTGGCAACACCAATGTTATCGGCCTTTTCGTGAACTAAAAATTGAATCATGGCTCACCTCCTAAATTTGAGTAAAATATTTCCATGCGAAGCATCAAAATCGTCATGGGGGTTAAATATTATGACAACGCGTTTTGAAACATGGTCTTCAGTTGATCGCGACTAATCGGCCTTGGTGCGTTATCAATCAGTCGTTTCTGTGGAAATGCGCCGTCTGTGAGGTTTTCGATATCATCTTCGGTGTAGCCGACGCCTTTCAGACCGTTTGGAATACCCGTGACTTTCATCATTCCTATAATCTGTTTTGCTCCCTGATTTTGCGGACGTTTCGTAGGATCATTTGGCGCTGGTCTCTTGGTGAACGGACCCGCTGTAAAGGATTCACATGCATGGCTGAATACGTAGAATAGAGATTTGCGGCTTTACAGGTATCCATGACTGAGCCGCCGCCAACAGAGATAAATCCATTGAATTTCCCTTCTTTGGCGAAGTCTGCTCCTGCCTTGAACGAACGGTCAGTAGACTCTATCTCCACCCTGTCATAGATCTCTGGGTCATGCCCTGGCCCTTGAGAGAGTCCAGAGCGATGGATACAGGTTCAAGTTTTGCCACGTTCGGGTTCGTGAAGATTGCGGCATGAGTCATTCCTAAGGAACGAGCACCGTATCCGACCTCACGAAGCGCACTACACCCGAATTTAATTCTTGAGGATTCAACGCTAAATACAACGTCCCCGCCTTCTGTCCTATATGCTTGTGGCAAATTTTTTGCATTTACTCCCCTTTTTTCAATGCCAGTTTGGCAAAACGCATGCACGCTAAGCGTTGGGGCCATTCTTAGCATAAAGTGGACCCCATTTCAAGACCAATTTTCATGAAATTTAAGCTACCAAAATACTCCTGATATCCTAATCTGACCCAATCGAATTTAGAGCTTCTTATGCTAAACACATTGAAAAATAATCTTGTTATTTTATTAGATTTTGATAAAATACTTCCACCTGCTCGGAGGATAGGACAACTGCTGGGAACCAACCCGAGTGTCGAAGCAGGAGAGGTAGGCATGGGGCCGTACTTTATTCTACGGCCCTTCCTTTTTATTAGCTTCACCTCACAGGCGAAAAGGTTCAATGGCTTGACTACCGAGCAGATCTTCTGGATAATAGAAATCAGGCCTTTAGCCTTGACAGCCCGAATGTCCCTGATAGGAAGGGTTATTCCTGTTGAGGAATCTGGGCACCAATTCTGAGAACTTTTTATTGCTGAGTCATAGGCGCCACATGGGCTGCGAAGGAGGAGTTTATGCCATTTGAGAACATTAACGGAATAAATGTCTATTACGAGAGTCATGGTAAAGGCGGTGAGAAAGGAACCATTCTCCTTCTTCATCACGGCTTCGGTTGTGTCAAGACGTGGGAAGAGATTT
>JACNJD010000356.1 GCA_014382715.1 Candidatus Desulfacyla euxinica | reverse complement strand
TCGTCTTTCCCGTCCTTGGACTGGTAAATGACCTTTGTTTCCTCTGGAATGTAGGTCATTCTTTCCTGGGAGAAAGAGGCGCGGATGATGTATCGGGCCAGGTTTTCCATGGCCTCTTCACTCCCTGGCTGAATTCTGGACCCACAGAACACGTTGAAACCCGAATGACGCCACTTCATGAGCATATCAACCATGTCTTCAGTGATACGATACAGCTTCACCGTTCTATGAGTGGGTGAAAGAAATTACCCTCGATGGAAAGCCATTCACCTATGATCGACACGAATACCTGATAGAACCTTACCAGGACGATCACCCCTTCCAGGTCGAAATGAAGGCTGCACAACTTGGCTTGACCACCAGGGCAATGCTTCGGGCTTTGTATAAATGTCGTTATGGAGGCTTTCGAGGCGCCCTGTATCTCTTTCCATCCAGGACCGACGCCCTTGATTTTTCTAAGAGCCGGATATCAAACCTCATCGATGAAAACCCGGACACTATTGGTAGATGGCTGAAAGACACAGACAGCGCCGGACTGAAGAAAGTCTGGAATTCATTTCTCTATATCCGAGGAATGCACAGCAAGGTCGGCCTGAAATCCATCCCGGTTGATTTCATCGTTTTTGACGAACTTGACGAAGCTCCACAGAATGCCGTTGATATGGCTATGGAGCGTATGGGCCATTCGGAGTTTCGGCTTGTCCTTCAGCTTTCAAATCCCACCCTTCCGGATTACGGAATTGACAAGGCCTTCCAGGAGACGGATCAAAGATACTGGCTCCTGAAGTGTGAGAAGTGCGGGGAATACACCTGTCTTGAGGACACATTCCCGGATTGTCTGATTACCGTCAAAAACCGTGTCATTAGAGCCTGTCAGAAGTGTCATGCTGAACTCAATCCATCTGTCGGTCAGTGGGTAGCCAAAAAGTCGCGGATCATCGAGAAACGAGGCTATCATTATTCTCAACTCTTTTCTCATTTTATCCGCCCTGCAGATGTCCTTCATCAGTTCCGCACCACAAAAAACCTTGCAGACTTCTACAACCTGAAGATAGGCAACCCCTACGTTGAAGCCACAAATCGACTCAGCGTGCAGGATGTCCTTTCTTTGTGTAGCAACAAGGGGATTGCCAGTGAGGACATGGGGCCCTGTTACATGGGGGTGGACCAGGGTAAACAGATCCATGTGGTGATCGGCAAGCGCCATCCTCACAGATCCGGTGAAATCGTTCATCTGGGGGTCTACCTTGAGTGGGAGGAACTGGATAGTCTCATGAGGAACTTCAACATAGCCCGGTGCGTGGTGGATGCCTTACCGGAAACCAGGAACGCCCGGGCTTTTGCAAATCGCCACAGGGGGAGAGTGTTCCTGAACTATTATAACGAGCACCAGAAGGGCGCTTATAAGTGGGACGAGGAACAGCTTATTGCATCCTGCAATCGAACTGAAAGTCTGGACGCTTCTCATCGGGAAATCCTGGATCAAGATATTGTATTACCGAAGGAATGCGAGATAGTCCAGGAGTTTGCCGAGCACCTTCATAACGTCGCCAAACGGCTTGAGGAGGACGAGGAGACCGGTTCAAAGCGGTATGTATATGTGAGGTTGGGAGCGGATCATTTTCGCCATGCACTCAACTATGAGACTATGGCACGGCAATTCGGAGCGGGCTCTCTTTTCGGGGATTGTGATTTAACATAAAAAAGGAGACTGGTTATGAAAATTAAAAAACAGTTGATCAAAGTCAGGGGAGGGAATGATATCAAGAAGTTGGTCGACAGCGACTCTGATATGGCCTTCCGACGTATCTTAGGGGGCCTGGGCTGGCCCTATGCAGAGAGACCGGGCTTTGTGGTAGTCCTGGGTGAAGATTTTGGACCGGATCATAGTCTACAGCACAGCCCGCGGCATTACAGGATCTTGGCCGAGCATGAAACTTCGGATCTTGAGGAACTCCAAAGGATTTGTCACAAATTCCGGGAAGACTTCTGTTTAAGGTCGATTCTTGGGAATCCCGAGAACCCCGTCCGAGAAATATGGAAACGAGAAGGGGTAAAAATCAGCGTTGTTTTACCTTGCGACCTCGAGAAGATAGATCTGAACTTGATCGCTCAACTTGTCAGGCGGAACACTGAGGGAAGAAAGACTCTACATTTCGGAGACAGCAAGATCCCTGGGTACCTAACCCGTTTTGTGGCTGACCGGATAGAAAGCGAATCTCTTGAGCAGTTCCCTCCCATGACGGCTTTCGGGTTTGTTTTGGCTGAAATAGAGTTGAGGGGTCATTCCTCACTTGCTGGTTTCCGACCTGATCGTAGTAAATTGGCTATCGGGAATAGAATGAAATCTCGAAGAAGATTCTGAAACTGGTAAATAACCCGGGCGGCCACCTACTTTCCCCCACTTATGGCCACTTATTTTTCCCCCACCTCTTATGTCACTTAGCAGGGATGAAGAAGAGAAGAGATCAGTTCATTCAAGTGTTTATCCGTCATCCAGGGCTAAAATCTGATTCCTGGGTGGGGGATTTTGGGGTGGCCACAGGTGGGGGATTTTGAAGTGGCCATCCGGGAATAATTGCCACGACGCCAGATGCGTCACCCCAAGGGGTGCCCCCCGCTCATACGTCCGAAACGTTTCGTGGCAAAGGTGCTCCAGCAGAGCCGTTCAAGACCGGTGCATTGTCCAGCGATAACGCTGCGCTTACCGGCGACTCTGCTGAAGCTGTTATTAAGGCCGTTGAGATTCTGCCTGCTCGGCATGCGAAGCCGGCGCGTGGTCTCGACCTCTTCCTGCTTTGGGATGGGGCGCCGTCCCATCGGCCCGACAAAGAAGGTCCACCCCCCCCCAAAGCATTATTGATTTAACTCGCTGTTTGGGTTAAACTGTTTTCGAGATGGCAAGGCATCGGCCTTTATCGGGGGCGCTGTATAATATAACTAAGGAGGTATTAATCATGGCAATAGGCGGATTATATCAAGTTAAGAACCCCATGGAAACGGCCATGCGCGGCATGAGCCGGGCGGCGGGCAAGACGAAAAAGGATAAGGATGAGGAAAAAAGGAAAAAGGCCGCCTTGAAGGCCGAGTCGGCGAAAGCCGGTGTTTTGGGCGGGGCTGCTATCGGCGCATTGAATTATTTGGCCGGGTGATACCCAGGGCAATTTAAGGAACGTGTCGCCTGTTCATTTCCTATCGCCTCTCAACTCTGATCTCATCTTCCAGATAGAACCGGTCTATACTCTCCCGGTCGACAATCCAATCCCCTCGCCCGGATCTTGGGCGACCATAAATTAACCCCTCGTTTACCCATTTTTTGATGGTATTGATAGATCTAACTTTTGCGTATTCCTTCGCTTCTTTCATGGTAAGCCACCTGCCGGGGACCATAGATGCAGAGATCCTGGCCGTAATTTCACGCGCCATGATTTCAGCTATGGCGTATATTTCAGTATGAGTTAGCAGAATTTGCCCTCCTATCGTTATTCTCGACCTTGATGGCCCAATATCGAAAATTTAGTCAATGAGGATGAATCCAACCGCCTCAATTTTGGGGAGACCTCAACCGAGGAAATCTGTAATTCCCATTCCTACAACCGCATTCGCGGAAACATTTCCCCACGTATCAACGGCCCACAAACGTATCTCTATGGTTGCACCCCCGACATAGAGGATCTCTTGGTCTTCGTTAAGAAAAACAAAGATATTTAAATTCGTTGTTTCTGTGGGTTCCGTCCATTCGGTTGTAGGATCGGAGAGAATACGGGTCTGATACCGATAGGCTTCAACGTCCGACTCCGGATTTTTGCTCCATCTAAACCGAACTGCATACATCCATGAATCAGAAACCAGGCCCGTTACATCAGCAGGCCTCGGGTTTGTGACAGATATCTGGTCATAATCACTTGACTGTTCTTCCTCTGTATCTACAGCCCATAGCCTGAAGGTCAGGCCGTCCTCCGGGGTCCCTCCGCCGTCGGTCTTGTTTTGACCATAAGGATAGGTCGCCTTACATCCACGAATATTCTCAATAAGCCGCCTTCTGACCATCGTTGCAGTGGTCAAAACCTCCAAATTGTAGTCTATAACCATCGGATCGGTAGAGGGAGACCACCACAAGCAGACGTCCAGATTGTTAAACTCGGTCCTGCTCCCGGTCTCGCATATGGATAGATTTTGGGGAGTGGGTGGACCTGATGGACTGCCTATAACTATATTCGCAACGGAGAGCGTTCCCTTGTCGCCGCCAATCGTCAGGGAACCGATGTACGTGTTTGACGTCTGACCGGCAAAATCCGAATCCCAACCACCTTCAAGGTCAATATTCAGAGGGTCGTTTAGAGCCAGATCCTCCCCATAGGACCCCTTGGTAATGCGGACGTTAAATGAGGATGTATCGGAGGAATCAAGGGGGGCCGAATTCATACCAACCGCATCAATAGCCGCCTGTATCGAGACATAGCACGGGGTATTTCCCCCGCATGTGGGATCATCTTGACTGACATAAACGATATCGATCGTTTGGCCCTGCGTTGTGTCGGCCACCGGGAGAAAAAATAGCAGAAGAGAAACGGCGCACAGAAAGCAGGCAACAGCAAGAATCCTTTTCATGAGTTCCTCCGCCGTCATTTCTCATTTAAAGATTTAATAAGGTCATCTGCAAAATAGGCGTTTTCAGGAGGGTTGTCTTTAAACACTTTAATGACAATAGCGTTTCTCGGCTTTTCGACGTTTCCCAGCAAACAACCGGCATATTCAGTTCTTGCAGCCTGATCTTTCTCTATGATTTCGAACCACGCACAGTTGTTTTCCTTTGTGACTTCTGCTGCACGGTACAAGGTGTAATGATATGCTTTTTCACCAGATATGTAGGCATTTCCTTCAAAAGATATTCTATATATCCCGGGGGCTATTTTGAAGTCTTTATAACCCCCTGCCCAACTTCCTTCAGCAGGTTGATATTTCGTTGCCGAACACCCGCAAATAGACAAAATCAAAACCAACAGGAACAGTCTTTTCATCACCTCTTCCCCTTTTAATCCCGATCCTTCCTATCTCCCCACTGATCATCCCTGCTGAAATCGTTTACGAGTGTCGAATTGCCATTCTGATCGGTCACAACATACCCGCCGGCTGTCTCGATCGCAAGGGAACTCTGGACGTCTCCATCGTCGGTCGTGCGGTAAATCAGTTTATTCCCTCCGCCGGCATCAAAGACATTCACGGATTCAGCCAGGGCGATCCCCGGGAGCAACAAGACTGCGGCCAATAAAACGATAATCTTTTTCATGGTGTTTCCTCTTAGTTATTGGCTAACCTCTCAAGATTTTAATGAATATAAACCCGAATGCAATAATATAAAATAGGATTGGGATCCAGATAAGAAAGAAAGGATCAATGTTTGGCTTTATCATTGGAAGCATAACTCCAATAATGAATGTCAAAAAAATAGCAGAAATAGACAACAAAAATGTACATTTAGGGAAATCTCTCTTAAGCCTATTGAACCTTTTTAAGTTATATTCTGTGTCTTTAATAACTGTTTTTACAGAATGATATCCCTGAACATAGTTCTTTAATATTGAGGAAGGAGTAATTCGGCGCAGATCTATTGGGAGGGGTCCAATATTTTGCATCTTCTTTTTTTCAACTTCGTTCAAGGCTAATAAGCTCTCAGAATTATATTTTGCATAGGGAAGCCATGTGAAAACCCAATTAAAAGCCTTAATAACCCGCTTAATGTCAGTGAGCCATTGTTTCACATCCCCAACGTTCTGGAAATATATATACTCTGTTGGTGATTCTACATCCCACCCTCTTTTATCTTTAAGTTTCTTATAAGATATTGGAAAGGGGTAGTAATGAAAGATAATATTCATTAGAGCCAATGCTTTTTTGGCTTCTTGAGATTTCTCTTCTAAGCTGATTTCCTTTGACGAGAAAAATATTTCTCCTGAATCATTTATTTCAAATGGCTTACCTGGAGGCATCACTCCAATGGAATCCCTAATTTCATCAGCATACTGGTATATGTTTTCTTTTATATTTAAGTCCTCCATCTGATTCGAAGGAAAATAGATACTGCCTTCAAACTTTACGAGATTTATTTTTTCAGCTTGGTCAATAATCTCATTTTCAATTTCTTGAATCCTGGTTCGTTTGAAAATACCATAGGCAGACACAAAACTGATTAAAATCGTAAGAATGGTAGCATGTATTGCAGCTATTGAAATTGCATTCATTTCACCGTCCTATCAGCCTGTTGTTCATGGGGTTAACCTTTGTCAAATAAAACCCTCTGCTTTTCTTTCCATTTCATCTCTTTGGCAGCTTTTTTGAAAGTCTGCTTAATGGGAGGCATCGATACTGTCATACCATTTAACAAGTTCTCTATGGTGAGGATTTGTAATTTCGGGTATTGCGTATGCCATTCCTCGGACCTATAGAAGCCAGAGGAAGCGGCCTCCGTATTCATGTCCTTTGTTGGGTTTTGTAGAGTGATAAAAACTCCAATCTCGGCCTTTTCGCGCTCAATAGTGCCTTTAAGGTCTCGAATGTCCCCACTTTTTACCTTACCGCTTTTGACCTGCACGATAACCCTTTTCGCTTTCCCTTTTTTATCGTCAATGAAATTGATAATGCCGTCAATCCCCCTATCCTTGCCCTTTTTCCCTTTCTTGCTGCCCTCTTGGCCCCCGAAAGGCTTCGCCTGGATTAAAGACAATGCCCACCACTGGAATTGAAACCGGTGATCCTGGGCGAGTTGGACAGCCCCGGCCAGATCCTGGGGCTCGCCATGGATTTTGTAATCTTTTTCTGCTTCGATGTCGAAACCGTCCTTGAGACGGTATTTTAGCAGGGCTATTGCAAGGTGGGTAACGTCTATCCCGATCCATTTACGCTTTAGTTTTTGAGCTGTATGAATGGCCGTTCCGCAACCACAAAAAGGATCCAATACCACGTCACCCTTTTTGCTGCTGGCTTTAATGATCCTTTCCAATAGGGATACGGGTTTTTGTGTAGGGTAACCGAGGCGCTCTTTGGCTTGAGCACCAATAGGGGTTAGGTCTGTCCACATATCCTGTAGGGGGACGCCTGGCATTTCGTCAAGATATCTTTTGTAGGCTGGCACTCTCCCCGGTTTGGTCTGGATAATCCGGCCTTGTTTAGATAGTTCTTCCATGCTTTCTCTACTGTACCGCCAATATCTCGTAACACCCATGAATTCATAGGAAGGGTTTCCTTTTGATGCGCCTCCAGGGCCAGTAAGGTCGCCTAACCTATATTTCCGCCCATCTTCATCAACATACCGATAAAACCGGTCAATGTATGTCTGGTCATACGGAAGATAAACTTCATTCCGTTTCACATTATTCGACTTGGTGTAAAACAAGATGGTATCATGAATCCGGCCCATGTGAATGACGCCCTGTTTCGTGTCGCTGTGAGCACTTGTTCGTTTCCAAATGATCTCATTCCGAAACTGGTCACCTCCAAAGATGGTATCCAACAACATCTTCAAATAATGGCTCGCAGTAGGATCACAATGAAGATACAAGCTCCCGGTATCCTTCAAAATCCTGTGTAATTCAATCAATCGGATTGTCATCATAACCAAATAGGCCATCATTTGATTTGTGCCGATAAAACCCCTGAATGCCCCTATCATATCGGATATTTGTGAAGGTGCATCCATTATTAATTCCTGGTATGTTTCCTCGGCTTTCATGTCCCAATGCCACGTATCTTCAAAGGCCGTGATCTGAGCTTCCGAATCCAGCCCGCCTTCATCCTGATAGAGGACGTTGTAATTCCGGTTAGAATTGAAGGGCGGATCTAAGTAAACGAGATCAACGCTTTGAGAAGGGATTTCCTCGCGCATGATTGGGAGGTTGTCACCATAGTAAAGGATGTTGTCGTCTTGAGTCATTGCCTATTATCCGTTTTGAGGTGTGATCTGGCCATTAAGATTAGTTACTTACCACAGCATTTTTTGTATTTCTTATCATTGCTGCGTGGACATACCGAAGTAACAGAGTAAAGCCAGAAGGGTTTCACCAGCTCCTAAAGGGAATTTTAGAAGGGTCTATCACAACTCCCTCAAATCCCATCCTATCAATCATTTGGCGAAGACTTCCAGCGCTTCTCTCCTGGTGAGGTCCAGGTCCAACAATGATATGTTCAAGCGGTAACCCAACATTCTGATAATCGATTTCCACAAATGGGACCACGTAATGATCGGAAGTTCGATAGCGTATGCGATCACTATCATGTTCTAATGGGCCAACAATAAGACGCCATTCTTCTTCCTCTTCAAATCCACTATGTTTAAGAGTTGGCGCCAGAGATATCATTCCGGGAACGGCTTGTTCGATTAAATCCTGTACTTTAGCTAAACTCTCGATGGATGATAAGAAGTCCCTTTTTTGACGATCAACTATAGGTGGTTCGACCTTGTG
>JACNJD010000257.1:7136-8467 GCA_014382715.1 Candidatus Desulfacyla euxinica | reverse complement strand
CGGATAAGATAACCAATATCCTCTAAGATGGCATAGAAGGCCGGCACCATGGAGAGGATGAGAATCGTTGCAAAGCCCAGTCCCCACATGATGGCCGTGGCCAATGGGGCCCAGAAAACGGATTTGCCACCCACGCCGAAGGCCATGGGCGCCAAACCGCATATGGTTGTGATAGATGTGAGTATTATGGGCCGCATGCGCACATGGCATCCCCGTATGATGGCGAGATAGAGCTGTTTCGGGTGTTCCTTCCTGTAACGGTTGATAAAATCTATCAGGACGAGAGAATCGTTAACGACTATCCCGGTTAATGTCAAGAGGCCTATTAAGGTGACGAAGGTTAGAGGATTGTTGCTGACCAATAGCCCTATCATTACGCCCAGGCTCGCAAAGGGGATGGTGATCATAATGATAAAAGGCTGAGTAAACGAGTTGAACTGTAGACAAAGGATGAAAAATATAAGGAAGATGGCGAGCATGCCTGCGTTCCCCAATTGCATGAGTGAGGTGTTGGTCTCATCCTGAAGCCCTCCCGCGATCATTTTAGAGCCCGGGAAGTTATATCGAATAGTTTCAAAGTACTCTCTGGCGATCTTATTGGCCTTCACCGCGGTCATCTTTTCACCGCGCAGGTTGGAGAGGAAGCCGCTGGTACCCTCCTGGTCATCCTGCAGCTCTTTGATGTTTGCCGTCAGACGCACGGTCTGCTTCCCGTCATAATGATAGACATTGTGAAAACCGGGGGTCAGACGGATTTTAGCTAATTCCTTTAAGGGAATCTCCCCGTGCCCAGTAACCATCACCTTAAGGTTGACCAGGTCGTCAAAGTTGTGTCTGTATTCGGGCAAATATTTTAACTTGACATCCTGATTGTCATCACCCTGGTTATAGGTGGCTACCAAAAGTCCATGGAAGGCGGCCTGGACCGCCATGACAAGATGGTTCTGGTCAATCCCGAGTTTTTTCCCCTTTGCCTCATCTAAGGTTATTTCCATGAACTGTTTTTCTCTTGAGACATCGTCCTGAATATCCACGATTCCCCTGTGCTTGGCCATTTCTTCCTTTAACAGGCGGGAAATCTTTGCAGAGCTTTCCCAGTTGGGAGATTGTATCTTCAGGTCGATGTCGGCACCCACAGGCGGACCTTCAATCAGCCTCTCTAAGACAAAAGAGGTAGCGCCGAGAGAGGTCAGGAGCTTTCCAGCATCTTTCCTGACTATCTCCATCCACTCCACAACAGAGCGTTTTCTCTCCTTTTTTGTCTTCAAGATGACCATCAGCATCCCAAAATGCGTGCCGAAAACCGGCTCATAATTTACCTCTTTCATCCC
>JACNJD010000257.1:5242-6720 GCA_014382715.1 Candidatus Desulfacyla euxinica | reverse complement strand
AAAAAGACCTCAAAAAGCGACGCCGCAAGTGCAAACATCACCACCTTGGGCAGATCGGCCATGTACCGTCCGATAACGCCGCCGACCAGGATGAGAATAGGGAGAAAGGCGGCCATAGTCGTAGAGACCGATGCCAGGACCGGGGCCAGGACCTGGCGGCTCCCCTCAAGGGTGGCTTTCACAAGGGGTTTTCCCTTCTCTAAATGACGGAAGATATTTTCGAGTACCACAATAGCATCATCAACAACCACCCCAAGGACAAGTATCAGGCCAAAGAGGGTGAGACCGTTGATGGAAAGGCCAAAAATCTTCATCAGTATGAATGTAAGGAGAAAGGCAACCGGGATGCCGATAGAGGCAAAGAGGGCGTTTCGCAGACCCATGGAGACCCACAAAACGAAAAACACTAAGACAATACCTAATAAACCGTTGGTCTGGAGTTCTTTTATCCGTTTTTTGATTTCTCGAGCTTGGTCAAAATAGAGCGTGGCTTCGAGACCGGGATATTGGCCCGGGATCTCCTGCATGAGCCTCCTTACGTCATCCACGATCTGGATCATGTTTGTGTTTTTTTTCCTCTTGATGGCGAGAACAAGGGCATTCTCCTTGTCTATGAAGGTCAGAGTCCTGGGTTTTTCCAGGGTTGGGGTTACTCTGGCAATATCACGGAGATAGACTGTGCCACCATTAACGCTCTTGAGCGCAATATTCCCGAGATCTTTTGGGTCTTTTGGTTCGCCCACCATCCTTATTGCGGTCTCGTGGTTCCCCATTTCCACTGTGCCGCCGGGTAGGTTTTTTGTGCGTCTGGCAACCGCCTGAGCCACTTCAGGTATTGAGATGCCATAAGCTGACATACGTCGGGGGTTTAATTCCACCCATATTTCACCCTCTCTCTCCCCAACTATATCCACCTCTGACACCCCTTTAATCACCTCAAGGGTATCAGAGATGTCTCTGGCGATGTCCTGAAGCTGCATCATGGGAAGCTGACCTGCTAATCCCACCATGCAGACAGGGAAGATGGCGATATCGATCTCTATGATTCTGGGGACCTTGGCCTCCTCAGGAAGGTCATCCACCCGATCCACGGCGTTCCTGACCTCCTGCATAGCCTGGTCAATCTCATATTCTGAGAGGCGTGTGTTAAAAAAGACGTGTATCTTTGACGTGCTCTCAAAGGAGTTTGACTCAAAGCGCCTGATCTCGGATATGCCTTCCAACTCATCTTCGATCTTCTTTGTCACCAGACTTTCCATCTCCTCCGGGGAAAATCCTGGGCAAACGGTAATAATCACTCCCTCCCCGATGGTGATATCCGGATCCAAAAACCTTGGCATGGAACTGTAGGCGTAAATGCCAACGATCACGATGAGGATCAGGGCCATCCGAACGACAACAGGTCGCGATATGCCAAATTTGGTGATGAACATAGGAGTATAAGTGCCTATTTATCCCGCTTGTAGCGGGGAAGTGAG
>JACNJD010000257.1:0-5032 GCA_014382715.1 Candidatus Desulfacyla euxinica | reverse complement strand
CCAATACCCAGTACCCAGTACCCAATAACTAATGCCTAATTTCCACCGCCTCTCCGCTCTTGAGCCCTGCGGGGTTAGTGATTACCTGGTCCTTATCTCCGAGACCCGTTAAGATTTCCACCCGGTTGTCATAATAGGCCCCGAGGGTAACTTTTTTAAATAGGGCCTTTCCATCTTCAGCTACATAGAGCCCAATTTTCCCCTCTTCTTCCGCAAGCCAGGCCGAAGGGATTTTAATGGAGGTCTTCCTCCCCACAACGGGAAATTTGACCCTGACGGTCATGCCGTCAGCCATCCGCGGATCGGTTTTGTCAACAATCAACTCCAGGGGAAAGGACCTGGTAGCCTTGTCAGCAGTTGGTGAAAGGAAGAAGACCCGGCTTGAAAACTTCTCCCCGGGTATTGCATCGACGCTGAAACCAAAGCGATTATGGTTTTTCAAGATGTGGATGTCCTTTTCACCAAGGGAGAGTTTTATCTTCAATTTCTCCAACTCGACTACTTCAGTTATGGGGGTCCCGACCCCTATGACTTCGCCCACCTCCACATTACGAAAAGCTATTATCCCATCGCAGGGGGCGCAAAGCATCGATTTTGTCAACCGATTCTTAGTTAAGGCGAGGGCTGCTTCTGCCTGTGCAAGTGTGGCACGGGCGCCGTTTATATCTTCAACTCTGGGTCCCTTTAACGCTAAGACTAATCGCTGCTTTGCAGAGTTCATCCTTGCCTTGGCTGTCCCGACCTGTCTCTCTGCTGCATCATAACTGCTTCCTGAGATAGCCTTGATGTTATGAAGCTCCTTTATCCTCCTGTAATTTTTTTCTGCCTCGAACAGGGCTGCTTCAGCTTCGCTCAGTGCGGAAGTTGCTATTTGAATCTCCTGGGGCCTGCTCCCTTTTTCCATCTTGTTCAGCACGCTTCTTGCGGCCTTCACGGCCGCTTCTGTCTCGCGCACCTGGAGACGGACACTGCTGGTGCCGATTTTGGCCAATAGCTTCCCTGCCGCGACCTTCTCCCCCTTCTCAAAATAGATGCCCTCAATAATCCCTCCTAATTCACTGGAAATCTTGACCTTGCGACGTGCGGTGAGCACCCCCACGTATTCAATGTCGCCCGTGGGTAATGAAGCCGAGACAGGGCTGATATTGACCTGTCTCTGTTTTGGCGATGCGACCTTCTTGTCCACACCGGTTTCAGGCCCCTCTCCGCATCCATAAAGGGATAAGAGACAACCTATTACCAGAAGAAAAATGTTTCTTAATATAGAGTTAGACATATTTTCCATTCCTCGATCTTTTCAGATGGACCTGCAGTGCCATGATCGCAGCAGGTGTCACACCGGAGATTCTGGATGCCTGGCCTAAGGAAATGGGCCTCACCCTGCCGAGTTTTTCTCTCACCTCATTGGAGAGGCCATGAACAGTCAGGTAATCGACATGCTCCGGGAGTCTGACTAACTCCATCCGCTTCATCTTTTCCACCTGACGTTCCTGTCGACTAATATAGCCTTCATATTTTATCCGGGTCTCCACCTCTATGGCAACCTGTTCTTCTATATTTGAGAGGTCAGGATCAAAAGGGAAGAGGTCCTCAAAAAAGATTTCACTTCGCTTTAGAAGCTGTGCCAAAGAGGTAGCATTTTTGATGGGTGTCGTACCCAACTGCTTCAGCCTTTTTAAGGTTCCGGAGTCCGGTCGCAACTTAACTTCTTGTAACCGCAAGAGCAGGTCTTCTACCAGGTTGCGGTTCCTGCAAAACTCCTTATAGATGTCATCAGACACTAAGCCTAAATCGTGTCCCTTATCCCTGAGCCTGAAATCGGCATTATCTTCCCTCAAAAGGAGACGATATTCTGCCCTGGATGTGAACATGCGGTAGGGCTCTGTGGTGCCCTTGGTGACAAGATCATCGATCAGGACACCGGTATATGCCTCTGATCTGGAAAGAATCAAAGGTGCTTCCCCTCTAACCTTCAAGACCGCATTGATCCCGGCCATAAGCCCCTGGGCAGCGGCCTCTTCATAGCCCGAGGTTCCGTTTATCTGGCCCGCATGAAAAAGACCCTTGACCAATTTGGTCTCCTGGGTCGGTTCTAATTGGAGGGGATTTATGTAGTCATATTCAATGGCATAGCCGGTCCTCAAGATCTCGGCTCTCTCGAGGCCGGGGATGGAGCGTATCATCCTGATCTGAATGTCAACGGGCAGGCTCGTGGATAGCCCGTTGGGGTAAACCTCAGATGTATTCAGGCCCTCAGGCTCAAGGAATATCTGGTGGCGTTCTTTTTCTGCAAAACGAACCACTTTATCCTCGATGGAGGGGCAGTACCTTGCGCCAACGCCCTTGATAACGCCGCTGAACAGGGGAGATCGGTCCAGGGCCTCTCTGATAATCTCGTGGGTTTTATGGCTGGTGTAGGTGATATGGCAGGGCACCTGGGGGAGAGGGATGCTCGTGGTTGTAAAGGAGAACGGCCGCGGGCTTTCATCCCCGGGCTGTATGTCTAAACTCTCGTAGTCAATGGTCCTGCCGTTCAGGCGTGGTGTGGTCCCGGTCTTAAGTCTTCCAACCTCAAAGCCCAAAGACTCCAATTGTTTGGCTAACCGAACAGACGGGGGATCTCCCATGCGGCCGGCTGGAAAATGATCGAGGCCGATGTGGATAAGCCCCCTCAGGAAGGTGCCGGTAGTCAAAATCACGGTGCGAGACAGGAATTTTTCATGGATCTGGGTTTCGACCCCATGGACCCGGCCCTCTTTCACCAGGAGAGAGTCCACCATGGCCTGACGTATATCAAGGTTGGGTTGTGCCTCAACAACCGATTTCATACGTTTGCGGTAAAGATCCCGGTCGTTCTGTGATCTCGACCCCTGCACGGCCAACCCTTTTCGCGTATTGAGGCGCCGGAACTGTATTCCGGTCTGGTCCGTGTTCCTGGCCATCTCGCCGCCGAGGGCGTCGATCTCCTTCACCAAATGCCCTTTGGCCAATCCCCCGATGGCGGGGTTACAGCTCATGGCAGCGATTTGATCGAGATTAATGGTCAGCAAAAGGGTGGGGTGCCCCATTCGTGAGGCAGCCAGGGCAGCCTCACAGCCACCATGACCGGCACCCACCACGATTACGTCATATTCCTTTATATAAGTGGACATGCAGGTTGCACCAAACTGAAGCGTACGCTATTCCCTCCAAATTTCTTAGTGGAGGAGTGTAGAGAAAATTGTCCTGAGTGTCAATGATGAGGTCTTTTCCATAAAAGATGTCCTTCATCCATTCCGCAGACGACTTTGACGTTTCCGGGGAGGTGGTCTTCAGAATCCTTGACAAAATAGGAGTTGGCGAATATGTATTCCTTGGCATTTGAGAAAGAAATAGTAGAGCATTTTTCAAAATAAACCTTCAAACTGGGGGAGAGTTGGCTCTGGAATAAAATCTGATTATAGCGTCCTGTGGCCTTAGAAAAAACATGACAAAAAACCCCATGAATCCAAATGAACGAAAAATCCTGACAACAACCTGCTTTGGCCATTTCATGAGCCATTTCAATATGCTGATGTTTCCCGCCCTTGTCTTGCCGCTTATGGGAATGTATGACATGGACCTGAGCCATGTCTTAGCACTTTCTTTCTGGATGTACCTGCTTTTCGGCGTTACAGCTCTGCCATGGGGCTTGGTGAGTGACAGGGTTGGGGCGAAGCCGCTCCTCCTTCTTTTCTACACAGGTGCCGGGTTGTGCGGATTGGCCGCAGGATTCTTTATTGACTCTCCCAAGGCCTTTTCCCTCTGCCTGGCAGGGATTGGAATCTTTTCGGGTATATATCACCCGGCTGGTCTGGGTCTGATCTCGAGAGGGATCAGCAAAATGAGCATGGCCTTAGGATATAACGGCATGGCAGGCAATGCAGGTCTGGCCACGGCTCCCATTTTAGCGGGAGTTATCAACCATTTTTATGGCATACAGACGGCATTTATCTTCCTTGGCTGTCTCAATCTCACAGGCACGGTCATTATGCTCCTCCTCCCTGTAATTGAACCTGAAAGAAATGAAAAAACCGAATCTCAGGGGTCAATGAGACTGATGTTGAGCTTTGCCGTATTATGTATATGCATGATGTTAGGGGGTGTTGCCTATCGCTCGGTGACTGTAATTCTACCCGCCTATCTTGAGCTTGGAAACCCCGCGCTGCTCGATTGGATAAGCAGGTTGCCGTGGATGCCTGCCTCAAGGAATGTGGCGGCTACGGCGCTTTCATCATCGGTATTCATGGTAGGCATGTTTGGGCAGTTCTTAGGTGGCGTCACCGCTGAACGGTTTGAGCCCCGTCGCGGATATCTCGTCTTTCACGTGCTGGCCCTGCCTATGGTTTTAGCCATGGCCTACACGACAGATGTTTCCCTTCTGCTTATAACCATGGGCTACATGCTCTTTCTATTAGGCATGCAACCGATCGAGAATACCCTTGTGGCCAAGTTGACCCCGGACAAGGTGAGAGACAGCGCCTACGGCACCAAATTTATCCTTACCTTCGGGGTGGGGGCGTTCGCTGTTTATCTCGTTGGATGGGTCAAAGAGGTATGGTCATTCCCCGCAGTATTTGTGGCCATGGCAATTGTTTCTCTTACCACCGTACTGTCTATCTTGCTGTTGATGAGAGTAACCCGAAAGATCAGCATTTAGAAATAGAGTAGCCGTTCACGGCTTGAAATTAGAAATTGGAAATTAGCAACTGTGGAGATCGGCCCAAAATTGAATGCCTTCATCAACAGTACAAAAGTATAAAGGCCAAATTTTCAATTTCTATTTTCCAATTTCAACGTTCCGTGAACAGTTACGAAATAGATGATCTCGATTTTGGACCCTGAAAAGATGGCTGAAGATATAAGAGATAGACCGAGGTTGGAGCACCTCGACATAGTAGGGTTAAACTTCATTAGAGGTCAGGGGGATTTTCTATTCAGACGGCATTATCGTATGGGTCTTCGCTCCCATATCATGGAGGTGCTGAAGCCTGCAGATGTGGCAGTAGAAAAA
>JACNJD010000325.1 GCA_014382715.1 Candidatus Desulfacyla euxinica | reverse complement strand
AGCGCATCGGGCCGAAATTATTTGACATTAGATATGTTTATGGTACAAAGCAACTATTGCCCCCGTAGCTCAGGTGGATAGAGCATCAGATTCCTAATCTGGGTGTCGTGCGTTCGAGTCGCGCCGGGGGCACCAAACAAACTCAATTGGACGGAGATATATTATGAATAAACTGAAGATTCTTATACTGTCACTCCTGATATTTTCCGGTGCAGGTTTTGCCGGGTGCTGCGGCAGCCCTGGAGAAGGGGGGAAGGGTGGGACAGCTGAAGTTACTGTCAAGAAGCATACCACCGGACAGGAGTTAATTGATCTTCAAAAGGCGCACGAAAACGGCGCGATTAGTGACGAGGAATACGAGAAACAAAAAGAGGCGATCCTGGAAAGACAAAAATAGATCCGGATCAAGGCCGATTAATTCGGTTTAAGAGTCATCTCTTGCTCAACCATCCATGAAGGCAAGTCCAATATGCCCCTCAGGTCCTCTCGATAACCGAAGGGATATCAAAACACCCTTTGATTGCCTCAATGGCCGATGTTATATGGGAGGATGGGACGACCCCTGTAATTGAAGCTATTGTGCAGCTTAGTCCTAAGAGATCAACCCCCCCCTTTTCCAACGAAATCAGAAATTCACTGACTATTCCGTAACGGTCCCCAAAATGGGGTCCGTTCATGGCAAAGGTAGATACGGGGGCGTAGCTCTGTATGTCCGCCTGTGGTGTTATTCCATTCATCATTTGAATATAAGAGCTGTTTTCGGTTGCGGGCAAACAAAAGGACACTTTTTCTTTTTCGCTTTCCTCACAGGGGCTTGTGGCTAAAAAGGTGAGATTGAGACCCAGCCGGGCAAATTCCTTAAAGGAAGTTCCAAAGTCTCCTATACTCTGGTTATTCAGTTTTACCAGCAGAAACTCCTGATTAGCCTGATACTCAAGACCGTATACTTTTGGCCGTTGCTCCTGAAATGAGGCGACCACCTCTTTGTATAACTGTTCCTTTCCCTTTTGGGCCAGTTTCCAGTCTGAAGGGGTTCGATAGGCGCTGAAACTAAACGGCCCGAAGAGGGCGCTGCTTGCCTTGTTCAGGACGTTTTCATCAAGGATAATGGAAATGGCAGATGGCGAATTGGCCAGGGCATTCGTGTTTACACCCTCTCGTCCGAAGGCCTCAAAAAGAGAGCCGGTGATTTCAGGGTTTTTCTTGTGGGGAAAGATGGAGAGAATGGTGCTGTACGGGTGATGGACTGATTTCTTTTCAAATGCCTTTTCGACCAGGTTGAGTATCCTGCCTGCGTCTCTGGACTCAACCGCAATGTTCAATCCCCAGGTATGGTCGTCAAAGACGCAGGTGACATAAGGGAGATTTATTTTTTCATCTGCAATAAAACTGAAAAATTTCGAAGGGAAATCCTTTGTCTGTTTAGGGGAAAACAGCGAGATCAGTGTCACATCTTTCAGGACCTTAAACCCGCCGAGTTTTTCTGGGACAGACATAAAAAAACCGTAAAATTGAATATTGACTATTGGCGGGGCCAGTTTCCCTCCATCCCTTTTAGGCCCTAAGGACCGGAGGCCACGAAGATCACGAAGAAAACGAGGAGATCATAAAACCATCATTAACCCGATTTTTGTGCCCTTCATGTGCTTCGTGGTAAAATCTCTCTTTGGTTGCCCGTCACTTATAACAGACCGGTTACTACCTCCCAAAGGCCCTCTGTATCAATCGGCTTGGCAATATAATCGTCTGCCTCCGTGGACATGCCATCGGCGTGTGTATAAGAGGTTGTGGGTACGGCTTCGCCTACGGCAGTAAGAAGGACTACGGGAATATCGCGTGTTTCATCGTTGGCCTTCAACTCAGCGCAGAGAACATAACCGTCTTTCCGGGGCATCATGATATCAAGGATAACAAGGTCCGGACGTCTCTCTTTGATAGATTCTTCTCCTTCAATACCATCATAAGCCTGTCCTACTTCACATCCCTTGCTTTCTAACATCATTGAAACGGTTTCTACCAGATCAGGATCGTCATCTACTACCAGAATATATTTTTTATCCATAACCAATCCTCCTTTTTTTGGTCAAGTCGTTATTTACCATTAGTTACTGGAATTAGTCAGTCAACAATCAACAATCATAAATCATAGATCCTCGGGTCTCGGATAAAGCCCGCCCCGCTCTACGATCTCCGGCACCTTCTCTTCCCATTCGATGGCCATGACATGAAATCCTCTCACTCCCTCGCATTCCTTCAACCGCTGGATGGTTTCAACGCATATGTCAATTCCTTCTTCGGGCTGGTTTTCTTTGGGCACGCCGGCCATTCTCTTGACTACTTCATCAGGTACGTCCATCCCGGGAACACGGTTTTTCATATATTTGGCCATCCCTGCTGATTTAAAAGGGGTCACCCCGGCCAGGATATAGACCTTTTCGTGAAGCCCCCGATCACGGGCCTCCTTCATCCAGAGCTCAAATTTATCTAAATTATATATACACTGGGTCTGAATAAACTCCACGCCTGCAGCGATTTTTTTTGCCAAACGGGGGACCCTGATTTCAAAGGGATCTGCAAATGGGTTGGCTGCTGCCCCCACAAACATCTTTGGCGGTCGTTTGATATCGTCCCCTCCCAAGAATTTGCCTTCATCCCGCATCAATCTCACCGTCTGAATCAGCTGCATGGAGTCCAGGTCAAAAACATTCTGTCCCTGTGGAGAGTCTCCGAACATCTGGTGATCCCCTGATAGACAGAGGATATTATGAATGTCAAACGATGCGGCCCCGAGGATATCGCTCTGCAAGGCGATCCGGTTCCTGTCCCGGACCACCATTTGCAGCGTTGACTCAATCCCCATCAGTTTGAGATGGATACAGGCGGCCAGACTGGAAAGACGGGTCACGCTGGTCTGATTATCGGTGATGTTGATGGCATCCACGTGGTCTTTGATTATTTCAGCCTTCTTGGTGATTGCTTCAGGATCACTCCCTCTCGGAGGTCCGCACTCCGATGTGACTGCCAATTGTCCTGAATCAAGGATTTTTTCAAGCCTGCTCGGTGTTTTAGTGCTCATTGTCTCACATCCTCCCTGACCACTTTTCTGGGGCCCCCGGCCCGTTCTGTTGACCAGTCTTTGATCGGAGCTATTTCTTCATAATCGTCTAACCTGTCAAGCTCTTTCAGGCGGTCAATAATAATTTGCCACGCACAATCCAGATCTTTACTTATTTCACATTTCCCTTTTGTAGAACCGCCGCAGGGGCCGTTGAGGAGCCTCTTGGCGCACCGGGATATGGGACAGATGCCGGCGGTTCTATCCAGGATGCATTGTCCGCACCCTTGACAACGTTCGCTCCACACACCCCGCTCTTCAGTTACCCCCATAAAACAGGTGTTGACTCCAGGATAGATGGGGCTGCCAAAGTATTTTTCGGCCATGAACTGAACCCCGACCCCACAGGCCAAGGAAACAACAGCGTCGTATTGATCCATGCTGTTCCTGATTTCCTCCAGGTATTCGTGATCGCACTGTCTTTCTAATGTGATCTCGTCCATCTCTATTTTTGTCCCCTCGTTCATGAAGTACATGCGGAGAGCCGAGGCCAAAACAGCGACCTCCTTCTTCCCGCCGGCCTCACAAACGGTGACACACTCATTGCAGCCTAAAATGAGGATTTTCCGGTAGCCCTTTACCATATCGATAATCTCCTCAATAGGCTTCTTGTCTGCAACGATCATATGATATCTCCTCCTGTCGGTTGTGGGTGGGGAGCGATTCCCTCAATCCCCTTTACCTGTTATCATTCCGAAATCCGCAGTCCGAAATCCGCAATCAGATTATGCTGCCTTCTGCATGGCTGTCTTAATCGGATTTGGTCCCATATCTCTTATGTTTTCAGTCATCTCCACGGCAGCCTGGACGAAATGGGGCGCCTCACTTGAGGAGAGATTAAACATCCGCACTCTCTCTCCGCCGATCCCAATTTTTTCCAGGATCTCCTGGGCCTGCTCAACTCTTTTACGGGCCCTGATGTTCCCACTGGTGAACTGACATGCTCCTTCGAGACAGCCCACCACATAAACGCCATCGGCCCCTTTCTCAAAGGACCTGAGTAGATGGATGAGATCAATTTTCCCGGTGCAGGGAAGTTTGATGATATTAATGTTGCTGGGATATTGAAGACGCATGGAACCTGCCAGGTCCGCGGCGCTATATCCTCAGAACTGACAGCAAAACGCAATAATAATCGGTTCGAATCTTTCCATCATAATACTCCCTCTAATAAAGCATCCACTTTGCTCATCACCTGATCATCTTCATACCAGTTCAACTCAATAACCTTGGCCGGGCACTCGGCTGCGCAGACCCCGCAGCCCCGGCACAGGGCAGGATCGATTTCGCTCACCCCGTCTTCGTTGATCTTAGGTACGTCATAAGGGCAGGAGCGGACACATATCAGGCAAGCGGCACATCTTTCCTGGTCCACTTTAGCAGTCACCACCGAAAGGGTGATCTCCGACTGGGAGAGAAAAGTTACTGCCCGTGATGCAGCGGCCATGGCCTGGGCTATGGATTCCGAAACCAGCTTTGGGCTGTGGGCTGTTCCGCAGACAAAGAAGGCATCGTTTGCCATATCCACGGGTCTCAATTTGACGTGGGCCTCCATAAAGTACCCGTCCTGGTTCCGCGCCACCTTCAGGATGGAAGCTAATTCCTCTGTGTCCTCTGCCCGCATGCCGACGCTCAGAGCGAGGATATCAGCTGATATTTTTATATCTCTCTGAAGGACATGGTCTTTGAAAGTCACAAAGAGACCTTCCTCGGTGGACTCCACCTGAGGAGGCAGGTCCCGATCAAACCGGAAAAACAGGACCCCCTGCTGTCTGGCCTCCCTGTAATATTCCTCTAAGAGACCGTATGTCCGAATATCCCTGTAAAGGATGTACACACTGGCCTCCGGATTGAGTTTTTTAATATGGAGTGCGTTTTTTATTGCGGCCTGGCAGCAGATCCGGGAGCAGTTGCGGTAGTCTTCGTTTCTTGAGCCCACACACTGGATCATGACCACGTGCTGAAGATCTTCGGCTCCTTTCTCGTCGAGCTGCCTATCTAAATCCATCTGGGTCATGACTCTGCTATCTTCACCGTACAGAAAATCGTTCGGCGTGTATTCATTGGCCCCTGTGGCCAATATGACCACACCATGATCAATTTTTCTTTCATACATTCCGGGGCCAACCATGATTTCGGTGGTGAAATTTCCCTTGAACCCGCTGAACCCTACAATGAGGGATTCGGTCAATACCTGGATCTTTTCATGCCTTTCAATCCTTTCCATCAGTTCAAAAAGGTGTTCCTGGACATCCGCGCCCTCGATAGTGTGAGTCAATTCTTTGGCAAGACCGCCCAACTGGGCCTCCTTTTCAACGATGACCGTTTCAAAACCCTGATCGGCCACGTTCAGGGCCGCACTCATCCCGGACACTCCCCCTCCAATCACCAAGGCGCGCTTGTTGACGGATATGGTTTTTGCGGTAAGCGGTTCCAGCAGAGATGCCCTGGCCACGGCCATCCTTACAAGATCCTTGGCCTTATCCGTTGCCGAGGCCGGGTCGTCACCGTGGACCCATGAGTCCTGGTTTCTGATATTGGCCATCTCAAAAAGGTACTTGTTTAGACCGCAGTCCTGGAGACTGTCCTGAAAGAGGGCTTCGTGGGTGGTCGGGGAACAGGCGGCCACCACCACCCGGTTAACACCATGTTCTTTGAGGACCTCTTTCATCTTTTCCTGGGTATCCTGGGAGCAGGTGAAGAGATTCTGATCCGTGAACACAACATTTGGCAGGGTTGAGGCATATTCGGTTAGACCGGGGACATCTACCACACCACCTATGTTGATCCCACAGTTGCATATAAAGATCCCGACCTTAGGCTCAACATCTGAAACGTCCATTTCATCCGGGATCTCTTTTATCCTGGTATCTGATCCCCTGACGTCACTGAGGTCCGTACTCGCTGCGCAGGCTGCTGCGCTGGCTTCCATGATCGACTGGGGTATGTCCTTCGGGCCCTGAAAAGCGCCGCAGACATAAACCCCTTCCTTTGACGTGGTTACGGGATAAAAGTTTTCTGTTTGACAGAATCCTTCCTTCCCGAGATCAAGCCCCAGGTTTTCCGCAAGTTTCATTACATCCGGTGCTGTTTCTATACCTACTGAAAGGACCACCATGTCAAAGCGCTCTTCTTTGAACTCCCCATCTTCGGTGGCGTATTTCAATGACAGGTCGTCACTTCCCTCAACCGGATCTATTGTATGCACTCTAGAACGAATAAAACGAACCCCCTGTTTTTCTTTGGCGTTGTCATAATAGATCTCAAAGTCTTTGCCATGGGTCCGCATATCCATGAAGAAAATTGCGCAATCCAGGTCGCTTCCGGCGTGTTCTTTTGCGATAACAGATTCCTTGATGGCGTACATACAGCAGACAGACGAACAATAGGGATGATCACATCTGTTTACATCTCTCGAACCAATACACTGGAGCCACGCGATCTTTTTTGGTTCTTTTTCATCGGAAGGTCTCACCAAGTGGCCCATTGTAGGACCTGAGGCAGAGAGAATCCTCTCAAACTCCATGGAGGTGATCACGTTTGGGAGTTTTGCATAATTGTAGGTCTCGAATCTTGAGGGGTCAAAGGGGCGGAAACCTGGAGACAATATGATGGATCCCACATTCAGGCTGATGGTTTCGGGTTGCTGTGCATGTGTCTCCAGGCTGACGGCGCCCGGGCCGCAGGTCTCCACACACTGAAAACATTCACAGCAGTATCCGCAATTGAGACAGCGGCCGGCCTCTTTTTTTCCGGTCTCTCCGTCATATCCCAGCTCCACCTCGTCGAAGCCCTCCCTCCTCTTTTCCACTGGGAGTTCGGGCATTTTTGCCCTCGGTTGGGGGGGCTCGTCTCCAGGAATAGGACGATATACAGGGTCTTCGTTTGAAATGGGCTCACGGCCTACAGCCATGTCCATGCCGTCTAAATATCGGACAATCGATTCTGCCGCCTCTCTGCCGGCAGCGATGGCGCCGATGGCAACCCACGGGCCGGTCTGGACATCTCCCCCTGCAAAGATCCCTTTGCGGTTGGTAGCATAGGTAACCGGATCTACCTCAATCGTCCCCCACCGGGAAAAATCAAGTCCTTCCGTATCCTCAACGGCAGATAGATCGGCCCTCTGGCCGATGGCTGGAATAAGCTGGTCGATCTCTATGTCATATTCGCTTCCGGGAACGGGTATTGGCCGTTTCCTCCCAGATGAATCGGGCTCGCCAAGCTCCATGCGGATACACCTGAGCCCTACGATTTCTCCATCTTGGGTAAGTATCTCTTGGGGAGCGGAAAGATAGGTGATCTTAGACCCCTCTTCTTCTGCCGCCTGAATCTCCTCCTCCCAGGCCGGCATCTCCGCACGGGTCCTCCGGTATATAATGTTTACCTCTTCCGCACCGAGACGGACCGCGGAGCGGGCTACGTCTATGGCCACGTTTCCCCCGCCTATTACAGCCATTCTCTTCCCTACCGGGGCCTTTCCGGATAGATTCAACTCCCTCAGAAAATCAACACCCTGCCTGACCCCTTTGACGGTTTCGCCCGGGATGCCAAGCTCGATCCCTTTGTGGGCGCCCATGGCTAAGTAGACTGCTTTGTAGCCATCATCGAAAAGATCATCTACGGTCAATTCCGCGCTGAGGGGAGTGTTTGTCTTGATCTGGACCCCTAAATTGGTAATAAGCTCAATCTCTTGGTCAAGGACGTCTCTTGGGAGTCGGTGCTCCGGGATACCCACCCGCAACATTCCGCCGGGTTTGGGGAGCGCTTCAAAGATTGTGGATAAAACACCTTCCCTGGCTAAGTGATAGGCGGCGGAGAGGCCGGAAGGGCCTGAACCGATGATGGCCACCGTCTCCTTCCGCCGGTCCTGACACTCAACATTGATCTCTCGAGGGTCGAACTGATCTGCAGCCAGACGCTTCAAGTCGCGGATTGCGACAGGCTGGTCCACATCGCACCGCCGGCAGGCGTTTTCACAGCCATGGGGGCATATCCTGCCGAGCACTCCGGGCAGGGGGAGGTCCTCCATTATGATCTTCAAGGCCTCCTCATACTTTCCCTCGCCCACCATTTGCACATACCCCTGTACATTGAGCCCGGCCGGGCAGGCAAGGCGGCAAGGCGCCTTATCTCTCTTCTGTATGGCAAAGGCCCCGGGTATGGCCTGAGCGTATTTTTTATAAGCAGCCTTCCTGTCACTCAAACCCTGGTCATACTCGTTGGGCAGGACGACCGGACATACACTGGTGCAATCCCCGCACGCAGTGCACATGGATTCATCAATGTATCGCGGGGCCTTACGTACAGTTACCCTGAAATTTCCCTTGTAGCCATCAACCTTCTCCACCTCTGAACAGGTGATCAGATTAATGTTCAGATGCCGGCCGACCTCGACCAGTTTCGG
>JACNJD010000352.1 GCA_014382715.1 Candidatus Desulfacyla euxinica | reverse complement strand
AAAGATTCTGCCTCACATTATAGTAGGCATCCAGGACCCTCCCGGTTAACTCCATTAACGAACACCCTTCAGGTAAAATCGACCGGCCTATTGCAGATGCATGGGTCTCAAAAGCGGCTTTGGTTCGGATATCTAAGAGGAAAAAACGGTTTACGATGTTCTCATACATCCCTTTTTCAACCGTGCGGCCCCCTCCGAAGTATACCGCTTTGGCAGAAATGGCATCAGGGAGTTCAAGATCTTTTTTCAGGAGCTTGAGGTCCTTTCTAAAACGAATCATAAAAAGGGTCTTAACACCTTTTTTATGTGTCTCAGATGCTTCCGCACTGTCTTTGAACAGCCGGAAATTGACCCCCCCTGCTGCCGGCTCGAGACCGGGATAGGCATGCAGGTTGGTTCCCAGAGAAATAGTCCGGGGCAGATCCCCGAAATCCCAGGACATAATCCCTTTTTTCTCCCATTCTGACCTCGCCTTTTCCCAGGTTTCCGGTTCTATCTGTACGGGTGATGCGCAGGGGGCGTATCCATTGAGAATGGAAGCATCCTTCCCCGATCGGATTTCCCGGCCTCGATGGTCAAGGATGGAAACACGCATGTTCAGATATTCCGGAATCTCTGAAACAGGCCACTGGGAGGCAGGGATATCTACGCCAAAGCGACGATAGATGAACCTTCCGAGGGACGAAAGTAGAGGTTCAGATCTCCTTTCCATCTCCGTCATAATAATTTCCACGGTCTTTGAAACAGGGACAAGCTGTTTTCGATATTGTTTGGTCAGGCCTTTTATAAGGGCGGTGATCTTTTCCCGAAAAAGCCCGGGGACAACCCAGTCTAAGTGATCATGCGAAACCTGAGATGCCATACCGGAAGGGACCTTGATGGTAACGCCGTCATCAGGTTTTCCCGGCGCGAACTTATAGGAGAATTTAAATGCGCTGCTGCCGATGGTTATTTCTTCGGGATACTGGTCAAGCTCTGTTTCAGCCGGAGAGGCTATCACGATATCTGCCTCGGTCATTTTGAGAAACCCGTCTCCGCCATGCTCCTTGATCCTTTTTCCCATGGTCCGGATATCAAAAACCCCTGCCAGCCTTGTTGAATAGAACTCTGCCATCACATCATCGCTGACCAGCATCCCACGTCTGCGGACCTTCTCTTCCATCCCTCTGCTCTTTTCTATCAGGCCCTGGTTGTGAATCAGAAAAGGAAAGTTGTGATTAACATCCCCTTCCACCAGGGCGGATCTCACGAATATATCGTGAGAGACAACAGGGTCGATTGATCCGTAGGATACAGATCTTTGGGGTATAATGACCAATCCGTACAGGCTTACCTGTTCGTGAGCACGGACCTCCCCCCGTTTCTTTTCCCAATGCGGGTTGGAATAAGAGGATTTACAAAGACCGCCACCCAGTCTTTCCAACCATTCCGGGTTGATTTTTGCGGCGGTTCTGGCAAAAAGCCTGGAAGTCTTAACCATCTCGGCTGCAACGATCCACTCGGGGCTCTTGTTAAAGAGTGTTGACCCTGGAAAAACCATGGTCTCTCTACCCCTGGCCGCCAAATAGATGTTCTTGTCCTTTTTCATTGCTATATTGGACAGGTATCCGCTCAAGATGGAGCGGTGAATGCAGGCATATCTATTCTCCCCAGACCGGTCTGCGTAATGGTTCTGGTCCTTAATGCCCTGTTCCTTCAATATGCCCGAAAGCTGTTGGTGGATATGGTGCCATTCACGCATGCGCACAAAAGAAAGAAAGTGCTCTTTGCAAAATTTTCTCATCTTATTCTGGGTCCGGAGTGTCTCCCACGAACGATGATAATAATTCCAGATATTGAGCAGGGTTATGAAATCGGAATCCGGATCTTTAAACCGGATGTGCTTCTGATCGGCCTGGACGGCCTTTTCGAGGGGCCTTTCTCTGGGGTCCTGGATGCTCAGCGCCGAGGCTATCACGGCAACGTCATGGACGCAGCCTTCCTCCCGGGCCGCAAGGATCATGCGGGAAATCTTGGGGTCAATGGGCATTTTGGCCATTATACGGCCTTTATCCGTAAGGGACACACCCCCGTTCTTTCGAACAACGGCCCCCAGTTCCACCAAGAGGTCAAACCCGTCTTTTATGCTCCTTGGATTGGGTCTGTCTAAAAAGGGAAAGGATGCGATATGCCCCAACCTCAAAGAGATCATCCGGAGAATGACCTCTGCAAGATTCGATCTTAGGATCTCAGGGTCTGTAAATTCGGGGCGGGCGTCGTAGTCCTCCTGTGAGTAAAGCCGGATACAGATACCATTTTCCAGTCTGCCGCACCGGCCTTTACGCTGATCTGCGCTGCTCTTTGAAACGGGGCTCACGGGGAGGCTGGTGGTGCGGGTTCTGGGCAGATACCGGGATATCCGGGCCAGCCCCGTATCGATTACAACTTTTATGCCGGGAATCGTCAGAGAGGTCTCGGCGACGTTGGTTGAGACGATAATCTTCTGTCCCGCAAAAGGCGCAAAAATCCGGCGCTGCCTGGCATGGGTAAGTCTTGCAAACAGAGGCAATACCAGTCCCGCCTCCGGCGGGATCAGATTCCGGGCCTCAAGGCGCTCACAGGTCTCGATGATATCCTGTTCGGTGGGCATAAAGACGAGGATATCTCCCGCCTGTCCCCTGTTACGCATCTTTTCAACTCCCCTGATGGCCATATCCACATAGGTTGTCTCACCCTTGTCCTGCTTTTCAGGGTCAACGGGCAGATATTCCACAACCACCGGGTATCTACGTCCGGAGACCTCCATCACCGGGGCCCTGCCAAAGGCCTTTGAAAATTTCTCAGTGTCCATGGTCGCCGAGGTGATGATGAGTTTGAGATGCTTCCGTTTCATGAGAAGGGTTTTCAGAATTCCCAGGATGAAATCGATGTTGAGACTCCTCTCATGGGCCTCGTCAACAATGATGGTGTCATACTCATTGAGATGGGGATCCTGCTGAGTTTCAGCCAGCAGCATCCCGTCGGTCATAACTTTGATGTATCCGTAGCGGCTGGTTCGATCTTTGAAACGTATCTTATATCCCACCGATTTCCCGATCTCTTCTCCGAGCTCCTCCGCAATCCGTCCGGCTATGGTGGTGGCGGCAATTCGTCTGGGCTGAGTACAGGCTATCCTGCCTCCGATTCCCCTCCCTGCCTCTAAGCACATTTTAGGGATCTGGGTGCTCTTGCCGCAACCCGTGTCGCCGGAAATAATGACCACCTGATGTTTTCGAATAGCATTGACAATGGTGTCTTTCTTGGCTGTTATGGGCAGGTTTTCGGGGTATGATAATTTAGGGAGGTCCTGCACGCGGCGATCTTTTTGTAAAATAGAAGCCTCGACACGCCTTTCTAAAGACTTGAGCCGCTGAATCGCCTTTTCGTCCGGATCGCGCCCCTTACTCTTGTTGAGGATATTCTTTAGACGCCTGGCAAAGGGATGCCGGTCTCGGGTCATGACATGCGGCAGACGGGCACGGATTCTTTTCGCATGATTAGACTGGGCTAGGGGTAAGGGGCCCCCGGGTTGTCTGTTAAAGCTCGGTGCATTCATTATTCTGACATTTGTCTGAAAGAAAACGGGCAGGATTCTCATTAGGGGGTCGGGTCGGGTAGAGCATCGGCGCTAAGACATTTTGTAAGTATTCAAAGGTTGCATTTATAGCATGCGGAGTTGTTTTAAAAGATGAACGCCCAACGTCGAACATCGAACATTGAACGTCGAATAATGATGTCGCTCCGCTCCTCAAAGTATTCCAAATTCGAATAAAAAAGCAATGCCAAGTATTGGACCACGCCACGGTGTGGTTTCTTTTCATCCGTTTTGATACTCGTAACGAAAACTCTAATTAATTCCTATGTTTCTTCTAAAATATCATTTAATAGTTCAGGTTTTTTTATCAGCAACATGGTTACCTGTTTTGGTGTTTGGCAGCTGTTCAACGGCCTTTATGATTCGCACTGAATACTCAAGCAGTCTTTCTTCCAGGTCATATGTTTGTTCCTTCATCTTTTCCCATTCAACATTCGATGTTGGATGTTCGATGTTGGATGTTCGATGTTCATTTTTCAGTCCTCCCGGGCAAAAATAATTTGGCGCTTACGGGGTCGATGCATCCGAAGAAAAGAGGGTCCTTTGTTTGCTATCCGTCTTTATGCTCTCCTCAGGTGCCTTACGGGTCGGCTGCATCTTTCCTTTCAGGAAATATTTCCCGAACATCCGGTTGAATTCGGTCCACGCCCCTTCGTGCCGGTCCCTTTCCATAAATCGGCCCAGGCCGTTTATTTTTGCATCAAGATCATCAATCAGGTTAAGGGCAAACGCCTCTAAGAACTTTGGTTCCTTGGGAGAACCAAAATCGTACTGCCCATGGTGACTCAGTATCAGGTGTTTCAGTCGAATTGCCAATGCCCCGGGAAAGTCTTTTAATCCTATCAATTTTTCCTCTACCATGGTCATGCTCAACACAACATGCCCGACCAATCTTCCTTCATCCGTGTAGTCGATCTGGAGGTCGTATCCAAGTTCTCTTATCTTTCCTATATCGTGCAGGAAGGCTGACGTGATCAGCAGATCCCTGTTCAATTGCGGGTAATGTGCGGCCACCTGTATCGCCATCTGACAAACAGACAGGGTATGCTCTAAAAGACCGCCGAGATAGCTGTGGTGAAAGTTTTTGGCTGCCGGCATCTTCTTAAACCGGGCCATAAACTTTCTGTCTCCCAAAAAGCTGTCAACCAGGCCCTTTAAATTGACGTCCTCTACACCCCTCAGGATCTGTCTAAGAGAACGCATCATTTCGGATGGGTCTTCAGGGGTCGATTCTAAAAAGATCTCAGGGTCCGGTTTCTCCTTTAGCAGATCAAGCTCTGACACCGTTATCTGGATCTGATCGCGATAAGAACCGGCATGAGCGACAATCTGAATAATATCACCTTTTTGAAAAAGAGACGAAAGCGCTTCAGCCCGGTCCCACACCTTGGCAGGGATCTCCCCGGTTCTGTCTGCCAATATCAGGTTCAGGAAGGGTTTGCCGTTGCGGGTTTTTAGCACCTTCTTTTCCTTGACTAAATAGCAACCTGAAACCTTCTCATCCTCCTGTATCTCTTTTATCCATAGGTGCGGGGGCTGCATTGTTGAATTCTTGGCCATATTAATCATCAAAGTCCCCTGCCGGACCTTTATCTACGTCTAATAAGGATGCCCTCTCGTGTATTTTGCCCTCTGTCCACTCGCCTGGATCCTCGATTCGCGTCCCCTTTGGGCCCAAGTCATAGGAGCCTGCTTCGATGATCGCTTCGATAGCTAATGGAGCCGTGTCCCTGGCGCTAAATACGTCAATCAACAGACCGTAGACGAATTCTTCAACCCCTTTTGACATCCTGTCACGAAAATTCCGGGGAAGGCCTAACAGCTTGTTTTCAAAGGGAAGGTTGAGTTTTTTGTAGTTACCCCCTTTAAGGCCTTCAGACTTTGCAAAGGTGACCATTTCATCCCACACATTGTCTGGCATGCCATCTTCCGGCACCTTAACAAACTCACCGTTGTCATCTAAAATCGCATTGCCGAACTCATTGACCTCAACACCCCACGAAATCATCTGGAGGGCGGTGGCCACATTGGCCTTTGTGGTTCTGGTGGTCTGAGCAATGTTTCTGAGACGCTCCGAATTATTGCCGGAAGTTCCGTGCTGGGCACCGGAGATGATATATTGGTCCAGGGCATTGTGAATCTCCTCTGTCAAGGGGACCTGAATACCCTCATCGCTTGCCTCAATACCGTGGGTGGTTCCGTTATTCAGGGCGATCCAGTCAGGAAATATATCGTGTGCGTTAAGTCCCTGGATTAGAAATAATGCCTCGGCTGAAGTGGAAAGGCCCTCCTTCCCCTTTATCTCGCCCACCTCGGTCTCATACCCTGCCCATTTGGGCAGATAAGGGTTAAGGGTAAGGTTTGCCAGGAGATTTTCCTCATCAGGGAGGTGTGAAGCATCGATGGCAATAGAGGTAATGCCGGCATCAAGCATGGACGGGATTTCAGTCCTTGCCGCTTCGACATCCTGACTCCCCTTGATGCCGTAATGATCTGCATGGATTGCAACAGGAACAGTAATACTCAGCTCATTCATTATTGCATCCACCTGTCTTGCCATATTCCAGAAATTGACAGCGCAATAGGCGTTGGCGCCTCCCTCGGATTTTGCGATTTCTATGATAATAGCGGCGTTTGCCCGCTGTGCAGCCCTGAGTACTCCACGGATCACAAACTGATTCCGGCCGTTGGCAGCTATGGTCATAGCCTTTCCCTTTTTAATCATGGCCCGGTCTATGACCTTGCCGCTTACAATCAATCCCCTGGAATTGGGGAATAATTCCACTATATTGGGCGGACGACCGATATCGAGCGCCTTTTCAAATTCCAAAGATGCTTTCCCTTTATTTAAAGACATGACAGACCTCCTTTGATTATTAAGGGGTTCAGAGTTCGGGATACGTATCCTTGGGCTTTATTTGCCCAAGACCCTCTATCTCCCTGGTTATTTTTTTTTGCAGGACCGGATTGTTTCCCGCCAGAGCCTTTGCCTTTTGAAAATGGAACTGAGCTTTCGTAATCTGGCCCAATATCCTAAAATAACGTCCAAAGTTATAATGGGCAAGCGCTAATTTATTTTCTCTCCCGTAGCAAAGACCTAAATGAAAATAGACGTCAATCCTTACAGGTTTGAGGTATGAGAGCCTTCGGAAAATCGGGAGGGCCTTATCGGTTTTACCCAGGTTTTCATAGGTTATCCCTAAGAGATACAGGGTGGCCACATCCCGGTGATGCAGTTCCAATGCCCTGTTCAATACTTTCAGGGCCTTTTGATCCTGACCATTCATCTGGTAGGCCTCTCCCAGGGTCCTCAAGATCGGGATGAAGTCAGGTTTCCCCTGGAGCGCTTTCTCAAGCTCGCGGATTGCCTCATCATATCTTCCTTCCTCCATATAGACGATCCCGAGCCCGAAATGGGGCAGCGGGTTATCCGGGCTTGCTTCCAGCTCTCTGTCAAACAGCCTTTGCGCATCGCGGCTATCAAGTGTGCTTGCCCCAATGACGGTTTTGAAGGCTGAAAACCGGCTCTTTAACAGGGCTGCCTCTTTAGACAGGGGCCGCGCCGTGTAACCGGTTATCGAAGCCTCTAAGTTGGACATCCTTTCAGGGCCAGTGGGATGAGTCAGGAGGTAAGCCGGGATCTTTCCCGTGCCTAACCAACTCCCCTTTTGGATTTTGTTAAGCGCCCTGACCATTCCCGCGGGATCAAAGCTCGCAGGCTCCATATACTTGTAGCTGAGCTGGTCTGCCTGGCGCTCGTCTTCGCGGCTGAAGTGAAGCTGTGCCTGCATCCCTGCCGCCAATGTACCTGAGATTATGGGAGCTGCAGCTTCCCCTCCAATCAGCATCGCTGCTAAGATTCCTGCTAATGTGGCTATCCCGATATTTTTGCTCTGCTCAATTCTTTTGGATAAATGTCTTGCTGAGATATGGCCGATTTCATGGCATATAACTGCAGCTAACTCATCAATATCATCCATGGCCTCTATTAAACCGGAAAAGATGAATATATGCCCCCCGGGTGCGGCAAAGGCGTTCAAGGTGTTATCCTTGATGATGTAGAATTGAAAGGGGAAATTTTTTGTTTCTAAAGGGGCTAGGAGATAATGGCCCAGATCGTTGATGAATTGATTGGCAAAAGGGTCTTGGACAAGCTGAAAATGTGCCAGGGCCTGGGCCAGGAACTCCTCGCCCATTTTACGTTCGTCCTCGATGGAAATGGCTGACACATCTCTTATCAAAGGAGGTGATGCACATAATAAGAACGTTAGGGCGCATATAAGCGTGATCAAGCGGCGCAAGGCGCGAGGCAAAAGGCGCATGGCGCATGGAGATGAATGAGCACCCGTATCCTGCATCCTGCATCCTGCATCTTGCATCCTGCATCCTGCATCTTGCATCGTGCATCCTGCATCCTGCATCCTGTTAAAATGAGAGTGGCTTTGCTTGTTCAAGGCTACATCCTATGACGCTTTATCGCCTTCCTTTACCTCCGGGGCCTCAACCCAGAGACCTTCCAGGTCATAAAACTCCCTTAGAGGCTGATAGAAAATATGGATTACCACATCACCGTAGTCCATGAGGACCCAGTGCCCTTCCTGTTCTCCTTCAGTGCCATAGGGCCTGAACCCTTCCTCACGCAGCGTATTTTGTAAATGCCGTGAAATGGCCTGGACCTGTCTTGTGGATTTTCCGCTGGTAATGAGAAAATAGTCGGTAACCGAAGTCAGATCTTCCACGTGCAAGAGGACCGGGTCAACCGCCTTTCGTTCCCTGATGGTATTCAGACAGAGTTTTGCTTTATCGATCGGTTGCATCATTTCTGTATAATCCTTTTTCTGCAATATAAGTCCTGACAGACTCAGGGACTAAAAAACGAATAGACCTGTTTTCTTTTATCATCGTCCTGATTCGTGTTGAGGATATATCCATAACGGCGGCCCTGATAAGCATAACGGTCTTACCCG
>JACNJD010000351.1 GCA_014382715.1 Candidatus Desulfacyla euxinica | reverse complement strand
TAAAAATCGGCTTGAGCCGCAATGGAGGAGTTTTGCCTAAAAAAGTCAATTTTTTTATGTTGATTTTTTCCTGGTGCTCTTTGAACCTATGAACGGTTACCAAATGAAGGACCATAGAGAAGGAGTAAATGCTTTGTGGAAGTCATAAAGACCGACATTCTGATCCTTGGCAGTGGCGGCGCAGGGCTGTTTGCCGCCCTGCGTGCATACGACAGCAATCCTCGTCTGAGGATCATCATGGCGACCAAGGGATTGATCGGAAAGAGTGGATGCAGCAGGATGGTTCAGGGTGGGCTTAATGTCGTTCTGGATGAAAAAGACTCTTTGGAAAAACATTTTAAAGACACCCTCAAGGGCGGAGGGTTCATCAACAATCAGGAGCTGGCCTGGACCTTGGTGAGTGAGGCTCCAAAGACGGTTCATGAACTGGAGGTCAAGGTCGGGTGTTTCTTTGACAGGGCCGAGAACGGAAAAATTCATCAGAAAGCCTTTGCGGGCCAATCCTTTGACAGGACGGTACACGTGGCTGATCTGTCAGGGATCCAGATCGTCAGCCGAATGACCGATCAGATATTTGCCCGGGAGATCACGGTCTTTGAAGAGACCCGCGGTCTTGATTTACTGCGTTCAAAGGATGAAGAGCGAATCGTGGGGGCAATACTCTCCAATATCAGAACCGGAGAAATTTTTGTCGTGAATGCCAAAGTCACGATCGTTGCAACGGGCGGCTCTGCGTCCATGTACAAGATTTCCGCACCCTCCTTTGATAAAACCGGTGATGGCATGGCCATGTGTTTCAGGGCCGGGGCTGAATTTGTCGATATGGAAATGGTCCAGTTCCACCCTACAGGTCTAATCGCCGGCAGATCCCGTCTGAACGGTAGTCTCCTTGAAGAGGGTCTCAGGGGGTCCGGTGCCAGGCTTTATAACGGTCTGGGCGAACGGTTTATGGAACGATACGATCCCGAGCATCTGGAAAGATCGACCCGGGATCGGGTGGCGCGATCCTGCTTTATGGAGATCATGGCAGGAAGGGGGACCGAAAACAGCGCCGTGTATCTTGATGCGAGCCATCTGGGCGCCGAATTTGTTGAGGAAAAATTTCCGGGCATGGTAGAACGGGTAAAAGACATCGGAAAAGATCTCGCCAGGGAAAAGGTCGAGGTTACCCCTACGGCCCATTACCAGATGGGTGGTGTCGGAATAGACACACGCTGCCAGTGCAACTTGAAGGGGCTGCTGGTGTGTGGCGAAGACACGGGCGGAACGCATGGTGCCAACAGGCTCGGTGGTAACGGGATATGCGAGTCAACCGTATACGGCCGGAAGGCCGGAGACGTAGCGGCGGACCTTGCACTCGAAGAAGATATGCATCCGTATCTGGATTCGCAGGCTGAAAAGATAAGAATGCGCTGGCTTAAACCCTTTCTGCAGGGCTCGGGAGAGAATGTCTATGAGATTCGGGATGAGATTGAAGATCTCATGTGGGAAAAGGCGGGCCTGGTCCGTAACGGCAGCAAACTGACAGAAGCTGCGCATCGTCTGGACCAACTCCTGGAAAAGATTGATAGCGCCTATGTGGCAGACAGATATAGGGCACAATACAATATGGAATGGAACAATATCATCGATGTGACCAACCTTATTACCGTATGCAGAATGGTTGTAAATTCAGCTCGCTGCAGAGAGGAGAGCCGGGGCGCCCACTACAGGGAAGATTTCCCGGAAACCGATAACGAGGGGTGGCTGAAGAATATCTATCAGAAAATGGGGGATGGATTTCAGCTGGAGTTGACACAGAAACCTGTTGTCCTTAATCGTTTCAAGAGGGAAGAAATAGAAGATCGGTTTTTTGAGAAAGTCAAGCAGCACTGATTCAGGGCAGTGCCCGGGGCTGAGTCACTTAGGCTGTTAACCTACCGAATTAAAGCGAATTGTTTACTTGACATTAGAGTTCCGGAAAACACAGTTGACTTATTTCTAAGTTATTGTTCTTATATAAACGCTTGAAAGAAAGACTCTCAGTCATGAAAGCTAACTGCTGCGAGCCCTAAAAGGGGATATCCTGTATGGAAAATCTGTGGATTGGGATTGTAAGTCTTTTTGGTGACCCCATTGCGTTGCTCCTCTTCTTTGCCGCTCTTGTTGCCGGTTTACTCTTTGCCGCATTACCCGGCATCAACATGGTCACCTTAGGCGCTATCATCCTCCCGTTCACTATCTATCTGGAGCCTTCTCAGGCCATCATGATCTACGGCGTTATTTACGTTGCCGGAACTTATGGCGGGGCGGTCATGGCTATTCTTTTCAATATTCCGGGCTCTGCCGAGAATGCACCGACTGCCCTTGACGGCTACCCCCTCACCCAACAGGGAAAGGCAGGGCTCGCTATCGGCGCTGCTATTGTCTCTTCTTCTCTCGGGGGTATCTTAGCCACTATCCTTATGATGATTGCCGCACCCAAAATTGGCCGCTGGGCCATTCATGCCTTCGGCCCCCCGGAAATGTTCGCCTTGATCTTTTTCGGCTTGAATGTCGCTGCCTCTGTCGGGGCGGAGACCTTTTGGAAAGGATGGCTCTCCGTCATGCTCGGTCTGCTCCTCGCCTGCATAGGGACGGATCCTGCCGGCGGACTGACACGCTTTTCTTTTGGAACCTATTATCTGCTGGCCGGCATCCACTTTATACCGTTGATCCTCGGCTTCTTCGCCATCTCCGAGGTTTTTGTTCAAGGCGAGAAAATGGTAACACTCAAATACAAGGCCCCAAAAGTAGGTCTGACATTCCCCTCTTTCAGGGATTTCTGGAATATGAAGATCTGTATTATACGCTCCTGGATCCTCGGATTTTGCGCAGGAGTGCTGCCGGGGATTGGCGCTACTCTGGCCGCTTTTCTAAGTTATAATGAGGCCAAGCGCTGGTCCAAGCATCCTGAGCGCTTCGGCAAGGGTGAATTAGAAGGCGTTGTTGCAAGCGAGACTGCCAACAATGCAGCCACAGGTGGAGCCATGATTCCCCTTCTTGCCTTGGGTCTTCCAGGTGGGGCGATTACGGCCATGATGATCAGTGTCTTCATGATTCATGGGATGGAACCCGGTCCCCTCATCATGGTGAGGGCCCACGCCT
This sequence comes from Candidatus Desulfacyla euxinica, assembly GCA_014382715.1. Classification (GTDB taxonomy): domain Bacteria; phylum Desulfobacterota; class DSM-4660; order Desulfatiglandales; family Desulfatiglandaceae; genus Desulfacyla; species Desulfacyla euxinica. The sequence continues at coordinate 5,482 of JACNJD010000351.1, read as the reverse complement.
TGGTCTGGGAGCTTTTTGTGGCTATGTTTCTGGCCAATCTGTTCATATTTTTCTTAGGCTACCTTGAAACCAGAACCGTGGTCAACTTGCTGAAGATCCCTTTCCGGTTGCTTTGCCCCATCATTCTTCTCCTGTCCACCATTGGGAGTTATGCCTTGCGGAACTCCCTCTTTGACGTGTGGGTGATGATTTTGGCTGGGATCGCCGGATATTTCCTGCGTCGCTCCGGCTATTCCGTTGCGGGAATCATTCTTGGAGTCATTTTGGGTAAGATAGGCGAGTCGGCCTTTGTGAAGGCTATCATTATCATCGATTACAGCTGGCTCGGATTCTTTGACCGGCCCGTCTGTGCTGTCCTCCTTGTTGGAGGACTGGTAACTCTGGGCTGGAACGTGTACAGCTCTTTCAGGAAAAGGTCCACTCCGTAGATATTTTGTAAGGGTGCACAGGTTCAGGGTTCAACGATCAGGGTTTTGGAAAAGGACAAAATTGAAGACCCGAAGTCCTGGAAAATAATGCTGGTTTTGTCACATCATTGCCAAGTACCATGTTCTAGATTTGTGGAGATGTGGAAGCAGTCAGTTTTACCGCTCAAAACGGTTAGAAAATAACATATGGTGATGTTAATACAACCTTTGAACCTCTGAACCTTTCAAACCGTGAACGGTAACGATATTTTTAAGGAGAGCATATGGACGAGAGAATTTCCGGGATATCGGCACTGAGGACCAGATTGCCCCTGATCCGGCCATATCATCTCTCTTTGGTTACATTGGACCACTTTGAGTCGATCCTGGTAAGGATACAGACAAACGGAAAGGAAGGGTTTGGCGAAACAACTCATGTCCCCGGATATTTTCATGAAACCCCGGAAGACGCCTGGCATCTGATTGAGAAGTGGGCACCAGAAATTATTGCGCGAGATCCGCAATCCGTCCTGCGGGAGATCAGTGAGACAGAGAGACCTTTGTCCTTTGCTGTGACCCCTTTGATTACGGCCTTAGAGGAACTCATTCACACCTCGATTAAGACAGGTCGGGGAAAGGTGAGACTGCCGCTTATGGGGGTGGTACAGGGAGAAACCACAGAGGAATTAATCGCTGACACAGAGAAATTGCAGGATTCAGGGTTCCGGACCCTGAAGTTCAAGGTAGGCTTTGACGTTGATCAGGATCTCAACAGATTGAGGGCTGTCCAGAAAGCATTAATGGCGGGGGTCCAGATCAGGGTCGACGCCAACCAGGGTTACAGTTTTGACCAGGCGGAGAGATTCCTCAAAGACCTTGATCCGGAAGGTATCGAACTCTTAGAGCAGCCCCTGGTTACGGATGCATGGGAGGAGATGTCTCGACTCGCTCTTTTAAGGACAGCCCCCCTGATGCTTGACGAGGCGATCGTCTCGGAAGCAGATCTTGATAGAGCCATTGAGACGGGTTGTGCCCAGGCCGTGAAATTCAAGTTAATGAAGTGCGGATCCTTAGCCGAACTGGCCCGTTTGATCAAAAAAGCTCGATCTGCGGGTCTTAAAGTCATTGTGGGGAACGGTGTGGCTTTAGATATCGGATGCCGGCACGAGGCCCTTGTCTTGCACGAAACAGGGCTGACCGAGGACGCCGGAGAGATGAACGGTTTTTTGAAATGTAAAGAGCAGGGTCTCGACCCGGCGATCGAGATTGAAGACGGTCACATCCTGGTCCCTGACGGGCAACCAAAAGTTTGCTGGGACGTCCTTTCACGTTTTGCAGTCCAAGAGAGGGTCTGGGGACGAATAGAGAGTTAAGATCTTGTTTTGCAATTAGTCTCTGAACGAAAACCCGAAAATAAAAAATACCCAAGATTGTTTTTGATGTCAGTGAGTTTAAGTTGTTTCAACTAATCCGCAATCCAAAATCGTGCCTGAACAGCGTTTTCGTTCAGGCACTAATTAGGGGGTGGTCGATGCCAAAATGAGCGTTGGCCATAATATTAACAAGGATTATCATTCTCAAAGGAGGTACAACATGGAAAAAAACACGTTTTGGAGAATCGCTTTGGTGTTAACCCTGGTCGCAGTTTTCGCTCTTCCTGCTACCCCGTTTGCCATGGAAAAGCCAAACGGCTTTCCAAACAGGCCCATGACCATGATCGTGCCGTATGGGGCAGGAGGCGGATCGGATCAACTGGCAAGGGCCATGGCTACTGCCCTGGAAAAGGTTGTAGGTGTCCCGGTTAAGGTGGTAAATAAACCGGGAGGCAGTGGGGTAGCAGGATTGTCTGACTTCTTCATGGCCAGACCCGATGGCTACACCATTACTGAGCATATCGACGACGCAGCCACTCTCTATGCCTCCGGTGTGATCAAGGAGAACCCCTCAGAGGACTGGTACCCCGCTTGTATCGCACAGATCGCGTTCAGTCAGATCTATGTCCGTCCTGATGACAAACGCTTTCCCGACTGGGATGCCTTTGTGAAGTACGCCAAAGAGAATCCCGGCAAAATCAAGTTAGCCAATGTAGCCAATGTCGGTTCCATGGAACGCGTGGTAACGAGCCTTTTAGAAGATGACCAGGGGATTAAACTCACTCAGGTCTCCTTTGACAAGCCCGCAGAAAGGTACGGGGCCCTTGTTGGCGGTCATGTGGATGCCCTGTTCGAACAACCCGGAGACGTTCGGCCCTATATGGAATCTAATGATATGAAACCAATTCTCACCATTCTCAATGAACGTCCCAAGGCGTTTTCCGATGTGGTTTGCTTAAATGACATCGGCGCCAAATTCAAACCCCTCTTCCGGTTTAGAGGGTTTTTCATCCGGAAGGACGTACCCAAGGATCGCCAGAAATATTTAGAATGGGCACTCAAGACGGCCTGGAACAGCGATGAGTTTCAAAAATTCAACCGGAAGAAGTATATGCATTTGATCAACAGCTACCGCGACATTGAAGGCGGTAAGGTACTGGTGGAAGAAACCGTTGAGACCTACAGGAAAATGGGCGTTAAAAAATAAAGCGACGTGTTGAATCCATTGTGTCCTCTCCATCCCGGAGGGGATACAATGAAGGGCGTTGATCATGAAGACACGAAGATCCATTATATTTCAACTCCTGATCTGGCTGGCGCTGGGTTCTCTGGCGTACGGTCTTACTTATAAATTCAACACTCCCCTCGAGAACTACCGCTATGGCGCCGCTTCCTGGCCCAGAGTCATCATACTTGGCATGGTAATGTTTGCAATTATCCAGGCGATTTTAGATTTGGTGGAGTTGCGACGACACGGACCCTTAGATGATATGGTTTTGGGCGGAGCAGCAGACACAACCCCGGAAAAAACGATTTCCGGAGTTACAATCCACCTTAAGAGATTAGCGACCTTTGGTATTCCGTTACTCTTCCTGTTTATGATTCCGCGCATGGGGTATTATGTTTCAGCCCCCTTTTTTATCACAGCGTTCATGCTTCTCCTGGGAGAGAGACAGCTCAAACACCTGATCGGGACGTCCTTGCTGATATATTGTGTGACTTTGTTTGTTTTCACCAAGCTTCTGTTCGTACCGTTGCCGGAAGGAACCTGGCCGGGCTTCTATGAAGTCAGCAGTTGGATTATCGTACTGCTTACTTAGTCTCACCGCTGTTCAAGTCATTCACAGAGGTGGAGGACCTATGGAGGAGCTTCTCAAGAAACTTGAATCAAATGGTATGAAGGCATTCTATCTATCTAACAGGGGTGCCGCAAAGGATCAAATATTGAACATGATCCCCACGACCTCTTCGGTGGGTATAGGGGGCTCAGTCACCGTGCGGGAGATGGGACTCTTGGATGGCCTTGCAGGGCGAGGGACCGAATATTTTGACCACTGGAAATCAGGCCTGAGCAAAGAGGAGATTATGGCGGTCAAGAGGAAGCAGGTTGTTGCGGACTATTTCCTAACCTCCACCAACGCCATAACCAGGGGTGGGAAACTCGTTAACATGGACAACACCGGAAACCGGGTAGCAGCCATGATTTTCGGACCCAGGCATGTCATCGTTGTGGCCGGTGAAAATAAGATCGTGGATGATGTGCCTGCAGCGATCAAAAGGATAAAGGAAAAGGTGGTGTCGAGAAACACATCGAGACGCGGGGACAGAACCCCTTGTGCGCAGGGTGAGCCGTGCCCGGACTGCAACAGCCCGGACCGCCTCTGCCGTGTAACATCGATTATCGAGAAAAAGACAATGGGAGTGGAAACTTTCACTGTGATTATCGTTGGAGAGGCCTTGGGATACTGAATTTATCTTGGACGTTCACCGGTTCATGATTACTTTTTTTGTTATGTGGTGAGGTGTTTGAAGTGAAGCAGAAGAGACTGGTCATGGGTGTCATCGGCGTGGATGCCCATGTGGTTGGCAACAAGCTCATGGAAAACGCCCTCCGCCAGGCTGGATTCAAGGTGACCAATATCGGGACCTTTGTAACACAGCTTGACTTCATCAAAGCCGCCATAGAAACAAATGCCGAGGCGATTCTTGTGGGGACCCTGTGCGGCCATGGTGAACTGGACTGCCAGGGTTTCAGGGAAGCATGTGTAGAAGCAGGCCGGGGGGATATCCATCTGGTTATTGGCGGAAACCTCGTGGTGGGGAAGCAGGATTTCAAAGGAGTGGCGGAAAAGTTCACTGATATGGGGTTTGACCGGGTCTATCCACCGGGCGTCTCTCCAAAGATGGTTATAGAGGATCTTAAAGAAGATCTTGGTGTATCTGAACAATGATCAGGAATGTAGAGTACGGCCTTTTTATTGATTTTGGCAGCACGTTTACCAAGGTTGTGCTTGTGGATCTGGACAACCTGGTAGTGGCCGGAAGGACCCAGAGGCCTTCAACCGTTGACACGGACATCACAATAGCTTTAACCGCTGCCATGGAAGATATCGACGAGATTTTGGGCGGTGAAGTACCGTACCGCTACAAACTCGCCACTTCCAGCGCCGCCGGTGGTCTGAAGATAGCGGCCATCGGTTTGGTGCCCGAGTTAACCGTGGAGGCAGCGAAGAGGGCCGCCCTGGGTGCGGGAGCCAAGATTACCGGTGTGTATGCCTACCAGTTGACCCGGAAAGAGTTAGAGGAAATAGAGAGGGCTTCACTGGATCTAATCCTGCTGGCCGGAGGGACAGAGGGAGGAGAGCAGGACACCATCATAAGCAACGCCGAAAAGCTTGCCGGGTTAGGGGATCTCCACGTCCCCATTATTGTGGCTGGAAATAAGACGGCTTCAGACGAAGTCAGCTCTATCCTGGCTTCAAGAGGAAAAGATCACGTGATCACTGACAACGTGATGCCTGAGATCGGCGTTCTTGAGGTAGACAAGGTCAGGGCTATTATCCGGGAGCTTTTCATCAGCAGGATCATAGAGGCCAAGGGTCTGAAAAATGCGGAGGAGTTTATCGATGAAATTCTCATGCCGACCCCTACTGCGGTTCTGGCGGCGGCCAGGCTCCTTGCGGAAGGCGCCGAGGGTGAGGA
>JACNJD010000371.1 GCA_014382715.1 Candidatus Desulfacyla euxinica | reverse complement strand
AGTCTATTGTCAGGGGATTCAGGGCCTTCAATCTCCTGGATATGCTCCCCGAGGAAGATCATGCAGTTTTCCATTTCCCTGCTGAAACCGGAAGCCATCCTGACAAGAGTCTCTGTTTTTACGGATTGTATAAGTCGTTTTTCCTGCGTCTTTTTTTGATCAAGGTTGAGCATATTGAGCAGAAAGGCCGGTTTCCCCTGATACCTGGTTTTATTGATCCGGACTTCATAGCATAAGGTTTGGCCGGATTTTGCTGTAAGAGAGGTTTCGTTCTGGTCAGGCAGGGCCTGGCCCGGAGGCCTTCCCTTCTGGATTGTATTCACAAATGAGAGTGAATCAGGGTGAAGCAGATCCAGAAGTGTTTTGGCAAGTAACTCTTTGGGTGTATACCCCAACTCTCTGCAGGCGTTCTCATTGGCAAAAATGATCTTTTCCTGTTGTATGAGGAAAAGGGCTCCTGGAACATCATTAATCAATTTCCAGATGTTCCTCAGCTCTTTCTGCGAAAGCCCTGCTTCCTTTTTTAGCTGGGCTATTTTCTCTCTCAGACCACGATTTTCCTCTCTCAGCCTCTGTCCCCAACTCTTTGAGGTGTGTTGCCGGTCTGTGCCCATTCATCTTTTCCTTTTATCTAACTCCAGGCTAAAACGATCTTGATGATTTTGCATGTTTATCGTATCATATTCCATCAATGCCTTACAACAGGGTAAGAGAGGATAAAGTGACTGATTCACCATTTGTTCATCTTCATGTGCATACCGAGTACAGCCTCTTGGATGGCGCCATCCGGATTGACAGGATGTTAGACAAGGTGCGTGCTTTAGGGATGGATAGTGTAGCTATCACTGATCATGGCAATATGTTCGGGGTCGTGCAGTTCTATGATCAGGCAGTAAAGGCCGGGATCAAACCAATCATCGGGTGTGAAATATATGTAGCCCCCGGGGACCGGCGGGATCGCTCCCCATCACCGGGCGGGGGCCCCACTGCCCACCATCTGACCCTTCTGGTCATGAACGAGGAAGGCTATAAGAACCTTAGCAGCCTGGTTACCTTAGGGCATTTAGAAGGGTTCTATTACCGTCCCCGCGTGGATATGGATCTTCTCAGGAAACATAACTCCGGCCTTATTGCCCTTTCGGGCTGTCTTAAAGGTCCTGTCCCTTATCTCGCAAACACCGGGCAAATTGAGTCTGCCAGGGAAAAGGCAGAGGAGATGACGTCTATTTTTGATCATGACCGGTTTTATCTCGAGGTCCAGGCCAATAAACTCCCTGATCAGAAAAGGGTAAACCGTGCGCTCAGAGAGATCTCCAACGATCTCTCCATCCCCCTCATCGGTACAAACGATTGCCATTACCTGAATAAGGAGGACGCAGAGGCCCATGATGTCCTTCTCTGTATTCAGACCGGGAAATCGGTAGACGATGAGAAGCGACTCCGGTTCTCCTCTGATGAGTTTTATTTCAAGTCCCGACCGGAAATGGAGGAGGCCTTGAAAGGCTATGAGGATGCCCTGGACAATACCGTCGGGGTGGCAGGTCTTTGTGAGTATGAAATGAGTTTCGGTCAATACAAATTCCCGATGTTTCAGGTGCCGAAAGATCGAAGTCTCAATGACATGTTGACCAGTGACGCAGAGAAGGGTCTTGTGAGGCGATTGGCCGAGAAGGAGGAGGAAGAAGGCCCCCTTTCCGAAGAGGTTAAAGCCGAATACCGCGAAAGGCTCGATTTTGAACTCTCTGTTATCCTCAAGATGGATTTTGCCGGTTATTTTTTGATTGTGGCCGACTTTATCGAATACGCATTTCGCAATGATATCGCTGTCGGTCCCGGACGGGGCTCGGCCGCCGGTTCTCTGGTGGCCTACTGCCTGAATATAACCAACATCGACCCAATAAGATATGGGCTACTTTTTGAAAGATTCCTCAATCCTGCGAGAATAAGCATGCCTGATATCGATATCGATTTCTGCGTCAACGGAAGGGATCAGGTTATACAGTATGTGGCGGAAAAATATGGGCGGGATAATGTGAGTCAGATCATCACTTTCGGGACCATGAAGGCCAGGGGGGTTATAAGGGATGTGGGCCGCAGCCTAAACATCCCCTTAGGAGAGGTGGATCGTATTGCCAAGCTGGTGCCTGAGGGACCTGGAGTCAAGCTGGACCAGGCTATCCGGGAAGAACCGGAATTGAGGGCATTGGAAGAGGATGAAGGCCCTGGTAAAAGGCTCCTGAAGATATCCCGCATCCTCGAGGGTTTAGCGAGGCATGCGTCAACGCACGCATGCGGTGTGGTTATTGCGGATAGGCCCCTCGTGGAATACCTCCCTCTTTATGCGGGGTCTAAGGGCGAGGTCATGGCCCAGTTTACCATGGAAAAGATTGAGCAACTAGGCCTCATCAAATTTGATTTCTTAGGCCTGAAAACCTTGACGGTGATCAAGGAGGCCGTCCGGTTGATTGAAAAAACCACTAACAAGCGGATAGATCCGGGCAAGATCCCGCTTAATGATGCGGCCTCTTATCAGCTATGCTCTGATGGAAAAACAACCGGTGTATTCCAATTGGAAAGCTCAGGGATGAAAGACCTCTTAAGGAGACTTAAACCAGAGGTTTTTGAAGATGTGGTAGCACTGATGGCCCTCTACAGACCGGGCCCATTGGGTAGCAATATGATAGATGATTTTATCGACGGAAAGCATGGCAAGGGAAAGATTAACTATTTTCTTCCCCAGCTTGAACCGATCCTGAGGGAAACCTACGGGGTGATATTGTACCAGGAACAGGTCATGAAGATAGCCCAGGTCCTTGCTAAATATACAATGGGAGAGGCGGACGAACTGAGAAAGGCGGTGGGAAAAAAGAAACCCGAGCTCATGGCAAAACATAGCGCAAAGTTTGTAGATGGGTCCACTGCAAACGGGGTTGAGCCTACAATGGCCAGGAAGCTTTTTGGGCTGATTGACAAATTCGGTGGTTACGGGTTTAACAAATCCCATTCTGCGGCCTACGCCATGATTGCCTATCAAACGGCCTATCTCAAGGTCCATTATCCGGTCCAGTTCATGGCCGCCCTTCTGACTCAGGATATGGGCAATCAGGACAAGACGATCAAGAATATTGCGGAATGCCGGGTAATGGGTCTTGAGATCCTCCCTCCGGATGTCAATGAGAGTCAGGCCGATTTTTCCGTGGTGGAGGGGAAGATCCGTTTTGGGCTTGCTGCGGTCAAGAATGTCGGTCTGAAGGCGGTAGAATTAGTTATTGAGGAAAGAGACAGCCATGGCGCTTTCGGCGATCTGTTAGATTTTTGCAGGCGGATTAATGGGTCCAAGGTCAACCGAAGGGTCCTTGAAGGGCTGATACAATGCGGGGCATTTGATTTCACGGGGGCTTACAGGTCCAGGCTTTTTGCCGGTCTTGATGATGCGCTAAGGATCTGCGGCGCAAACCACGACCCCAATCAACTGAATATGTTCGGTCCTTTGAGTTTTGGAAACGGGGAATCGGGAGGGCTTCTTGAACTCCCTGAAATAGCTGAATGGAGTGAAAGAGAGATATTAAGGAGGGAGAAGGAGGCCCTGGGTTTCTATATTACCGGACATCCCCTGGCAAGCTTTTATGATGAGATAGAGCGATTTACGACCTGCCTTGTTAATGATCTTCCCGCCCAGAAGGACAAAAGCCAGGTCAAGATCGCCGGCGTTGTAGAAAGTCTGAAGATAAAGCGCACCAAACGGGGTGACAAGATGGCCGTTATTCACCTTGAAGATCTGACCGGCTCTACAGAAGTGGTGATATTCCCGGATCTCTTTGCGGCCGTGTCTCCGCTCCTCAAAGGTGATGAACCCCTCCTCATAACAGGGGGAGCGGAAATAGGGGATAGCGCGGCCAAGATACTTGCAAAGGAGATTGAGACCTTAAGCTCTCTCAAACTGAATTCAGTAAAGGCCATCCTGCTCACTTTGGAAAGTGGAGGTCCTTCAAAGGAGGTTTTGGAAGACCTGCGGGATATTGTGTTCAAATATCCCGGAGAGTGCAAACTCATTTTCAAGGTGGGCGTGCCCGGAGGAGAAGAGGTGATGGTTTCTGCGCATGGTCGTTTCAATGTCATTCCCTGCAACGAACTTCTTGCCGAGGTTGATGGGCTGCTGGGGCATCGGGTGTGGGAACTGTTTTAGATTGTTGATTGATGATTGTCGATTGTTGATTGAAAAACAAAAGCGCCCCAACCAGCAACGTTTCAACTTTGGAGCCATTATGGGTATGTTTTTTTTGAGACTAAAAGGTGCACGTTCTCTTCTGGTACTGCTGATGGCGTGCGCGTGTTTGCCCATGTTTTCCTGGGCCGGGGAGGAGGGAAAGATGAGCAAGGGACCTGAGCGGGTAGTGCGGAAGGCCTTCGGGGCCGGAAGATGGTTTCCGGGGGATGGCAGAGAGCTGAAATCAATGGTCGATGGGTACATGGAGGATGCCCGGGTTGATAAGGTTAAAGGCAGGATTGTGGGTGCCATTGCCCCACATGCGGGGTATGTCTATTCCGGGAAAATAGCCGGATATACGTTTCGTGCCATTAAGGACAACACCGCAATTTGGGGCCGGCCGGAGGTGGTTGTTTTGCTTGGGTTCAGTCACCGCAAAGGGTTTAAGGGTGTGGCGCTCATGGATGGAGACGCGATTAAGACTCCACTCGGAGAGGCCCTTCTTGACAGAGAGGCAGCAGAGATATTGGCGGCCGGGAGCCCCCGGATATTTTTTGATTACAGACCCCATGCGGGTGAACACTCGGCTGAAAACGAGATCCCTTTTGTACAGAGAGCTTTACCTGAAACGAAACTGATAATCGGGCTTATCGGGGACCATGATCCCAGGACACTCGATGAGCTTGTAAGAGCGCTTGATACCCTTTCCAAAAAGAAAAAGATCTTAGTCGTTGCCAGCACTGACATGCTTCATGATCCGAATTATGATCTTGTCACCAAAACAGACAGGGGTACGTTAGAGAAGGTGAGATCAATGGATTATGCCAGGATCAGGAAAGACTGGGATTATTCCAACCAGATCTTTTGCGGGATAGGGCCGGTGGTCGCAGTCATGCGATTTGCAGAGCTTAAGGGATGCAAACAGGGAACGGTTTTAGAGTATCGCAACAGCGGGGATGATTTCCCGGAAAGTCGCGGCCGGTGGGTTGTCGGCTATGGGTCAGCGATTTTTGCTGTGCCCTAAAAAAAGGGGTAACTCATGAAAGAAAATAGTCGAGAATGCCTGCAGCCCCATGCATCTTATTTTCGGCCTGCTGCCATACGATGGATTGAGGTCCTTCTATAACGTCGCTTGTTATCTCCTGGCCCCTGTGGGCAGGGAGACAATGCATGACCCGGGCATCTTTTGACGCTATACTCAACAGATCGGCATTTATTTGATACCCTTCAAAGGCGTTCAGCTTTGTCTCTTCCTCCCCTTCTTCTCCCATGCTTACCCATACGTCAGTATAGAGGATGTCAGCTCCTTCTGCTGCCTCTTTGGGATCGTCGAGCACTTCTATTTTGGCGCCTGTTTTTTCTGCTATTTCATTGGCTTCATCAAGGATATCCGGGCGGGGGGAGTACCCTACAGGGCAGGCGACATTCATATTCATGCCGGCCAGGGCGCAGATTAATAATAATGAATGGCACACGTTGTTCCCATCGCCGATATAAGTGAGAGTTAGTCCCTTTACTTCACCCTTGGTTTCAAGGATAGTAAACAGATCGCACACTGCCTGGGTCGGATGCTCGAGGTTGCTCAGGCCGTTGATAACCGCGATACCCGAATAACGAGAAAAATCTTGAACGGTTTGATGGTCATAAACCCTCGCAACAACGGCATCGAGATAGCTCCCCAACATCCTTCCAGTATCCTCAATAGGTTCTCCCCGTTTAATCTGAAGATCGTTTGGTGCAAGATAAATCGCAGCGCCCCCCAGTCTTAGGATTGCCGATTCAAAACTTGTGCGTGTTCGGGTAGATGGTTTTTCAAAAAGGATGCCTATAACCCTGTTACGGAGCACATCGAGGGTTTTTCGCTCCTTAATGGACTCTTTTAAAATTCGTGCCCTCTCAAAGATTGCAAACAGGTCTTCTGACGACAAATCGGTTGCTGTCAGGAATGAGCGTGCCATTTAATGTCTCCGTGTTAAGTGCCTAAAGTCAAGGGCAGTTTTGATATATTGTTTCTATAATAGTCGAATTCAGGATAAATTTCAAGTAATTATTTGTTTTTAACTCCTGAATGGGCCATTTCTCTTTTTGACATACAGGGCCATCTGGCATATATTTGTACGAGAGACATTGAAACAATCCTCGTTATTCAACCACTCAACGATCTCTGGAGTGCCCTTTGACTGCACCATCCGAAAATATGCCGGCCGATTATGAAGCCTCTGAGGAGGAGATCTTTAAGCTAACCGAAATTATTGAAGAAGTGGCCAAAGGAGACTATTCAAACGACATTATGGGGTTTACCAGACCCGGCCATTCCGACATGATTCAAAGGGTTGCTGAGGCCATGGGGATGATGATGGTGAGAGTGGAGGCGAGGGAGCTCCGTTTGGAACAATTAGTCGAGGAGCTCCAGGACTTAAACAGATTATTAGAGAAGAACACTACACAGACAGTGATAGCGATTGCCCATGCCCTTGGGGCAAGGGATACATATACCGAAGGGCATGCAGACCGGGTATCAGTTTATTCTGAGAGGCTTGCCAGGAAGATGGGGCTGCCCGAGAAAGAGGTGGAAAAGATCCGGGTCGGGGGCGTGCTCCATGACATAGGGAAAATTGGATTCACCGACCGGATTTTCAGCGATGAAGACGTCAAATTCAGTGAGAAAATGTTTGAGGAAATCAAAAAACATCCCGAGATCGGGGTGGATATCCTTAAAGACCTTAGTTTTCTTGGCACTGTCCTTGACTATGTTCATTATCACCATGAAAGCCTTGACGGAACCGGCTATCCTGAGGGCCTCAAAGGAGAGGAAATCCCGTTAGGGGCCAGAATTATAAGTGTGGCCGATTGTTTTGACGCAGTGACCACGGAGCGGTCTTATCAGAAGGGGAGAACTATGGAGGAAGCATTTGCCATACTAAAAGAAATCAGCGGTAAACTGTCCCCTGAGCTTGTCGAGGCCTTTATTGAGGAGATCCAGGAAAATGGGATGCTCTAAATAGTGTCCGAACGAAAATCACGCCTTGGCGTGATTCAGACACGATTTTGGATTTTGGATTGATTGAAGCAGCTTCACATGACTATAATTGAATGATCGATGTCGGAGTCTTCGCTTACCTGAGTGTTTTAAATTTGATGGTTCCTTAAAAAGTCTATAAGGCCGTCACTCCCGCGAACGCGGGAGTCCAGTTTCGCTAAAGGCAGGGTCCCTGGATTCCCGCGTTCGCGGGAATGACAATAGTGGGTGCAACTATAGGCTGAAAAGGGTTCCATCTAAGTATGTAAAGCCTAAGGTTAGAAGCGCCACATCACTCTCCATAACCCTTTTGGCGGTCTCTTCGTCTATTTTGTACTGTTCTGTAAACCCGGTTTTGAAGACAAAATCCCGGAACAGGTCAATATTATAGCAGGCTACCATGACCTTCTGCTGTTGGCGCTGGTCAAGATGCTTTGAATCGTCTCTGTTCGGGTGAAACAGGAGCCCTAACATCTTGTCGTTCATCTCTATGTACGGCAGAAGTCCCTGGTCGTCCCTCCACGCCTTTACGCTCTGAACCTTTTTTTCCTTTACACCCTTGCATCCCTGAGTATCTAAGAGATATAAGAACTCTTCCCGTGCCGTTCCATCTCCACTGATGCCCGAGGATCTTCCTAGGGGAAAGAGGCGGCAGGCCGTGGGGCGGTCATTATAAATCGTGCAGCCGTCAGGACCTACAAAGGGGCACAGCCCGTCCTTGTCTCCCATCTTGATCGATAATATGGGGAAACCGGAATTGGGGTCCAGCCGGTAAAGTGTAAATTTTTCAAGGAAATCATCAGAGTGAATATTGAGGGCCTTCCTTATTCTGACGATATCATAAGGTGTCAAGGGTAGATACTTGTTCCGGCAGCAGAGGTTAAAACATGAAAGACGGCTGTGACATGAAAAGCTGAACGTGTCAGTCAGGCCCAGCTGTTTTTCAGCCGGAGGTGGCGTATCTAAGAACATGGCATTTCCTTTCAAATCTCAGATGCCCCTTAGTCCCTTTCCAAACCGTCCTCCAGGGCACAACGTGATGCATAGTCGATTCTCCCGGAACTTCTTTTCGTCCAAGATGTTCGAGGTTTTCTTTTCTTAAAAGAACCCTTTTGTTTTGGGGCCAGAAAGCAGGAAAGAAGAGGGTCAAGAGGATTTCTATGCCCGTTTTTATTAACAAATGCCGATGAGTATGTCAAACAGAGGTGTTTCTGAGCTTGAAAATGGGGCCGGGGTTGTATACAATTTAAGAAAGTGATGCAGGATGCAGGATGAAGGATACACGATGAACGATGCAAGATGTAGGATACACGATGCGGAATTCTTGCGTTCCGTGCGCCTTGTGCCTAACGTCTTGTGCCTCAATACTATACTGGATATCCCAGTTTGGCGGGAGAAAACACAGTAGCGAAGCGACGAAACACATAAAACACAACACACAAAACACTCTTGTGAGAAGTTGAACCATGAAGACGGATAAGCTTGAGAGTCTCGAAAAAAAATTGGGTTATACATTCAAGG
>JACNJD010000350.1 GCA_014382715.1 Candidatus Desulfacyla euxinica | reverse complement strand
AGCCAGGCCACACCCTTGATTTCTCCGTCGGCCTTAAGAAGGTCCGCAGTAAGACTGGTACCGGTGTCCGGCCCGGGCAGATTAGGCCGTATGGCACGTGTTCCTCTTGTGCGAAGGGTGTTCGCAGAGAGACCCCTTAGAGCCTTTTGCTGGTCCAGGGGTACGAACATACGGCCTTCGGCTAAGGCCGGACGTAGCCATCCGGTAAGATACGGCCCGAGATCGGAACTGCATTTTCGGCTCTTAACCTTGAAATCCCGCATATGAACTTTCCGGCTGTCCCGGTCTGAGGTGTTCTGCTCCAGTTTGCGCACGAGATACCTTGCCCACGATTCCCTGTCAGGGGTCAGGGCATCTGCATCGATCTTTTTCAGAGGCACCTTTTCAGAGGCCGAAGCAATCGCCTCAGGCCCGTAAGCGCCGAGTTTCATCACCTTTAGATCGATCGCCAGATCCTCACCCTGCTTCTGCCATGTCCCTTGGAGGATCATGAACTTCTCCTCATCTGCGCCCGGGAGGAGGGCCCGAACACCGCGTTTTTTCATCTCGGTAATGAGCTTGCCACGCAGCTGGGTGGCCAAGGGGAGGCTCAGACCAGTTTTTGCATCATAAAGGTCATGGGGGCTGATCAGTACGGGCCGGCCTCCAAGTTTCCCCTGTTCAACCAGGGTTTCGGCAAGCCTGGCAACCGCTTCATCCAGGTCCAGATCACCCCACCAGGACTGGGAAGAGGACTGACTGCTCGAATCTTCAATGACTTCCCCCCTATCCTCAGCCTGGGAAAGGGTAGGGGTGGGGCAGAGCAGCAAGACTATGGTGAAGATAAAAAGGAGGCTGATTCTGGCAAGACCGGACAGACTGATGTTGGTTGAAAGAAATGGCGGGAATATGAAATAATACCTTTTCATTTTTGATGTCTCCTTATTGGTTTGTCAGTCGTCTGCTGGTTTTTGCAAACGCCAGGCCTCAGGGGGCAAAAAGGTAACTTTAAGCCCGAAGGGAGAGGCCATTTTCTGCAGGGTTGCGAGGGTGGGATTGCCGGTGCCGTTTTCGAACTCGGAAAGGATCCGGGGCGAGATGTCGGCAACTCTTTTCGCGTACGCCTTCTGGGTCATACCCAATATCTTACGCATTTGACGCGTCGCTTTCCGGATGCCTATATCGCCTTTGGCGAGGCCAAGATAAAGCTCCTCTTTCATTCGGGCCATTTCTTGAGGGTCAGGTCGTTTCATAGGGTTCTCCTGATGGATTGCTTAAGAAGCCCATAAACGGGCCCCACGGGCGTTTTTTCAATAGCCTGTTAGACAAATGTCCTCAACCGTGCCTCGGCAAGTCCCGTAGCAACCTCTTTGATCCAGCCCGCGAGTCTTTGAATAATATCGTCATCGACACGGCAGTCCAGCATGGTCTCGGGCAGTCGTTTGACATCTTCACCCAGGCCCGCGAGCCAGGTCCTGGTTTCAACAGGATCCAGGATATTCCCGAGCTTTTCAGAAATGATCCCCCATTGCGGCTGATCCCCCGGTTGTTCATTCTGCCATCGGCTTACGCGGCCGATGCCTTCAGGGTCCAGGAACATTGGCGCGAAGTCGAAAAGAGGCGACAGTCTGACCTTTCCTTTCGTTCTCAGAATGGCAGAATTGCGTCCGTGGTTGTCGGTATTTCGCAATGCCAGATTCAAGATGTCGCGGCGTATATACTCGCGCACTTCCCGGGCGGGTTCGGTAGCGACTTTCGCCAGGGCATGACAAAAGATATCGTGACGAACCGTTGCGCCGTACCCCGGAATTCCTGCTACGGCATACAGGCTGTGCATGCCCAAACGTTCAACGCATCGATCCGAGACCTTGCGATCGAAACGCGGCACAAACAGCACGCCGTTTTCATAGATCAGGGGTTCTCCGATGTGTATCCCAAACTTTCCGGCAACTTTTAGATAGGGAGCTTCATTGCGCAGGACCTGTTGATTGCGCTCGTCGGTGCGACGGCCGCGTGGGAATTTGACAAGCCAGAACTTTTTGGTCTTTTCATCGGGTAGCGCTCCTTCGGCGTGAAACATCCCGGCCCAATCCTCGGCGAGCAGGTATTTTGGCGCTTCACCTTGTACACTGGAGGCCCCCGCCACATGGGCGCCCCGCTCTTCGGCGTAGTCGAGGAAACGTTCCCGTTGGTTGATAATGTCTTGACGGGGAAAACCGATCTTGAAATGGGCAGGTGGAGGCAAAAGGACGGCCTCGGCAATTCGCAAATTGCCCGGAGGGTTGCCGGCACCTCTCGTGAGCAAGTGCCAGTCTACCTGTGGACCGTCGTTTACAACCTGCATCCGTTTGAGCCATACCCGTCGGCCGGCGCCTCCCGGTAACAGATCGACTAAAAAAGGTGGCCATTGTTCAAAACGAAACAATTCAAAACCGACGGGAAGTCCGGGAATAAGCTCCGCCCTCGGTTTGTCCAGATAGGTGACCGCATAGTCGACGTCATATTGAAGCAGACAACCTCCGGCCACTCCCCTATCGAGAGTCTGCGTATCGGGTTCGAATACCGCAGCCGTTTGCCAGTGACCGTCAAGAAATATTTGAATGTGACAATTCATTGTTCACTTTAGTGGTTAGAAATGGAGCAATTAGATCAAAATGGTTCATTATAGTGGTTATTAATCAGGTTCCAACCCAACAGCGTTTGAAGTCCGCCCCACTATAGTGAATTGTTTTTCCGATTTTTTCAAGAAAATTTTTCTCCTGAATCAATCATGAAGAACTTAAGCCCGTTATCCCGTGGACATACAACAGACAACGAACCGAAGTCATATGTTCTTTTATGCCTTTCAGTTATTTACCGCGTTTGGGGAAAGTGAGAAAAAAGGCATCTTTTAATAGAGCATATCATAAGTATCCACCGCCCCGGAACGTTTTCGGCTGCCTATCTGAGTGCGGAAGTCATCCAACTTGGTGCTGTTAACAAACTCCACACGCCGGTTCATGGCTCGGTGCTCTTTTGTGTCATTCGGAACCAGAGGACGGGTTTCGCCATAGCCGAGGATCTTGAAGCGTCCCCTTGGCAGAGCGAAATTGTCAATTAGATAGCGTTTTACACTTTCTGCCCGTCTTCGGGAGAGTCTTTGATTGTAGTCTGCAGAACCGCGGCTGTCCGCATGACCTTCAATGAGAATCTTATTGCCTGTCAATCTCGTGCTTTTCAGGGCTTGGGCCATCTCTCGAAGCTGCTGGGCTGATTCAGGGCGGATCGTGGCGCTGTTGAAGTCAAACTGAATTATGAGGGGTACACGGGGACCTTTGTAGGGGGACTGGCCACGAGTGAAGCTGCGGTTCAGGCATTTCACAATTTCGGGAGCAGGAACCAGGATTTCTGAGGGGAGACGGTCCTTGAGCTGGCCGATTTTTTCTTCCATGTTAAGGACCAGGATGCGGAGAACCTTTAAGTGTGATCGGGCTTTTTCATCCTCTGTTTTCTTTAGGGCCTCTATACAGGCGCTCAAATTGGCCCTCAGCAGGTGAAGATCCGGGGGTCGGTGTGTGGGTGTCTCAAACAGCAGACTGGTCACTCTAATGGTATTGGCATAAGAGGCCTCCCGTTGCGGGTCAAGACGGGCGGCCGCCGTGTAATGGTCCAGGGCCGCATAGAATTTGTCCAGATCAGACCACGCGGTTTCACGGTCACGCCAGTTCGCGGAGGCCTGCGCATCAAGGACAAAGGCAAGGTTGAAGTGGGCAGAGGCGTGGTCAGGATCGGCCTCAAGGGCACGGACGTAGCATCGGGCCTCCTCGTGGGAGTTGGGATGGGCCTTGCCGATTGCGAGGCCTCGGTCTACCCATTGCTGTGCAATCTCTTTAGAAGCAGCGCCGGCAATGATCGGAAACCACAAGGCGAGTGTAACTATGCACACAACGGTCAGAAAACCATATTTCAGTTTTAAGGGCATCATTCTTTGTACCTCTTCACGATTTCAATTCGCCGGTTATAACGGAAATGTACAGGCGAATCGTTTGGGTAGATAGGATGGTCCTCGCCGTAGAACTCCACAATAATGCGTTTGGGGTCAACGCCTCCATGTTGAACGAGCCAGTCCCGGACGGCCTTGGCCCTGCGGCGAGAGAGGTTGAGATTTGAAGAGGCTTGTCCGCGGCCGTCAGCATGACCCTCTATGGTAAAACGACTGGCGACCAATCCGGGGCTATTCAGTGCTCTGGAAAGGGCTCGTAGCTGGGGCTCATCCTTCGTGGTGAGTTTGGCCGAACCTGTACTGAAGAAAAGGATAGGCAGCCGGGGTCCCTCGTAAAGACCCTGTCCACCCCGGGTGACCCGGCGGCTCAAGATTTCAATGATCTCATCTGATGAATAACTCTCCCTTACGTACGGCTCAAGCACCTTGTTGATCCTACGTTCAAGGTCCAGAAGTTCAGCCCGTTGCTTCCCAAGGGTCGAAGGGCGGTTCCCTGGTGGGAGATATTCTTCTAATTCAATCGCCATGTTCAGGTGACTTCGGACCTCGTAGAGGGCCGCGTCACGCCGTACAGCCAGGAGGCAGACCGCCAGATTGCGGTGAGCATCGTATCTTTTCGGATCATAGCGCAGGCATTGACGGTATTCCTCAATGGCCTTTTCCAATTCTCCCGTGGAATGATACACGAACCCTAAGTTGAAATAGGCGCTGGCATAGGTGGGGTCGATCCCGATTGCGCGGCGGTAGCACTCTGCTTCCTCTAAAGAATTGTCGCCCAGGGCCAGCCCTTGATCAACAAGACGCTGGGCTTGTTCCCGGGGAGAGTCCTCCACGCCTTTCGTCTCATCTGCCAGAACGGGCGAAACCACCAAAAGCAGGCACAGAAAGAAAATGGCTATGGATAAAAATTTTCTCACAACACCTCCGGTTTTTCTCTTTTCAGTCTCTTACCACACGGAATCCCCCGTCTTCCGCACAAAGCCGGGGATCGGCCCAGACCCTTGAGCCTATCATACAGCCGAGACGATCTGCCAAAAACGAACCACCTTTGATGAGCCTGTTAAGCGCAGGCTTTTTGTTTGCGCCTACGGGTGCCATAACAATTTGTTTTGTTCCTGCAGGGGTTAAATACTCAAACACCCAGTCGTTGCACCATTCCCATGCATTGCCGGACAGGTTGTAGATTGTCCCACCAGGCCACAAGCTGCCTCCCCGTTCAAATGCGTGGACTGAGGCGGTTCCAGTGTCGGTGCCACTGCGATGATTGCACAGGGCAGGGTTCCATTTATTTCCCCATGGGTAAAGCCGGGTTAAAGAGACTCCGGTTTGAGAGACGGTTCCTTTACCGCCGGATGCTGCAGTAGTCCACTCTGACTCTGACGGCAGGCGTGCTCCTGCCCATTCGGCAAATGCCTTGGCCGCAAACCACGAGACATAGGTTACCGGATGATCTTCCAGCCCCTTCGGGTACGTTTTCGGGCCCGGCCAATGCCTCAGATAGTCGCCATCGTGGTAATACTCGGGAATGCGGTCCTTCCGCCATTTCGGGTTTGCCAT
Organism: Candidatus Desulfacyla euxinica; assembly: GCA_014382715.1. Lineage (GTDB taxonomy): Bacteria > Desulfobacterota > DSM-4660 > Desulfatiglandales > Desulfatiglandaceae > Desulfacyla > Desulfacyla euxinica. The sequence continues at coordinate 3,250 of JACNJD010000350.1, read as the reverse complement.
AACAAAATCGAGAAATTGCCGGTTTGTGATCTCTGTTGGGGATACGCGGAGCGGCATTCCAACGTCTTTGTTTATTGTAATCCACTCAGCGTCGGGAGGTACCGCGGTCGTGTGGTCAGGTTTGCCAGGAAGCGAGGCAGGCTTCTGGACATCACCGAGCGGGTAGGTGGTCAGTGGAAAACCGTGGGTAAGGTGAACACTCGAAATGGTAGGGCGCTGTTCGCCGCCCTCTTTGTGGACAGCATCTGTGACCTTTTTGTCTAAATACTGCCAGATTTCCCACAGTTCGACCACGTTGTCCAGGTTGCTGTCTGCCTTGCCTTTAAGACCTTTGAGCAGGAAATAGGTAAACGCCCCGTGACCCAATGAAGGGAGTTCCGCGGCTCTCTGTGTCCCTTCTGATGCGGTGATGACAACACGTCCCTCGCCTTTGAAGTTATCAAACGGGTTCCTTACCTTAGGCGCTTTGAAGTTTTTGCCCCGGGGATAGCTGATGACCGTGGCGGCGCTGAAACAGGAGTCAACGAGAACCAGCAACCTCCGGGCGCGGATGCCGTTCAGCAGCTTCGTGATTTCCGACTGTTCCAGGGCCGTTTCAGGGTCCACCCGGAGCTGACGCCTGTTATACGCCTCCATATCTACACGTGAGTCGTGAAGCACCCAGAAGGCTTCTCCCTGATTCTGCTGAATACCGTGGGACGAGAAATAGACGATCACTGTGTCCTGAGGGGATGACCTTCTTCCCAGATCTTCAAGTGCTGCCCGAACCCTTTCCTTTGTTGCCTCATGGTCAAGGAGAGTTGTTGCCGCTACACTATCGAAGGGTATGTAGTTCCGGTCTGAAATAAGGGCTGTCAGGCCTTCAGCGTCTGAGCGGCAATAATTCAATTCGCGGATCTTTCCATCCTGGAAGCGGTTGATGCCGATAATCAACGCCCGCAAAACTCTTTGGCCTTCCATTGTTGAATCAGAGGCTACTCTGGAACCGGACATGGCACGATCTTTTGTTCTTCCACTGACACCTTTCTCATCGGCGGAGAAAGCCAAAACCCCGGTGGCAAAGAAAAGAGCAAAGATCATCGACAGAGCATCAATCTTCGTTTTCAACATTCTTTTGCGCCCAGCCAAATCAGATCTCTTAAAGTTCGTTCTCATTACCAATCTCCGTTACCATACAATCTGTCCAGTCACCTCATGTGTATGGCAACCCTTACATTTAACGGAGTAAGTCACTGACCCGGCCTCTGTCCTTTAGAGTTCATCCTATCCTCCAAGGTTCCTGATCAAACTACCGCCTACCGTCTCAGGAGGTCTTCCCATGGAAATTCCGATTTCAACATACGAGCGATATTCCTTTCGAACTTCACCAATCATCTCTCCAAGTCAAGTGATTTGGCTATTTGAAGGATGCGCAACAGCACCTCAGGATGGCGGATTTCAATTTCATCTGCTGGTCGTTCCCTTGTTGATGTGCTGTTTCAGTATTTTTTCACCGAGCGAGGTGATCCGGTAACGCTGTTTGGAACTGCGCGGCTTGTCCGGGATAGTCATTTCGATTAGGTCGGCTTCCATCAAGGGGCCAAAGACCTGATGCCTGAACTTGGTGCGATCGGTACGGCCAGTGATTGCCATCAAATCAACCAACATGCTGTCTTCACGGCATTTATGCAGAATTTCGACTTGGTGCCGACTTAGTGCCAACTTGGTGCCGACTTGGCCCTTAACCGGAAATGTATTCGTGGCGAGTTCCATCTCGGTGTGCTCCCTTACCACCGGGTTGGGATAAAAAGAAGCCGCAAAAAAACTGGTTGCCTTGTACACCGGATCGGGACAGCCACGGTCTCGCGCTTCATCACGCATCCGTTTGATGCCTGTGCCGGCTTTTTCAATGAATTCAATGCGATGGAGCAGGTCTGCGATCAGCGGGTTACGGCGTATACTCTTATGGCCGAGGTCTTCCGGCAACATCCCCGTGGGCAGTCCACCGGGGCTCACCACCTCGATATGGTCGGCATGGATTTCCACAAAAACGTTGGCTCCCTCAATAAACCAGTCGCGGTGCATGACCGCGTTGGTAATAGCCTCGCGCAGGGCTTTGACGGGGTATTCGGGAATATTCTCGCGTTGCAATTTTTCGATGCGGTAGGCAGTGCGGGTGTTGCGCTCGATGAATCGTAAACTGTCTTCGATATCGGCGACGATGCCGCCACTAAAGTCCTTGCGGTCCAGAATGTCCACCCGTGCGGTCCCTTTGAACAACATGCAGGTGATGTAAGCCTGGTTGAAAAAGCGGCGCGGTTCACGGGCGAAAAAGAGTACTCCAGCGTTGCGAAAGAGCAGATTTCCTTCGGATCGTTCGGCGGCTTCGATGTTGATTAGGATATCTTCGATGGAAGCACGCGGACTGATGCGGCTCAAGGCCAGCCAGGCATTGAATTTGTCCCGGTCGAAATCCTCGGGAAAGCGGAACCGGGGGTTGACGGAAAGATCGAAACGGATTACGCCCTCACTTCTGAAGAAGTCCCGGAGTTCCTCACGGGAAAGCTTTTGAGTCCCGGCCCCCTGGCGCCAGAAAAAACCCTCGCGGCACTGTACCGGTTTGGCATTGCTTTCACGCACGGTCACGACCATCACGTTACCGGCCGGTTCTACCAGGATTTGCACTGGTGGATCACAGTTGCGAGCGATATCCTGAATGCGTGCCCGCAGGTCGTTAGAGTCGTTAATGCCCGTCACTGACCCATCATCGCGCACCCCGAGCAGAATCCTGCCGCCCAGGGTATTGGCCAGGGCCACCAGTTCGCGGGCAAAGGAGGCGGATAGACTCTCTTTGTACTCCAACATAGTACCTTCACCTTCCTGAAGAAGGATGTCAAGTTGATGTGGGGTCACGGAATACCTCATAGAACTCCTTTAGTGGTTTAAAGCGCTTACAAGTCACATTCCTTGCAAGCCTCGGCTTTCGGCTTGTACTGGTTAGGCTTATTAAGATCATGTTTCCACATTACTACAAACGCAGATTTCCTATGATTTCACTGCCTCCAAACTAAGAAATATGAGTTCTCTACTGTCATGCAATTCGCAGACTGGTCTAATCTATCTCATTTATGCCGTCAGGCTTGGTTCTATTGTTTTCCTTGTTCTGCAAGTCCCGCCTGCTCCATAACTCCAGAAGATTTATCCGCCTCTGGAGGATGGTGCTGGGGTCTCTGCGGTGAACAAAGCCTTTCGCATATCCTTACTCCCAATC